>CAYSCH010000034.1:0-40000 GCA_964429355.1 uncultured Planctomycetaceae bacterium | reverse complement strand
CAGGCGAAGGTGCGATTCGTGTTCGGCAGCCACGACGTGACCCTGGAGCCGGGCTACCAGCAGTCGTTTCCCGGAAAAGACGTGATTTCGTTCGACCGCGGCGCCGGCAAGAAGACCGCCAGGTACACTCTCGAGCCGGGAACCTACGAGTTTGTGGTCGGCACCGATGGCTGGAATGTGCAGCGCAAGACCTACGAAGTGACCGTCAGCAACGCGGGGAATCTCGAACCGTTCCACTACATCGTCCAGGGCGAGCAGGTTTCGCTGGCCGCGGAAGAATCGCAGAAGCACACGAGCAACTACCCGATCCTGATCCGCTTCGATCGAGGCGACGGATCCGCCACCAGGCAGATCCGCTGGGACAAGGGACAAACCGCCCTGCAAATCGCCGTCAATCCGACCGACAATCTCTGGGACCTTTTTGTATTCACTGAGGCAGAGGCTCAGAAGGATGTTCTGCAGCCGACCGTGGACTTTGTCCCGGCGTTCTGAAGGGTGGAATGACGCGGAGATGGGGCAAAAATAAGGGTTGCTCTTCGGGTGGCCCATGGGACGCAGGACAGGAGTGAAATAGCGATGTCATCGGCTCGAACATTGCGTAATTGGCTGCTCATGCCGGCACTGGGCCTTCTCCTGACCTGGGGGTTGGGGAACCTGGTTTCGGCCGATGACACGGGGGCCGGCCGGGTCGAACTGGTCATGGACCTGCGGGGATTCACCGGTCCGGTGACGGGGCTCTCCTTCAGTTCCGACGAAACGATGCTGGCCGCCTCCGGGCAGCGGGAAGTCCGGATCTGGGACCTGCGCACGGGGCGTTTACTGCGGGTCGTGCGTGGCGAAATCGGCGAGGCAGGATACGGCGACGTGCTGTCGGTGGCCTTCTCCCACGACAACTGCGAGCTGGTGGTCGGCATCCGCGACAGGAATGGGCAAGGCGCCCTGCGGGCCTACGACATCCGGAATATGTCGGAAATGAAAGATTCTGTCGGCGGCCTGCCCGGGCCCGTGGAACAACTGGCCTTCTCACGCGACGGGCGCCACCTGATCGCTGTGTGCACAGGCGGGGCCATCGTGGCTTATGATTGGCGATTGCGACGGGTGATCGGCTCGCGCCAGGCACAGCCGGGTGCCCCTGGAGCTACGCTACGGTTTCCCATGGCCGAGCCGCTGCTCTTGAGTGTGGATTCGGCCGGTGCCACGATCCTTTCCGTGCCGGGGCTGGAGCCGCTGCCCATCGATCGGCGGATTCCGGATGCGATCGTCCGCTGGATCGGCAAGCGGGCCGAGGTGCAGCCGCCCATGGGCGGGCAATTTGAAACGTTCGACCTCCGGTTCGACCAGGACAAATGGCTGGCCGGAGGCGTGAGCAAGACCGGCGCGGCCAGCGAGCACTGGGTGGGTCTGTGGACTTCAGCGTCCGAGTCTCCGGCGTTGACTTACGGCAGGCACCGCACCGCCATCACGGCCGTGGCGCTCAACTGGCTGGGTTCTCTGGCCGCCTCGGCCGACCGCGGTGGCGAGGTGCATGTGTGGGACACTGCGACCGGAGACGCCCGTTATGTGTTCCGCAGCGTGGGACACGCCGTCTATCGCGCGGCCCTGGACGTCAAGAGTGGCCGGATTGGCTTCACAACGCAGCCTGCCCAGGGCAGCCAGTGGGACCGCAACCATTACGGCTCGATCGATCAGGTGTTCGACCTGGCAACGCGGAGAATCATCAAGAGTGCGGAAGGGAGTTTTTCGGCGGAGATCATGGACCGCGACGGGCAGCTAACGATTGTCTACACGAGCGGACAGTACGGGCTGCGGTTCGCCCCTGCTCGGGGTGGAATCGCCGACTTCCCGATGCCCGACGGGCTGGTGCCGACAACCTGCACGCTCCTCCGCTCTTCACGGTTCGGCGTGGAGTTTCCCGTGATCATGGGCGACCAGGCCGGGCGTCTCCTGGGCTTCGATCCGGTCCAGCGGCAGGTGAGGCGGGAATTTCTGGGGCACCGATCGTTCGTCACGTCGCTGAGCGAGTCGGCCGACGAGCGGTTCCTGACCACCAGTTCCACGGACCGCACAATCCGGTTGTGGGGGTTGAAAGATTTCCAGGACCAGCCCGATGCGGTGGAGCCGCTGCTGAGTCTGCTGGTTGTCGGCGAGAACGACTGGATCCTATGGACACCCCAGGGCTACTACGACGCATCGCCCGGCAGCGGCGATCTGGTCGGCTGGCATGTCAACCAGGGGCCGGATCGGATCGCGGCCTATTATCCGCTCCACCAGTTTCGTGATCAGCTCTACCGGCCGGACCTGATCAGTTACGTGCTTCAGCAGGGGAGCTTTCAGGGGGCAATTGCCCAGGCAGCCCGCCCCGGGCTGGCGCCGGCACAGCCCGTCGATCCCGGGCAATCGCCGGCCCAGGCGATCGACCAGGCGGCGCCGATCCAGCCGGCCGATCAGGCTCAGGTTTTGGCACAGCCGATGGAGTCCCCGGCACCTTTGACGACGGACTTGCGCCTGCCGGAGACGATGCAGCGTCTCCAGCCGCCGCGGGTGCGACTCGTCAGTCCAGAGGACGGTATGACCACGCGGGAGGGGCAGATCCATCTCCTGGCGGAAGTGGTTTCCGCCAACGAACTGCCGATCACCGAGGTGAAGGTACTGATCAATGGGCGCCCCGCTTCCAACAAGGGGGTCTCGGTGGTGACCGCGGAAGGCACCAATCAGGGAGAAGCCAGTTTCAGCCGTGTGGTGAGGCTCCTGCCGGGCGAGAACGAGATTGCGGTGCTGGCTCGGAATGAAGTGGCTACCAGCGCGCCCGTCATGGTTCGTGTGGTTTACGAAGCGCCCGAGAAGGAGATCAGCGCTCGGCCGAGCCTGCATCTGCTCTCGATCGGCATTTCGAACTACAAGGACCAGAACCTGAGTCTGCGTTACGCCGATCGCGACGCGCAAGACTTCGCCGACGCCTGGGAGAGCCAGCTTGGACCGGTTTATCAGAACGTCGACACGACACTCCTGCTCAACGAAGAAGCGACGGCAGATCGCATCCAGGCTGCCATGCAAAACCTGGCCGAGAAGGCCGGCGAGCGCGATATTGCCGTGATCTTCATCTCGGCCCACGGGATCCGCAATCGCCAGTTGGACTATTACCTGGCCACGCACGAGATCGACCCGGAGAAGTTGGACGAGACGGCTCTTCACTTCAGTGCCGTCAGCCAATTACTGGAGACACTGCCCTGCAAGGTGCTGCTGTTTGTCGACACGTGCCATGCGGCCGGAATCACCGGCGCCAAGGCGATCGTGCGAGACCCGCTTTACGAGCTGACCTCCGACGAATACGGCGCGATCGTGTTTTCTTCCTCGCTTTCACGGGAGATCAGCCGGGAAGATGACGCGTGGCAGCACGGGGCTTTTACCAAGGCCATCCTCGACACGTTTGCCAGTCCGGACGCGGATCTCAACACCGACGGTTTTCTGTCGCTGACCGAGATGGAGCAAAGCGTGTGCGATCGCGTCGAGGAGATGACCGGGGGCGAGCAGCACCCGGTGATGAAGCGGCCGGCAACGATCCACAACATTCCGTTCTATTTCCTCGGGGAGGAAAAACACCCTGTGAGCGGCCAGCCGACGTTGGCGCCAAAGCCTGCGTAGTCACTCCGCCGGCTCTCGCAGCCACAGGTCGCGAATCCGCTGCAGTTTTCTTTCCACGGTGCGGGGAGCGCACTGGAACTTCTCGGCGATTTCGTCATTGGTGAATCCCTCCAGCTTCCACAGGGCAATCTGCCGGATCTGGTCGTCGGGAAGTGCTTGGAGAAGACGCTCGCATTGTTCGGCCGTCATCACGGCGAACTCGGGGGTGGGTTCGGAGCCGAGGATGTTGCCGATGCCGAAGCCTCGTTCGGACTCCCCCGCGCCGATGAAGACCGACTCGCCGCGGACGGCGCCCGATCCGCGTTTCTGCTGCATGTCGCGGCGAATCTGGTGCGCGGCCTTACGGGCAGTGATCGTGACCAGCAGACGCCAGAGGTCGTGCCGATCTTCGAGTTGGGGGAACCGGCCGGCGGCTGCCCCCTGGCAGAAGCTGTGGAAGGCGCTCAGGGCCACGTCTTCTTCGTCGGCCGCCCGCCGCTGTCCCAGGGCAAGCTTCCCCTTGGCAACGCGAACGAGCTTCTCGTAGTAGTGCTGCCAGACTTGTTCAACCGCAGCCTCGTCGCCCTTGGCCAGCCCGTGAAACCAACAGGTCACATCATCGTTCGACATGGTCTTCCTCTCGAGGGTCCTTTGGGTCCCGTACGGCGGCCGGGATCGGCATGGACGGATTCTACCACCCCGCTCGAGGTCTGAAACGAGGAATTCTGGCAAAAGGAGGCACCGGATGTCGGAGAAGGCGGGAAGACGGGCATGTTGAGGGTGGCTAACCAGCGCAACGGTCCTGACGTAAGGCAGTTGCCGAAGATCAACGGTTCCTTTTGGGGAGAGCGACGATGAAAAGTGCACTGAAATCGGGCATGCTGACGGCAATCCTGGCAGCCGCGATGGCCACAGCGGCCGTTGCCGATGAGCCTGCTGAAAACAGCCTACAGGAGAGCTGGAACGACTACCCGGCGAAATGGATCGAGAACAGCAAACAGATCCCTGGTGCCACTCCCGCCTATCTTGGTGGCGAAACCGCGCCGGCAGATACTCTCGCGACACCCCCAGCAGAAGCCGTGCCGCCAGCGCAGATCATCCCTCCCGGGACGCTCGATGTGGAAGATTACCCGGTGGTACGGCCGCGTCCCCCCGTCCGACCCCCAATTTACCAGCAGCAAGGCAACTCCGGCGGCTCTTACTACTGGGGTGGGGGCAAGACTGGCGGCAGTTTCAATTGGGGTGGCGGAAAGACCGGTGGCGGTTTCAATTGGGGTGGGGGTAAGACCGGCGGCAGCTACGATTGGGGCAAGACCAGGCCACCGCAAAGCCAGCAGGGCTCGATTCCCAGCGGCGGTCAAGGCACTCCCGATCGGGATCAGCTTCTCGCTCAGATTGCCGAGCTCCAGCGCCAGAATGCCATGTTGACAGAACTGCTCCAGCGGCTTGCCGAGCAGCAGGCGACCGGCGGCGATCGCTCAACCGGCCTGATGAATGAGGGAGTGCCGCTGCCGTAAGGGCGACCACTGGACCCACCCGTCCGCTCTGAGAAGTCGGACATCGAACGACCCTGGACGACCATCGCCCAGGGTCGTTCGATTTCTTGCCAGCCGGATGCCCGCCCGATTGACAGCCTGGCGTTTCTTGTGAGAACCTGCCGCGAGGGGTAGACTCAGGCTGTCTCAGCCGAGCCACCCACACGGAGTGGCCGGCGGCATCGTGGAAATCGATATGGGTGAAAGAGAACGGTCCGACAAACTGGCGAGAGAACCGCTGACGGATTCTCTGGGACAGCTTCTCGATGAACTTTGCGACGAGTTTGAGGCTCGATGGAAGCGGGGAGAGCGGCCGAAAATCGAGCACTTTCTCGCTCAGGTGGCGGGCGAGCACCGTCACGAACTCCTGGCCCATCTGCTGGCGATCGACATACACTGGCGGCGGCGCGACGGCCAGACCCCGACCGCCGTGGACTACGCCCAGACTTTTCCCGACGCCCTGGAGATCATCCAGCGGCAGTTTTCGGCCGCCCCACAACAGCCCAGCGCGGCCAGCGCCGGGCCGAAGAGCCCCTCACTGCAGTCCAACGGCCTGTCCAGCGATGGACCCGCAGGCGTGCGCCGGCTCGGCAACTACCAGATACTGGAAGAGATCGGTCGGGGAGGCATGGGGATCGTCTACCGCGCCTGGCAACCGAGTGCCAATCGTTACGTGGCGCTCAAACTCATCCGGCGCGACCGGCTGGAATCGCTGCCGCAAGACCGCCAGGCGAGCGTGATCCACCGCTTCGAGCATGAAGCCCAGGCCGCCGGACAGATCGAGCACGACCACATCGTGACGGTCTATGAAGTCGGCCAGATCGATGGAGAACATTTCTTCTCGATGCGTTACGTGGAAGGGCGGAGTCTCACCGATCTACTCAAACAGGGCCCCTTGGACGGCCGGAGGGCGGCCCGTTACCTCGAACCGGTGGCCCGCGCCGTCCACGAAGCTCACCTCCACGGGATCCTCCATCGCGACCTGAAGCCTCAGAACATCCTCATCGACGCCAAGACGGATCGGGCCCTGGTGGTCGATTTCGGCCTCGCCAAGCTGGCCGAAAGCGCCGACGGGATGACCATGGCGGGCGATGTCATGGGAACACCCGCTTATATGCCGCCCGAACAGGCCGCCGATTCGTCCCATGTGACGGCCAAGAGCGACGTCTACTCCCTGGGAGCAACTCTCTACCATGCCGTGACGGGGCAGCCGCCGTTTCAGGCCGGTTCCGTTCTCGAAACGATCCGCCAGGTGGCGGACCAGCCGCCGCCGGCCCCGCGGCAGATCGATTCCCGAATTGACCGCGACCTGGAAACAATCTGCCTGAAGTGCCTGGAAAAGGACCCTTCGCGCCGCTACGCCTCCGCAGAAGTGCTGGCCGACGAATTGCGACGCTACCTCCGTCACGAACCGATCGAGGCCCGGCCGCTTGGCCCGACCGGGCGTGCCGCCCGGTGGTGCCGGCGCTATCCGGCCATCGCCCTGCTGTTGTGCTGCACGCTGGTGTTCTTCCTCGTAGCACTCACGGCAAGTTTCGCCGGCTACGTCAAAACCCGCGCAGCCCTCGCCGAGTCGGAGCGAAGCGATCAGCAGGTCCGGCAAACGGTCGACCGCTTCTTCACACGCGTGAGCCAGGAGTCGCTCCTCAACCAGCCGGGAATGCAGCCCCTGCGGCGGGAACTCCTTGAACTGGCGATTGAACACTACGAGCAGTTCGTCAAAAAACGCAGCCACGATCCGGCCGTTCGCGATGAATTGGCCATGAATGCCTATCGCCTCGGCCAGATCACGGAACAACTCGGCTCGGCAGACAAGGCCGACCAGTGGTATCGCCGAGCCCTGGCAATCCAGGAGGAACTCGTTGCCCAGCGACCCCAGGAAACGCAACTGCGCGACGGACTCGGCGACACCCTGAACGCGATCGGCGGAATCTGCCTGTTCCATCGCAAGCTCGACGAGGCCCTGGCCTTCTATCAACGGGCGGCCCGGGAGCGGGAACAACTGGCCCGAACGGCTCCCGACAACCTTCAGTGGCAGAGGAAACTGGCCAATTCGTATATGAACCAGGCGGTCGTCGCCCGGGAGACGGGCGACAACGACGCGGCTCTCAAGCAATTCACCCGGGCCCAGAATCTCCGCCACGAGATCCTCAGCCGCGACCCCGGGAACCTCAACACCCGGCGCGATCTGGCCAAGGGGTGCTACAACCTGGCGAACCTGCTGACTTCCGTCGAACCCCTCGACGCCGACGGCGCCACGTCGAACTACAAAGAAGCACTCGACTTGTTCGAGCAGCTCCACGCCAGCCTACCCAACGATCTGGACCATCAGTACCGAACGGCCGTCACTGCGCGACTCTACGGCGATCTCCTCTGCCACCTCGGTCGCCAGAACGAAGCCCAGCAGCCGTACCTGCGGGCCCTCGACCTGACTCGCCATCTGGCCTACCTCAATCCGGACGTTCCCGAATATCGCTACGAACAGGCCCGGGTTCTGATGGACCTCGGTGTAATTCCCCAGGGACCCCATGGGGGAGACAACACCCAGACCGCCAACCTCTTTGTTGAGGCCCGGTCGCTTCTGGAGCAACTGGCGGCGAAATACCCGGACGACTCCCGATACACACGAGACCTGGCGGCCACCCTCTCGGCGACCGCAAACCTCAGCTCCCGGATGGGAGATCAAGCCGGCGCTCTGGAACTTGTTCGGCAGGCAAAGCAGTATTTCGAGGCGCTTTGTCAACAATATCCCGAGGTCGATGAGTACAGGCAATTGCTGGAAGAGGTGGAGCAGTGCGAGAAGGCCATCATGGCAACCCCACCCACCGAAAAGCCCAGCGAGCCTGTGGATGCCGCGGTGGAAAAAGCAGAAGAAGAGGTCCGGTGAGATCCGGCCTTCACAGAATGCCCGCAAAGTCTACGCAGATTCTCTTGCTCCGCCAGATCTTGGGCCTTTCACTGACCGCGCAGGCAGCCTGTCACCGATAAAGAACTGGTAGGAAAACTTGCGCGCACATTGTTCGCGTTGGGGGAAAACAAGATGCTGCCCAAGAATCGGTGCCTGGCAACTGGTGCGGGGCGCGTGGCCGTTGCCCTCTTTCTCGTGGCCGGCGCCATCATGGCTGCCGAGCCGCCCCTGGCGCCGGCGCCGCTGCCGGTGGCAGTACCCGAACCCGGCGGTGACAAGGCCTCGGATCCGACGATCCCGCCCGTACCACCGGCTCCCAGCGGAAATCCGGCTGCCGTACAGCCGCGAGTCGTTCCGCCTGCGGCGGCAAGACCCTCCACGCCGTCCCCAACGCGCCGGACCGCGCCGGCGCCAGGCTTGGACCAGTTCGCCATGCGGACCAGAGGAACCCCGTCTCTGCGGTTGGCGAGCGTGCCCAACATGCTCGGCGATTTCGGGATGTTTTTCCAGAAGGCCGGTCTCGATACGGTCGACTCGATGATCGATCTCCCCTTGGCCGGCGGAACGCTGCGGAGCAAGGTTTCGGAAAACAACAAAGCTCTGCCGATGGACCGCGTTTACTTTCAATACAACCACTTTCACAATGCCTCGAACACCGACTTCGACACGACAACTCTGGGGGACGAGTTCTCCGGCCACTTGGATCGTTATACGATCGGGCTGGAGAAGACATTCCGCGACGAACTCTGGTCGGTCGATGTCCGCATGCCCTTTGCGACCATGGAGGACTTTTCCTCGCCCGATGTCAGCGTCGACGGCGGAGCCGTCGGCAACCTCGATGTGATCTTCAAGCGTCTCCTGGCCGTCAACGACGAGGGGGCCTTGGCGGCTGGTATCGGCATCAACACGCCGACCGGGAGCGACGTTCAGATAAGCACCTTCAGAGACTATTCGCTCGAAAATGAAGCGGTCCATCTTTCCCCGTTCCTGGGAGCGCTATACCACCCCAGCAATCAGCTCTTCTTCCAGGGGTTCGTCGAAGTGGATGTGCCCCTGAACGGCAATACTCTCCTTTACGAACCGGGTAACACCCCGGTGAAATGGGGCGTGCTGACGGAGCAGACATTGCTGAAAGTCGACCTTTCCACCGGCTACTGGCTCTACCGTAATCCCCGCGCCTACGTCACAGGACTGGCGTCGATCGCCGAGTTCCACTACACGGGAACTCTCAACGACGGTGACGTGGTTGCCGTTGGAGGAGATCGATTTGGCAGCCTGCTCAACCGTTTCGACCTGACGAACCTGACGGTCGGGTTGCATGCGGAATTGAATCGGCACACGACATTCCGCGTCGGTGGAGTCTTTCCGTTGAACGATCTCGATCGAGCCTTCGACGCGGAACTGCAGGTCTCGTTGAACCGGTACTTCTAACGCCATCACCCCAGTCGCGAGGACTCGCGATACTGCTTGAGTGTCTGGCCCATGGTCTGCCGGAA
This sequence comes from uncultured Planctomycetaceae bacterium, assembly GCA_964429355.1. Classification (GTDB taxonomy): domain Bacteria; phylum Planctomycetota; class Planctomycetia; order Pirellulales; family Thermoguttaceae; genus JAAYAY01. The sequence goes on along the minus strand of CAYSCH010000034.1, from coordinate 30,440 downwards.
GACCCGCATCAGGTATTCGGGGTAGCGGAATCCGGCGGCCCGGGCGATCTGCTTGATGGGCAGGTCGGTGGCGGCCAGAAGCTCGCGGACCCGGGCCAGGCGAACCCGTTGGATCTCCTGATGAACGGTTCGCCCCAGGGCCTGCTTGAACCGCGGCTCCAATGCCCCACGCGAGCGGCAGACGTGGCGGCAGACGCCCCTGACGTCGATGGCCTCGCAGGCGTGCTGGCGGATGAACAGCACCGCCTCGGCGACCAGCGGGTCTTCCGCCGCCACCACGTCGGTCGACATGCGAGCCACGATTTCCTGGGGGGGAATGAGGTACTCGTGCTGCTCGATCGTCTGGCCGTCCATCATCCGGTCCAGCAGCTCCGCCGCCTCGTAGCCAATGCGGTGCGGGTTCAAGTGAACGCTCGTCAGCTCGGGGAGCGACAGGTCGCAAAGGCACTCGTCGTTGCCGACGCCGGCCACGGCCACCTGGTCCGGCACCCGGAGCAACGCGCGCCGGCAGGCGTCGAGCACCCGCAGGCCCACATCGTCGTTGCAGGCCATCACGGCAATCGGCAGCGGCAGCCGGGCCATCCATCGGCCAAGCTGCCGGCACTGCTTGTCCCAACGATCGCCCGACGGCGAGTCGTCGAGCCGGATCTCGAAGTAGGGCAGCCCGCTCTGTTCGACCAACTCGCGAAAATGGTCGGCCCGGGCATCCATGGCCTGATGGACCCCCTGCGGCTGGCCGACGAAGCCAAATCGCACAAACCCCCGATCGCGAAAATGGTTCCAGACCAGCCGGCAGACCGCCGCGTCGTCGGGACCGACCCAAGGTATTCCCGGGGTGTGGATCAGCCGGCGAAGGTCGACCACCGGCAGGCCCTTGCGGCGCAAGGCGCCCGCCATGCGGCGATCGTTTACACGGGCGAGTACGCCGTCGCCTTGCCACGATTTGAACCAGGCCGGCGGCGGATCCTCCAGCCCGCGCGGCGTGAATTCCAGCAACCAGTTCTGATGCTTGCGATTGTGATGGGCGATCCCGCGGATCACCTCACGGGCATAGGCGCGAGACGATTCGATCAGCAGCGCCACCCGCCGCTGGCGGTTTCTTTCGGATCGTGAACCCATGCCGACTCTCTTCACTCACACGAAAACCGATAACCCGTTGGCTGGAGTCCAGGCTTCAGCCCGTCGTTCAAGACGCCTCCCCCCTCGCAACGATAGCCTGGGTACTCTTGCCCCTCGCTTCGTTTCTTCTCACTCGGTTTCGCTTGCCTTCTCCGGCCAGTTCTTGCCGATCAAGTCGTGAACCAAGGCCGCTTGAAGCACCTCCGAGATCCCAAGAGGATACTGCGTCTTCCGCTCGACGAATCGCGATTCCTTGGCCGTATCCACGATGCTCCGCATCCCTCGCACGAGCCCGATCACGAGCGGGCCGCCGCTGGCCGAGCGCAGCGACCCGTGAATGACGGCCCCGCCGCTGTCGCCCGGCCAGGCGTTCCGGCAGGCGAAGAATTCCTACATCGACGGGCTGGATCGGCAGCCCTGCCGGATTGGCCTCGGAGCGTTCCGGAAACACGCTGAGCCGCACCGCATCGCCCACACCGACCTCCTTCATTCGCTCCTCCGTGGCGAGGCTGTCCAGGGGAAGCGACTCCACCGAGACCGATTCCGGGAGCAGCAGCGCCGCAAGGTCCTGATCGGTGTGTTTTTTCCACAAGGGCTCCCCGTTCTGGCGGACCGGCACCTCGATCTCATGCCGCAGGTAGAGCCCGTCGTCGCGCAACGTTCGCGACACCAGGTTGAAGGTATCTCCTTTCATGCCCTCGAAGACGTGCCCCGCCGTGACCAGAAATCGTTCTGTCTTCCCCTCCTTCGTCTCACGCCGATACACGGTCCCCGTCGCCGTCGAAGCTTCGTTCGCCAGCTTGTAGGTCGCCAGCACCAACTTCTCGGCCGCTTCGTCCCCCCGGACCGACGGGCACCAGACCAGGAAACAACCGGAACACAGGATCGCAAAAGCTCGCAGCAACATGACGCACCATCTCGACAGTCAACAACCCAACCTGGAAAACCCGACGCGTGAGCGAGGCCCCGTGGAAACCCGAGCTTCGCCTCATTCAAGCATAGTTCGCGCTCGCGCCGTTCTCCACCAGCATTCCCGCCGTCCCGGGTCCTGAGACACTTGATCGGCCGATATTCACCCTCTCCACGTGCCGCCCTGGCGCGGTCGAGATCGTCTTGGCGCGCAGAAAGACCCGGAAAACGGCCCAAAGGAGGCACGGGCCTGGAATGTTGGTCCGAACCGAAGGTGGCGCTCGTGAATGGGCCGCCGACTCCGGTTGAAGACACGGGGCGGAGGATCGATCCCTGCCCGATTCCCGACAGGGATCGTCCGAGTCGGTGATGGAGCTTCCACGAGCAGCAAGGTGTGAGCGTGTCGTTCAGCGACGACCAGATACAGACCTGGACTTACAGGAGGCTCTCCAGCAGCAGGCGGATCTTCCGCATCTCGCCCATCTGGTCCACATCTTCCATCGGTTCGATGTCAACGCACAGAGCCCGCGTGTAGTTCACCTTGGCCAACTGCGTGATCAATCGCCCGTACTCGATCAGCCCCTGGCCGACTCGCACCTGCAATTGCTCCTTGGTGGTGTCTCGCAGACGAACGTGGCAGACGTGCTTCATCACCTGTTCGTAAGGTGCCCCCTGATGGGGGCCGCAGATGTAATGGCTTGGGTCCAGCGTCAGGGCCAGTCCCTTGACATTGTTGCAGAAGACCACCGCGGTGCCCGGGTCCTGCGTCATCCGTCCAGACTCGGTAACCAGGCCAACAACGACCCCCTCTTTGGCGGCGATACGAACCAGCTCCTGAAGCCGCTCGATTTCCGCGTTGAATGGCGTGCCCAGCTCCTCGCTGCGAACTGCAACCGTCACAACCTTGGTCGCCTTGGCCAGGCGGCAACATGCGTCAAACTGGGAGTAGTACTCCCCTTCGCTGTCCGCCTTGATCTCCACGGAGTAGGCGACCGGCGTCAACCGTCGCGTTTTCCGGCAGGTCAATACCGCCTTCTCCAGACTTCGGGCGACCTCGGACGGTTTCAGATGGTTGCCGGACTCGTTCAGGTCGATCTCGACTGCCGTGTACTCAAGGTCGACCAGGCGCTCCAACGCCGCATCCAACGGCAAATTCGAAAAACACCGAGTCGATGCCGCAACAAACACTCCCGGACTCCTTTCTCTAGGAACGCGCCCGCCCCCACGGCCGCAAAACCTGCCCATCTCCTCCGACCTCAACCGACAAGCAGGTAGCTTACAGCGCCCAGCCCGCTTCGGCAACACCAAGCCGGAACCGGTCCCTGCCCGTGGTTGCCTCCTTCCGCTAAGCTACAATTGTGACGGCGAGGCCCCTGCAAACCCGACGCGTAAGCGAGGCCCAGCACAGCCCACCCTACGCCAAAGATATTCTCCAGTTTATCTAAAGGCACTACACTTCCTACACGCACCCCTTTCTCGCCGATTTCCGGGAGATTCGCCATGGACCTCAACGGCCCTTACCAGGAACCGCCCATCACTGCCGAAACGGTCTCGCCCCAGCCGATGCGGGCTGCCACTCCGTATTATCCGCCTGGAGTTCCGCGACGGCGATTGAGACCCCTGTCGGTCCTGGCCCTCCTGGTTCTCTTCGGTGCCCTGGGATTCTCGATGCTTCTCAACCTCGCGCTGATCGGCGGCAGGAGCGTCTCCTCGGTCGACGACCTCGACGAAGAGTACTTCTCCCAGGTTGATTTCCGGGAGGGCACCGACAAGATCGCCATCATCTCGGTCGAGGGGGCCATCCTGAGCACCGAAGGCTACGTCAAACAACAGATCGATCAGGCCCGCCACGATGCCGATGTCAAGGCGATCGTCCTCCGCGTCGACTCGCCCGGCGGCAGCGTGGCGGCTTCCGACTTCCTCTACCATCACCTCCGCAAGCTGCGAACCGAGACGGGCAAACCGATCGTTGTCAGCATGGGATCCATGGCAGCCAGCGGCGGCTACTACATTGCCATGGCCGCCGGCCCTACCGAGAAAACGATCTTCGCGGAGCCGAGCTGCTTCACCGGCTCCATCGGCGTGGTCATTCCCCACTACAACCTGGCTGGAACGTTCGAAAAATTCGGTATTCAGGAAGACGCCATCGCCAGCCATCGCCTCAAGACCATGGGCAGCTTGGGGCGTGAAATGACCGAAGAGGAGAAACAGATCTTCCAGGCCCTGGTCGACGAGAGCTTCGAACGGTTCAAGGGCATCATCCGCGACAACCGCACTCCGTTTTCCAAGGACCCGGAGGCCCTCAACAAACTGGCTACCGGGCAGGTCTACACGGCTCAGCAGGCGAAAGGCTCGGGGTTGATCGACGAGGTCGACTACATCGAGGCGGCTATCGACCGGGCCATTGAGTTGGCGGGCCTCGATCGGAACCAGGTCCAGGTGATCCGATACCAGCAGATGCCCACCCTCGCCTCGCTTCTGTTGGGCGCCCAGGCCCGGCCCCAGGGCCTCGATCTTCAGCAGTTCCTCGACCTGACCGCTCCCAAGGCCTACTACATGTCTACCCAACTCCCCTGGCTCGTGCGAAACAGCCAGTAGACCGGGACGGGAGGGCGCCTGAGGCGAAAAGCACTTCGATTGGTGTCAGGGCCTCAGTTCAGGAACGGGGCCGGCAAGCCACCTCGCCGCGACGGGATTGGGCGAGGCGGCCTGATGCACGCTATGCCAATTGTCAAAGAACAGGAGCGGGAGCAGGGGGCAGAGCGTCAGAGGACAGAAGACAGAGGACAGAAGACAGAGGTCAGAGCGGCAGAGGTCAGAGGTCAGAGAGACAGGGGTGCGCGGATTGTTGATAAGCTCGATCGAAAAGGCGACTGGCAAGGGAGGGTGAAGAACGAAGGGGGCCTCGCTTACGCGTCGGGTTGGGATTGATTGGGTTGTCGCGAGAAAACTGGGGGAAAGGAAAATAGTCGACTGGCAGTTGGTGGTTCAGAGGCGATGGAGGGCCAGACTGGGAGGGGATCACAGCGTCAACGGTCCAGACGTGGTCGGGCAAGGCGGCAAGGGCCGCCGACCAGTTCGAGCTACCGCTCGACCCGAGTAGTCCGCTCCCGTTGGTCGCTTGCGCTGTTGGCGCCTCTGTGTATGCATGATTGCCTACGGTGACGCTGCCTCCGCCTGGACTTGCGAAGGCGGGGGGCTGGCGGAGGTCAACTCGCCCGAGAGTCAGTCTAATCCACTGGCCGGTTTCGGGTTAGGCTTGGACTCGATACTGGGCTCGACTACGATCGACGCAGGCGTGAAGTGCTTGGCGGAGAACATCTGAACCTTTGACGCTGCCAGTAAGATCACTGCCCTCACGAGGGAGCTGGACGACCTGGAATTGCCGGATGCCGGCTGAAGCCGGGACTCCAACCAAGCGCGGGGCGAGCCCACGCGGCTATCATGCGTGGTGGGGTGTCGGCGGCGAAGGACTCATACCACGCCCTTCGCTACGCTCAGGGACGTGCCACCGGGGCAAGCACGCGGCTATCTTCGGGACGGCTGTTTTTCTGGGAATCATGCAAGGCCATTCTGCCCTGACCGCTCTCGAGGAGCAGGTCCTCAAGTGACGGGCAGGGCCAGGCTTTCGCTGCGGACACGTCAAACGCTGCAGTACTTTTCCCAGTAGGTGGGCATCAGCTCTTTGACCTTCTGTTCGAGTTCCTGGTCGCTGATCGATGTCATACGGCCTTCTTTTTCATATTGGTCCATCACCCAGCGGGCGACCTTGTGGCACTTGATCTTGCTGATGCGGTCGTCGCCCTTGAGGCCGAAGTACTCGTTGATCCAGAGGGCCACGCCGTCGGCGCCGGTCTTGTCGGTCAGGGCCACGCGGGGCGGGCGATTGAGGACCTTGGTGGTATCGAAGATGTTGTAGATGCGTTCATCCTGGCGGAGTCCGCCGGCATGAATCCCAGCGCGAGTCGTGTTGAAATGGCGGCCCACGAAGGGATAGTTCTCGGGGATCGGGAAGCCGATGGATTGCATGTATTCGGCAAGTTCGGTGATCACTTCGGTCTGGATTCCGCAGGTTTTTCCGCGGAGAGCGATGTATTCCATGATGGCGCCTTCCAGAGGCGGATTTCCGGTCCGCTCGCCGTAGCCAAACAGGGTGGCGTTGGCGGCGTCGCAGCCGTAAAGCCAGGCGGTGACGGCATTCACGTGGACCTTGTGGAAGTCGTTGTGCCCGTGCCATTCCAGGCGGCTGCTGGGAACGCCCACTTCCCGGTTGAGCATGTAAATCAGCTTGGGAATACTGCGGGGCAATTCGGTTCCGGGAAAGCTCAGCCCGAATCCCATCGTGTCGCAGAGCCGGATCTTGACGGACAGGTCTTCGGGAATCTGCTCACTCATTCGCATCAGGCGTTCGACGAAGGGAAGAACGAAGCCGTAGATGTCTGCCCGGGTGATGTCTTCGAGGTGGCATCGGGGACGCACACCCGCCTCGAACGCCGCCTCGACCACCGCGCAATAGGAATCCATGCACTCTTTCCGGCTCTTGAACTTGAGCTTCTGGAAGATGTGGTAGTCGGAGCAACTGGTAAGCATTCCGGTCTCTTTCAGGCCGGCTTCCTTGACGAGGCGGAAGTCGCCTTCGACCGCGCGGATCCACCCCGTGCACTCCGGATAGGTATGTCCCAGGGCACGGCAGCGATCGAGCGTGTCGCGATCGTTCTTGGTGTACAGAAAGAACTCCGTCTGCCGTACCACACCTTGGGGGCCACTCAATTTGGACAGCAGATCGTAGATGCGAACCATCTGGTCGATCGTGTAGGGTGGCCGGGCCTGCTGCCCGTCGCGAAACGTCGTGTCGGTCACGAAGAAGTCTCGCGCGAGCAGTTCCTGGGGGGAGAACTCAACCGGTTTGCCGTTGATGTATTCCACCAAGGGACCGTCGAACTTGATCAGCGGGGGCAAGTCATAATCGAACGTGCCCTCCAAGAAGTTCGGTTCCGTCGTGTCGATCAAGGGGAATTTTTCGTGGTCTGCCATAGCAACTCCTAACTTGGAACCATCGTGCAAGAATCGCGAGTACCTGCCTGCCGTTCAAACGTCAACGCCCTGTGCCCGGCAGACTTTCGTGATGTAGTCGACGGCATCGCCGACGTTCGTCACACTCAAGGCCTCATCCTCGTCCATCTCGATCCCAAATTCTTCTTCGAACATTGCGACCAATTCCACGGATTGAACGCTCTCAGCACCAAGATCGGTGGTGAAGACGTGCTCCCGCTTGATTTGACCGGGGTCCAGTTCCAGCACACGGGCGGTGACTTGAATAACTCGCTCTTCCACGCTCGCCATCGATCAGATCTCCTATACTGCTTGACAGGTCGGAAAGGATAGTGCCAGCGCTCGCGAGTTGAATCACCAGCCACGTCTCCCAGGTAGGTGAATGCCCCGCAAACCGGCCGAATGCCACTTTTGGACTTGACCAGATCCGCTGAAACGATTTCGGGCAGTTGTGTGTATGGGGCAGCGACCGTGCCGCCATGAACGATTCGGCTCCGTCGCCAAGATGGTCCGGCGTGTGCCCGGTTGCCAGGCCCGCCGTCCCTGCCACTCCGTTGCGGAGTGGTTAGTTTCGTAAGTCTCAGCCCCTCTGTCAAGCGATTGGCACTTCGAACGGGGGGTGGCGCTCCAGAAAAGCATCTCGAAGGGTATTGCGTGCCCTCCGAAAGGAGTGCAAAGGCGCGGTACCAGCGGTACAAGCGTCAAGATCTGCCGCAAATCTGCCGATGGTTTACCCAGATTATCTTTCCGCAGGACGCCGCCTACGCCGGAGTGGAACGGATGAAGATTGCATTGGTGCTGGAGAGCTTTGACCCCCGCCGCGGCGACATGGAGGCCTCGACCTTCGAACTCGCCCGTCACCTGCTTCACCTCAAACACGACGTGCATGTCGTGGCTCAGGAATTCTCCAAGGAGGGGCTCGAGATTCCGATCGTACCCCATCGGATCCGGGTGATGCGATCGCCTTTGCGGCGAGATTCGGCAGTGACCGCCGCCCTACGATCGCTGAATGCGGACATTGTCCACGACATGGGGATCACCTCGTCGGCCGACGTCTTCACTTCGCCCGTGGGCTCGCCCATGGGCATGTGGCAGCGTCGCCTGGCTGCTGCCGCCTGGTGGGCTCGGCCTTGGAAGCGGGTCGTATTCGAGCGATGGCCCCGATATCGTCGGCAGGCCGAATTGGCGCGGAGGCAACTGGACCGATCCGATTCGATTGCCGTGGCGCCGTCGGAGATGGTGGCCGACGACTATCGTTCCATCCACGGACTTCCTGCGGATCGAATTCGGGTGGTCTATCCGGGGGTCGACATCAAGAAATACACTCCGCACATTCGCAAGCTGCGACGGGACACCACCCGCAAGAGGCTGGGAGTCGAGGCCAACGACCTGCTGCTGCTGGCAGTTGCCGACAAGTATCAGCCAGCGGCCTGGCCTCTGGCGTTCCGGGCCATCAGGCGTCTGATCGCCGGGCAGATACCGGTGCACCTGGTGATCGTGGGGGATCGATTTGGGGCCCCGGCGGCCAGGCTGGCGGATCGTTTCGGGGTGGCTCCGTGCGTGAGTGTTGTGGATGAAACCGAGCGGATTCCGTACTATGCCGCGGCGGATGTCCTTGTGCTGCCCACGCTTTATGCGCCCTTTAGCAGGGCCACCCTGGAGGCTGCCGCGTGCGGTCTGCCGTGCATCACCACTCGTCAGAACGGAACAGCCGACCTGCTGACGGAGGAAACAGGCGGCTACGTCCTCACCCGGCATTCCGCGGCCGATCTGGCGGGTCGGATCGAGTTGTTCCTTGATTCGGCGCGTTGCCAGCGGATGGGTCTTGCCGCGCGGCGAATGGCGATGAAATACCCGCTCGACCGCAGCCTGGACAAGATCGTCCAGATCTACGAGGAATTGGCCCGAAGCCGGCGAGTCGAGGGAGGCGGCAGGAATATTCTCAGCCTCCCCCATGCCGCCGGTCATGGGACCCCTGCGCGGCGGGCTGCCTGACCGGGCGCGCCGCCGGCTCCACGCACACCAGGAGCGAGTGCCGCACGAGTCGGTACTCGCTCCTGGTCCGTGGCTCAAAAGGGTTCGGCTTCGTCAGATCGCTTCGTCGTTGATTTCGCCGGTGCGGATCCGGACAGTGTTTGTCAGGTCGTAGACGAAGATCTTGCCGTCGCCGACCTGGCCGGTCCGTGCCGCCTGGACGATCGTATCGATCACTCCCTGGGCCGCGTCTTCGGCAACCACGATTTCCAGCTTGATCTTGGGAACCAGATCGACCGTGTATTCTGCCCCACGGTACATCTCCGTGTGGCCCTTCTGTCGTCCAAAACCTCGCACCTCGGTCACGGTCATGCCCTGCACACCGTGCTCATGGAGTGCGGATTTCACGTCTTCCAGCTTGAAATGGCGGATGATCGCCTCGATCTTTTTCATCCTGTATCTCCTGGGGTATGCTGCCGGCAAGGGGCCGCAGATTGTCTTGTCAGATGAAGATGTAGCCTTCCTCGCCGTGCTGGCTAAGGTCGAGGCCTTGAATCTCTTCGTCCTGGGAAACGCGAAGTCCCATGGTTGCGTCCAGAGCCTTTAGTAGAACAAAGGTGACCACGATCGCCAGTCCCCAGGTGATGGCCGTGGCGACAATCTGATTGGCCAGCACGGTTCCGCCTTCGATCAGCCCGACAGGGCCGCCGTTTCGCACGTCCGCCACATGACGGGTGGCAAACACGCCGGTCAGGAGGGCGCCCAACGTGCCACCGACGCCGTGGACACCGAAAACGTCAAGGGAGTCGTCGTAGCCGAATCGAGACTTGACAGCGGTGCACGCCATGAAGCAACCGGCGCCGCCGATCAGGCCAATGAGAATTCCCGAGGAAGGTTGAACGAATCCCGAGGCGGGAGTGATGCACACCAGCCCCGCTACGAGTCCCGAACAGGCTCCCAGGAGTGATGGCTTGCCCCGCAAAATCCATTCGCAGCCCGACCAGGCCAGACAGCCCGCAGCGGCTGCAAAGTGGGTGGCCGCAAAGGCGCTTGCGGCCAGCCCGTCGGCATGCAAGGCACTCCCGGCGTTGAAGCCGAACCAACCGACCCAGAGCATGGTGGCTCCTATGGCCGTATAAGTCAGGTTGTGAGGCGGCATCGGTTGGCTGCCGAATCCCAGCCGGCGCCCGATCAGGAGTGCGCAGATCAAGGCGGAAATGCCCGAACTGATATGCACAACAGTACCGCCGGCAAAGTCCAAGGCCCCTCCCACGGGAAAGGTCGAATTTCCGTTGCAGAGGATACCGCCGTCCCAGACCCAGTGGCACAACGGGCAGTAGACGAAGGTTCCCCAGAGGATCATGAAGACGACCATCGTGCTGAACTTCATGCGCTCGGCGAAAGCACCCACGATGAGTGCGGGGGTGATAATGAAGAACATTCCCTGGAAAAGCATATGGGTGAGCCGCGGAATCGAGCCTTCCAGGGGAGCCGTCCCGTCGACCATCTGCACATTCTTCATCAGCAGGAATTCGCCGTTGCCAAGGAAGGGAGCCGAACCGCCGAACGAAAGCGAATAACCGTAGACGGCCCAGAGGACCGTCATCAGGCCCATCAAGAACACGCACTGCATCATCACCCCAAGCACGTTCTTCTTCCGCACCAACCCCGAATAGAAAAGCGCCAGCCCCGGCGCCGTCATCATCAGGACCAGTGCCGAACTGGTCAGCATCCAGGCGTTATCGCCTCGGTCCAGGACTCCCGGTGCCGCCATTGCGGTCTCGACCATTCCGCCCGCCTCGGCCTCCTCCGCCGCAGACAAATTCCCCGGAACCAGGATCGGCGCTGCCATGAGGATTGCAGCACCGAGAAATCCCGGCAGCCTACGCCTCCAATTCTGCTCAACGTTACTTTTCATGTTCCGCACCTTTTGCGACAAGTCCGTGGGAATTCGGTCAAGATTCGCCTCGCGTCATGAGCCAACCGGCCGCAATACCGGCTGCCAGACTCATTAGCATCACGGTGTCGATTCGCAACTGGTGTGCCAATCCGCAAAACGGACTGCAGGAAATAGCCCTAAGAAGTCCTTTGACAACGACTTGCGCGAACCACTGGCGAGTCAGAAGACTCACGAACGCCGCCCTGCCATGCAGGCAGTGCATAGCCTTTGGGCACGTAGTCTGTCTGTGCAGCACATCCGGCAGGCAGCGGTTTCAGCGAAGTCGCAGACTTATTCCAGGCGTGGCCTTAGTCCGCCTTCTTCCACGCGACGTCCGGACAATCGGCCATGCGATTGACAACGCGGGCGACGACGAAGAGCAGGTCCGCCAGCCGATTCAGATAGGCCAGCAGAACGAGGGAAATCTCCTCCGGCACCTCTCGCAACAGGGTTACCAGACGCCGTTCGGCGCGCCGGCATATGGTTCTGGCCAGGTGGAGCCAGGCTGCGGAGGACGTTCCGCCCGGGAGAATGAAGTCGGTCAGGGGGGGGAGCGCTTCGGAGAATCGGTCGATCTCGCTCTCGAGGGCCTCCACATGCTGACGCTGGAGCCGGCCAATTGTCAGGAGGCCGGGGTTTGGCGCCGCGATCTCCGCGCCAAGCACAAACAGTTCATTCTGTACGCGGGCGACGACCGCATCGATTTCTCCCGGGAGACCGCCGGATCGCGACGCTCCCAGCACGGCATTCAACTCATCCAGGGTGCCGATGACCTCGATTCTCGGCATATCTTTGCCCACGCGGGGGCCCAGGAACAATCCGGTCTCGCCTTGGTCACCGGTTCGCGTATAGATCTTCGGAGACATCGTGCTACCTTGAGTGCGGGGAATGATGCCAATTGGGTTGTTGGTACCGAGGTGACAGGGGGGCCCGGGGATATCGTGCGGGGACGGCCGGAATCGGCCCATCGATGGGCAAGTCTCCATCATCGCGCCCTGAAGCAGCATGTCAACGGCCTCCGGCCGACCCGATGGCTTGCCCGCCGACGACCGCCAAGCCTGTTTCAGCAATCCGTTCGCACCACCGCGGCGTCCCGTCCGGGCAACTCTTCTCGCTTGAAGAAGGCTGGGTTCTGCGGGTTGCAGGTTGAACCGGGATCCGGAACAATGAAATGGCCATGTCCGGCATTCAAGGGCTCGCTCGTGAAGGGCTTGAACAAGTTTCGTTCGCGTTGACAGGTCGCTAAGCGCAGTGAAGGGCGTGGTTTGTGGGGGCACCACGCCGTTCGTTCCTCAGGGCGTGCCACCCCATTGACCAACCTATTTCCGAGCGCGCCCCAAGTAAGTATCCCCTCAACTCTCCGGCGAATCATGGAACCTGAACGACAAGAAGAAATCGCCCGGCACCTTGAAGGGATCCTCGTCGACGGAGAGCGATTCGTCGTCGATTCCGACGGCGGACACGTCCATGTCGAGGCGCTGGAGGAGACCAGGTTCCCGCCCCTCTCCGAGGAGAAACCCGATCTCTATGGCCACCTGGCGGCAGTCAGCGAAATCCTTTCGGACGCCGGATCGAACTTCGTTCTGTTTCCCATGCTGACCGTGGCGGCAATCTGCCTGGCGATCCATATGAAGTGGATCGATACGTTCCTCGGAGTCGACGTCGACAAGGTCCGGAGTATCTGGGTCTACGCAACGGCGCTGACCGCCTGCTTCTTCCTCTGCGGTCAGATCGCGCTCTGGATCGAACAATTCGTCTACCGTCGCTATCGGGCCGACCTGATCCGAGCCATTCGCGAAGCCGGCTTTTCCCGTTGGTACCTGCTTGCCCGAATCTCGCAGGACGAGGACCTGAGCAACATTGTGGACAAATTGAAGACCGACTGGCGCAAGTGGAGCGATTCAGGCTTTGAAGAACAAGGACCTTTTCGCAAAGAGCGGGCCAAGCCTCCCACGGTCGGAGAATAGCTGGGGCGCCACTGGCCTGGAAATTAGCTCTCAAGCGGGGCTCGTCGCTTGCGCCGGCTACTGAACCTCCAGAATCTCGATCTTCAACTGGCCGATCACCTCGGTCACCGGCAAAAAGGCCGCATTCGGAGAGGCTCCCTGGAGGTTGCTGTCGGTGATCTTCAGATGCCCCGCACCGATGCCGCCCTGGCCCAGGGTGGCATCCAGGGGAATCCACTTCCCATCGATATAGACTTCGGTCCACATGTGATAGAGAAACTCCTGGCGAACGTAGACCAGGCCGATCGCCACTCGAGCCGGAATTGCCCGCGCTCGAATCAGAGCGGCCAACAGAATCGCGTGCTCCGTACAGTCTCCCTTGAAGGTTCGAGCGACCTCCGCCGCCGTCGCAAACGCCGAGGAGACGCCTACCGAGGTCATTTTCGTGCTGACCCACTTTTCCAGGGCAACCGCTGCTTGCCAGGGATTGTCGATCTGACCGGCCACCTGTTGTGCGAGGGCGGCAATGGTCTTGTCATCGCTCTGGATCAGGGTGTTGGGTTTCAGGTCACCGTCGGTGGCCCCTTCGGACGATGCCTGCGGATTGCCGGCTGAGTCGCCCGGGCGGACAGCATACACGGTCACTTGGGCCGTATGCCCATCCTCCGGAACAATCTGCTGGGTGAGCCCCGTATCGAATATCTGGGCCGGATCGGAGGATTCAAGGTGGACTCGGTACACAATTCGCTTCGTCTGATGGGGGGCTGGCAACGAACGTTCGACCGACACGGCGGACAGTTTTCCCAAGTCAAAAGCGAGCTGGTCAACCTTCTGTTGGGCCTCCTCCCGGGTGGAGCGAACAACCACGAAATTGAACATCGTGGTGATTTGCTCCTTGTAGATCTCCCCTTTCTCGTCGGTCCAGAGGGTGCTGTTGATCGTGCCGACACCCGCAGGAGCCTGCGGCGCGGTTCCCCCCGCCGTGCCGTCAAAGGTGGTCTTCGACTCCACTCGCAGGAGCCGCTGCCGGGTGCCGGCCGCCAGTTCGGTCTCTTCGAAATCGACGGCTGTCAGAGTGCCGGTCGCCAGTTGGTTCGTGCCGACGTCGAAATAGCGAAGCGTCCGGGTTTCGCCTGGAACGAGTGGTTTGTTTTGCAGCGAGCTGGCGACTCGGTAGGGTCCACCGTAGCCGGACGCCCAAGGGAGCGAAACGCTCGTTTTCTGTCCGCCGGCGCCGACTTCGAGCTGCAACTGGTTGCCGACGACTCGACCGGTCGTTTCTATGGGGGTGGCGCCTTGATGCTGAACGCTGCTCAGCTCAATCAGTCCGCCATCGAGATCCTCGATGGACGTGGTTTTTGTGCGGGCTTCGATGCGATTGTTGTTGCTCCGCAGCGTGAGGACTTCCTCCTGCTGGATCCGAAGCACATCGCCGGTGGTACGGGGCACGCGAAAGACCGAAGTGTGGACGTGGCCAACACGTTCCCCGGAAAGAAACACAACGTCCCAGATCTCTTGTTCCAGTTTTTCTTCCGGGGAACGGGCTGGTTGTCCAGTGGCTGGGGGGCTGGGATTCTGCCGGCATGCGATGGATGCGAGAACAACAACAAGGAAGAGGCACGCGCCCCCGCCAATGACCGGCTTCCGACACCACGGTTCCATAGGATTTCCTCTCAGGAGTCGTGCCCTGTTCGCAAACGGGGACGGGCTCCGCTGTACTACTAACCTCAAAGATCGTGAAGTTTTTCACAAAGACTCGCGCGTTATCGGGAGCAGACTGTTTTCAGTTCGAGCGGTAGCTCGCGACCAACCTTCGGTCGGTGCCCGCTGGCGGCCCTGCCGCCCTGTGTACGTCCAATCTGCTGAATGTACGAGACGCGGAATGCCTGTCCCCCTTTTCAGACAGCCGCCTCCGAATGCCTCCATTGTACTGATTGCGGCTCTCGTGGCGAGCGATGGCGTTCTCAACAAGGTTGCCTCATGAAGCGGGATTTCCGGTTAGCGGAAGTCTCTCGAAGACAAAATCGTGCTGACGCCGAGAGCTTGCCAAGGGGGGTGAAAAGATTCGCGCGGAACGAGTTCGTCAGCTCATCGCGTGGCAATTCATGGTGCTAGACTTGGCTAGGACCACTGGCAGCTCGGGGCGGTGTGCGCCCCCTGCGAGTGTCTGGCTCCACCGCCTGTCGGCTGGGCCAGTTACGACGATCCTGGCGGACGGGACGACAGAGCGGATTATGCGGGGCGGCCAGCAGGGCCTGTTTGGCAAACCGCCCCCAACGGAACCGACCGCCCACAACTTTGACCTACGGTTTGTTAGCGGTGGCTCGCGACAAGCCGTACAAGATCAGATTCGAGCCCCGTGACAGAACCTGTCAGGGCAACCCAATAGCTGAAGTGACGAGTACCAATCGATGGGCTTCCTCAAGAGATTCTTCCGGAATGTTTTTCGCGACGGCTCCATTCCCGTTGGAACCAGCAGCTTTGAGCATCTCAGCGAGGAAGAGCTGGAGACGCATCTGGCCGTGTCGCGTTACGGCGACTTTCATCTGACCGATGCGGTTCGTCCGTCCTACGATCTCCAAGTCGTTCCCTGCCAGGGGTACCGTCACGATTGCTATCGAGACGAGGAAAGCCGGTCCACCGTGCCGGTCCTGATGGGAACGGTCAGCAAGGAATCCGTGTTCGAGACCTTTCTCGACCTGCTCGACCCCCTGGGCATGGTTGTCGATGTCGTGCTGGAAACCAGCCACAGCCACGAACGTCAAGGGCATCAGGATCTGTATCGCGAGCACATTGATATGCCAGTGCTCAAGAGCATCCTTTACGAGTACGAAGAACTGCTGCTGAACGACGGATGCACGGGCATTGCCGTGCTCAATCCCGGCATTCCCCAGGAGATTCAGTTCGACGAGCACAAGTTGCTCATCGTCTATGGCGAGAGTCTCAGCGAGTATGAACAGACCTTCAAAGAGCATCGCTGCCTGTGTGATGAACAAATGAAGTTCATCACGGAAGCCGAACACGTCCATTCGTCCAGCGATCAATTTGCCCGGGCGTTCGAGGAACTCAAGATGCGACTCGGCATGGACTGCGAGTACATGTAGGAGTCGCCCGCGGGTATGGATCCGGACAGCCGGCGGCCTTCGGGGCGGCACCCAATGAGGTTGCGAGGAGGCAAAAGGGGACAGCCACCTTTTGCCGGGAATCCCGCAAGGCTATTCAAGATCCGCCCGGCAGCGATGTGGAAGCGTAGTAGGCCCGCCCGGTTTTCCGGTCGTACGCATACTCGATCGTCTTGCCTTCCTGCTGCCAACCATGGTAGTAGCCATCTTCGACCACCGCATCATGCGGTGGAGCCTGGTCAGGCAGCCATGCGCGATAGGTAGGTATCGACTGTGGTTCTCCGACCGCCTTCAGTCCCTCAAAGTCGCCCTGGCGGCGTTTGATCTGAACCTCGGCCCAGTCGAGAAATCCTGGTTCGGAAATCGAGAACTCGAGCACGGTGTCTCCCGCATACATCCAGTAGCCGACGTCCGAGGCATCCTCCGGCAGCACAAACGGACTGTCAGCCGGCTCAACGTGCTCACCCGATCGGGGCCCCATGCCCCCGTAGAAGGCTGCCGTTGCCACCCCATAGACCAACAGGGAGGTCATCCACACACTCGGATGGCCCGGCCTCGCCGCCGTACGCTCTTCTTGCTCCAGTTCGGCCTCGAAACACCGCAATTCCTTGGCCCAAGTCCGGTTGAGGCGACTGCCAATTCGGCCCCAAATGGCCAGCACGGCAAAACCCGCACCCACACCGAGCACCGGCCCGGAGGGATGCTGGCCCGACCAGGCGATATCGAAGAGAAGGCATGCCAGCACAATCAACATGAATCCGCCCATGAAGGCGTAAAGTCGGGCAACCATTTCCGCACGACCTGCCTTGGCCTGGAATGTGCCCGCATATTGGGTGAGCGCCAGCCCCAGGAACCCTGGCAGCAGCAAGAGGCCCCCCAATCCTTCGAATCGCCACGGGCGGAGCAGAGTGGCCGTGCAAAGTGCGCAAAGTACCACGCACAGCAGTATGGCCGCGAGGCTACAGGCGATCAGGGGACGGCTGGGGGTAGGAAGCGGCATGAGGAAATCAGCGTCTGGGCAAACAGAAGTCGTTCCCGGACGCCGTACGGGACCTCCAGATGGAGAGCACTCAGCGAGGCAGAAAAAACGCTCTCACTGCAATGTACCCGACGAGAGCGACGAGGGTCAACGCGGCCACACCCTGCAGGCGGTCCTGCCGCCGCAGCATGGCGAACATCCCGACAACGAGAATGATCGTGGGCCACGGATCGCCCCAGCGAACTGCCGGGAAGACCCAGGACGCTTCGGAAAAAGGCCAAAGAAGCTTCAATCCCCAATCGGAAAGGTGGGCGTGCCCCGAGAACAGAAGATCGGCGGCCAGGTGGCTCCAGGTGGCCAGGACTGCGACGATGATCCACAAAAATACGTTCTCGCGCAGGACCGGCCCCTCCCCCGGCGAATCGAGGGCGTGGGGAAAGCCTTCGATTCTCCGGCTCAGGGCTGTGGCGCATCGGGCAAGGATTCGAAAACGGTATTCGGCCAGCGAGGCAATCACCGCCACCACGGTAGCGACAAAAATGCTGTGGCCGACCGTTCGATGGATGCGATCGAAGGGCGCGGGGCCGAGCAGGATCGAGAGCCCATCCCAGTCGGGGAGCCCAGCCGCCGCACCCGCAACCGCCACGATCTGCCAAGAGCGGCGGTGGAGTCCGGCCGCCATGGCGCCGGTGGCTCCCAGCATGAGGTGCTCAAAGGTGGTCATTCCAGCCGGTCGATAGGGAAATTGCGGAGCGCCCGACGCCGAGGGAGCCGCCGATCGCGGTTGCCCGATGCCGACGAGCCGGCAGGCCAGATCAGTTGGCCGCGCAGGTCAGGCGTGTCTCAGATTGGGGTTCAGTTTCTCCCGGGCGAAAGACGGGCATCTCTCGCGGGGCTTCAATCCCCAGTCTAACCCTGGATCGTCCCACCTCAAGTACCGTAATGGTTATGTTCCCATCGATCGTGATCTGTTGGTTCCGCTTTCGAGACAGTACGAGCATGTTTTCGGTCCTCCATGACAAGGTGGTAGTGTGAGCTTGCGGGCAACAGCCGATCCCAGAACCGCAAAGCCAGCCCCCACGGGCAGAGACGAATGGCGGCGGCAATCCGGGATTCGGCACGACAAGAATCAGCAGGCAACAAGTTGCGCAGGTCGGGCACTGCTGGTGGACGGAAAGAGGGGCTGGTATTGGGCCATGAGTTCCCTGAGGATCTCGTCCATGGAATGAACTCCACCATCGCCGGCCGTCTGGCGAAGCGACTCGTTGTGGCGATACTCTTCCAGCCGAATGGTCAATTCCTGCTCGGTCATCACTTTCTCCTCCAAATTGTGCCAGCGGTTTGCGGCAACTTGTTTCAGGGGGTAAAGGAGCCATCTCTGGGCCCGCCGCGAATTCCTTTCCGCTGACATGGACATTATAACAGTATCTATACGTATGTCAACATCTAGAAGTTCGGAAAAATTTGCGGTGGGGAAGATTTTTTTAAAAGGCAGTTGGCAGGAAACAGAAACGAGGAATGGCTGTTCGTAAGTGCTTGTAACCCAAGAGTTTGCGCCTACAAAGTAACCGACTTTCAGGGGGCTCCGCCAAACGAATGGGGAAGAATGGGAGACGCAGCCGGCCCGTCGCCCAAGGTCGATCGGGACTCGATGGGGCCCCTCTCGGCCAGACCGATTCGCTCGCCGGTGTGGCCGACCGCGCCGATCCGGACGACCGCCGACCAGCGCCGGGCTTTCCCCGGGAAGGAGGCCACGGGAGGATCACCACCCGAAGCGTACCTTGGCCGCAAGAATCAGCCGGCTTGACGCCGCAACGCAATCTTCAGCAGGAGAACGCAGGTCGGCCCGTGGGTGATCTGGCTCTGTTGGACCTGCGAAACGGCCGCGACCAGCGGCATTTTGACGCGGCGGATCAATTCCGTGCCTTCGGGTTGCAGGACCCCCTCCGAAATGCCCTCCGCCAGAAACAGACGGGTTGGGGAAACCACGATCGTCGTGAAAGGATCGACTGAGCCAAGGTCGGTCCAGCTCTCGGCCCTCAGCCCGAGTTCTTCCTCCAGTTCCCGTTTGGCCGTCTCCAGGGGGGCCTCGCCAGGTTCGATGCCGCCGCTGACCCCTTCGAGAGAATTTCTGGCGATACCGTAGTGAAATTCATCTGTCAGGTAGACATATCCCTCCGCATCCATGGCGACCACACAGACGCCTGCTTTCATCTCGACGACACAATGAGTGCCCTCCTGGCCGTCGGGGCGGATTACGTCGTCTCGCCTGACGTCGATCCAGGGATCGTGGTAGACATGGCTGGAGGCAAAGATCTTCCAGGGACCGTGAAGTTTCATGGGAGCCTGACCGGTATTACCCAAGACAGCAGGAGGGCAATCATCGCTTCTCGTCCCGCAAAACGGCGTTTGTCTGCTGAGCGAACAGTTGAACTTGTCCATTCATGGCAGAAAACGTCGTGTTTGACAATCACGAGCCAGAGAACTCCGTCGACCCGGAGTTCATGGTTGCCATCGCGGTTGCCCAGGAAAGACTCCACTATTGGGTTGCCCTCAGTCCATCGGCTACAATGGGGCTCTGAAGAATCACGCAAGTCGTTGCCCGGCTGGATTGTTGCGCCTGTCCCCAGTTCCACACGGACGTGCCTGTGCCGCTCCCCGCTAAAGACGGTTTCCACCCGTTGACCATGAAGGTCCGAGTCCTCGCTACTGCCGACATCCATATCGGCCGTCGTCCGAGCCGGCTGGCCGGTGCGGAGACTGCCGCACGGTACTCGTGCGGGCAGATGTGGCTGAATATTGTCCAGCGGGCGATCGAACTCGAGGTCGACCTGGTGGCCCTGGCCGGCGATGTCGTCGATCACGAGAACCGTTTCTTTGAAGCAACCGGGCCGCTGGAGGACGGGCTGTTCCAGTTGGCCGAGGCGGGGATTCCCACCTACGCTGTCGGGGGGAATCACGACTTCGACGTTCTGCCCAGGATTGTCGATGCCGTCGGCAGCCAATGGCTCCATCTGGTCGGGCGCAGTGGGCGATGGGAGGAAACGATCGTCCAACGCGGCGGTCAGCCGATCCTGCGGGTTCACGGATGGTCGTTTCCGACGTCCACCGTGGCGTCGAGCCCCATGGATGACTATCGATTGAAAGCCGACCAATCCCTGCCCACACTTGGCCTCCTTCACGCCGACCTCGATGCCCGCCACAGCGACTACGCGCCGGTCCTTCGCGAAGAGTTGCTGGCGTGTCCTGTCACGACCTGGGTTCTGGGGCATGTTCACCGGCCCCGCTGGGAGCCGCCACAGACCGGGCCCGGGCTGCTCTACCCAGGATCGCCGCAGGCCATGGACCCGGGCGAAACGGGGCCGCACGGACCATGGCTGATCGAACTTCACGGTCCGCGCCGGGTCGGCGCCCGTCAACTCGCCATGTCGCGGGTCCGCTACGAGAGTCTTGAGATCGATCTGACCGGCCTGGCCGACGCCGACGATCTGGAGTCGCACCTGACAGCCTCGGTCGGCCGGTACCTGGCCGATCTGGATCCGGAGACTCAGGAGGCCATCGAGCAACTCTCTTTGCGTCTGATCCTCTGCGGCCGCACGCCGCTCTCGTCCCAGCTTGAGGTTCTCACTCGGCCGATGGTCGAGCAATATGAGCGGCGCTACCACGGAACGACCGCCCGAGTCGACAAAGTCTCCAACGAGACCTTGCCGGTCGTGGACCTCAAGGAGTTGGCCGAGAAACGCGATCCGACCGGAGTTCTGGCCCGGGCATTGATCTCGCTCCAATCGGGCGAGGCCTCGCCGGAAACGGCGGACCTGATCCGTAAGGCTCAGGTCCAGATGCTGGAGGCTCACAATGCGCCGGCCTACAGTGCATTGCGGAGCGATCCGCCCCCCGATACGGAGATGGTGCGGCGGACGTTGATACGGCAGGGACGTCTGCTGTTGGATACGTTGCTGGCGCAGCGCTGCTCGGCCGGCCCGCCCGACCAGGCCAATCCCGCGTAGAAGGCACGCAATCAGGAAATATATCCGACCCATGAACGATACCCGAGTGACCTGCCCCGGCGCTTGTCCGATTCGTCAGAGAGTTACCGCTTCCAAGGCCGGACAGGTGTTCGCGATCATGGTTTTGTTGTTGCTGCAAGCACCTTCATGAAACCTACCGCTGCATTCTTCAAATCGATCGAGATTCGCCGGATGCCCGGTTTTCAGCGGGGGGATCTTGCGCTGCCCGAACTCTCGCCGGGCATCAACGTGATCTACGGACCAAATGCCTCGGGAAAGACGACCCTGGGCAAGGCGATTCACTACCTGCTCCGGCCGACCGAGGGCTCTGCCGATCACGTGTCGCTGCGGGCATCGGCCGAGGTCCATGGCCGGCAATTGGAACTGGACTGCGATTCGGGCCGGATCCGGGCGATCGACCGGGCCACAGCGGTGCGACCGATTACCCCAAGCTGGCCCCCCCCGACATCGGCGACCGGAATGTGTTGGCCCTTCAGGACCTGATCCAGACCGAGCATGACTACGATCTGGCGAGCCAGATCGTCCGGGAGCTGTCTGGTGGCTATGACGTGTCAACCGCCCGCAGATCGTTGGGTTTCAGCCGCCAACCCACGCGCCGTGGAAAACTGACGAAAGAACTGGCCCAGGCGGAGAAGCGGCACCAGGCGGCCCTGCGACGCCAGGACGAGCTCATCGAACGGCAGGCGAATCTCAAACGTCTCCAGGCGGAGAAAGCAGCCGCCGAAACGGCGTTGGACGAGATGACCCTGCTCGACAAGGCCGTTGAGCGGCGTGTCGCCGAGGAGCAGGTGGCCGAAGTCCGCAATCAGCTTCGGGTCTTTCCGGCTGGCGTGGCTCGCGTGGCCCACCACGACATCCAGCGGCTCGATTCGCTCCACAAGGCGCTCGAGGCGGCCCGCACCCGCCGGCGCAAGGAGGAATCGCGGCGGGAGAAGGCCGATCGGGAGCTGGCCGCCGCCGACCTGCCTGAGGGCGGTCTGCCGGAAGGTTTTGTAACCGCCCTGCGGTTGAAGTGCCGCCGTTTGGCGAGCCTTCGCGACGACATCGGGCGCCGAGAGGAGGCCGCCTGTCAGGCCGAGGTGGATCTCGAGGGCGCCCGGGTCCTGCTCGGGCCGGAGGTGGGAGCCGAACAGGCGTCGCAGTTGGACGCAGCCACGATCCAGGAGTTTATCGCCTTCGCTCGGCGGGCGGAGAGGCACCGCGCCGACCGCATGGCGGCCGAGGCCATGCGCCAGTGGCTCGAGACGGTCGACGATGCCTCCGGGCCCGGCGATCCGGAGCGGCTTCACGAGGGTGTGATCCTTCTGCATCGCTGGCTGGGTGTGAGCCACGTGGGTACGGGAAGCGATAGTCAGTACGCGCTCCATTTCACGATCACCGGCGTTGTGTTGACAGTTCTCTCCATCCTGATGACGGTTGTTGCCCATTCCTCCTGGCTCATTCTGCTCCTGTTGGCTGCGGCCGTCATCGGCTGGGCCTTCAGGCCTCACTCGGCGGAGGTTCTCGACCGCCGCGCGGAAATCGAGCACGACTACGCGAGCCTGGCCATCCCGATGCCCCCGGAGTGGACCGCCGCGACGGTGCGGGCCTTCGTTCGCGATCTGCAGCAGCGGCTGGATCGGGCCACGATTGTGCGGGAGAAGGAATCCCGCTGGTCGGGGCTGGCCGACAAGTTCGAAGCCCTGCTGGATCGGGACGACCAGTTCGAAGAAGAACGCTCCGAGTGGATCGAACGGCTCGGACTGGACGCCGACAGCGACGACGCGTCGCTCGTGCTCACGGCCGGCAACATCCACCGCTACCGTGACGCTGAAAGGCGCCAGCGCGAGGCCCGAACGGCGGCGGAAACGGCTCGGGAACAGTTCCGCGACCTGTTGGAGGAAATCAATGAGGCCCTGAAGCCTTACGGCCTGCCCAACGCCCGGGATGCCGACGAGGCACACGCCCGAGCCGACGCCCTGGATGGCCGCAGCCAGCGTTACATAAGCGCTGCCGCGACGGCCGTCGACAGCGCCACAAATCTCAGCCTGATCGCGCGCGAGATCGAAGATCTCGTGGCCGAGCAGAGGGAGCTTTTCGCCCGCACCGGACTCTCGGCCGACGAGGAGCCGCTCCTTCGCGACTGGGCCCGCCAGCGGGAGCAGTACGACCAGGTGGCCGACCAATTGCGGCTGGCTGAGCACAATCTCGGCCTGCTCGAAACCGCGTTGGCCGACCGCCCGGAGCTTCTCTCGCTTGGCAGGGAAGAACTGGAGATCCGGCGGCAGCAATGCCGTACCGCCGCCAACAGGCTGGAGCGCATCAACCAGGAGATCGGCGGGATCGAGGAGGCAATCGATGCGGCCCGCCACAGCACCGATATGGAAGCTCGCCTGGCCGAATTGGCGGAAGCGGTCGAAGCGCTGCGAGCCCAACGCCATTTGGACCACGACGCATTGGTCGGAAGCCTGCTGGCAGATTTCCTGGTCGAACATCAGCAGGAAGAACTGCCGGGCGTGCTCAAACGTGCCCGCAGCCTGTTTGCCCGTATCACCCACGGGCGCTACGAACTGCACGTTCACCAGGCCGATCCGCCCCAGTTCCGCGCCTTCGACACCTCGCGCAACGACGGCCTGGCTCTCGACGAACTGTCCAGCGGCACACGACTCCAGCTTCTGCTCGCCGTCCGCGTGGCCTTCGTGGAGCAGCAGGAGCAGGGCATCAAGGTGCCGCTGATCCTCGACGAGACGCTCGGCAACAGCGACGAGCGCCGTGCCCGGGAAATCATCGACGCAGTCATCGAGATCTGCCGCGACGGCCGGCAGGTCTTCTACTTCACCGCGCAGCACGACGAAGTCGGCAAGTGGCGAGAGTTGCTGCATCGCTGCCAGGATGTGCCGAACTGCCTGATCGACCTGGCCGAGATCCGCAAGTTCAGCGAGGCGGAACGCGTCCCGCCGATCGAGTTCGACCGGCCGGACCCCGTGCCCGTTCCTCGCCCCGATGGACTTCCCTGGAACGAGTATGGGCAGCGTCTCCAGGTCCCGGCCATCAATCCCCACGACGAACCGGGCAATCTCCATCTCTGGTATTTGATCGACGATGTCGATCTGCTCCACCGGCTCCTCGAGGCCGGCATCAACCGCTGGGGACAACTCCAGACCCTCGCTGCGTACGGCCAGGTGGAAATGGTCCGCCGCGATTCGCCCGTGTATCACCAGGCGGCGGCGGCCGCTCGGGCGGTCGAGACAGCCGTCACTCTCTGGCGGATCGGACGGGGCGATCCGGTGGACCGGGCCGCCCTGGTCGATTCCGGAGCCGTCAGCGACGTCTATCTGGATCGTGTCGACGAGCTGGCCGAACAGCTCGGCCGCGACGCCCGGCGGTTGCTCGATGCCCTCCAGCGGAGCGAGGTCCGCGGTTTCCGCAACGACAAACGGGAAACGCTCGCTGAATACCTGGCCGCCAACGGCTACCTGGCCGAAGACGCCCCTCTCGCTCCGGAAGAGATTCACGAACGAACGCGGGTCCAGCTTTTCGACGAACTCGACCGCGGACTACTCCGCCGCGCGCGGCTGGCAAAACTTGTGGATTGTGTGCTCGCCGGCGCGAGAATACGAGGAATGTGAGGGGGTTGGAATGCAGAAATCAACGGTCCTGCTGGCCGCCGTTTTGTCGTCATTCGCAGGCATTGCGGCTGGTGCCGAATCAGAACCGATTCGGTTCTACGATCTCACCTACGCTGCCAAGATCGATCTGAACGATGCCGAGCAGGTCAGGACGGCTTGGGATCATTGCCACGTGGTGGCTGCCCTTCAGGGGATCGTCAACCGCAGCGAGCCTCGGCTCTACGTTCGATTCGTTCAGTCGCCGCACTTCGACCAGAACATCGACGACTATTGGCTGGAAAAGCTGACCGGGCCGGGGCAGTGGCTCGCCGGGCGGCGCGTTGAGAAGGTTGGCTCGATCGAGGAACTCGTCCAGCAGTTTCGCGACTGCATCGACGGAGCCGTGCTCTACGATCCGGCCGTTGCCGCCACGAGCAACCTGGCTTCGACGATTGCCGGCATCGAGAATCTTCTGCCGATCCGGTTTGATCCTTCGCCGGAATCGCTCTACGGGCGGCTGGTCAGGGGCGGCCCGAGGTTGGCGGTGAAACGTCGACTCGTGGGGGAAGACGGCCAATCGATGTTCACCGGCGAGGGAACGATCCCCGGCACGGACCGGCCGTCGACAGGATCGGCCAAATGCGACGCCTACCTCTGGATGAAGGAGAAGTACCTCGACACGGGGCTCTGCGACGGAGCCTTTGGGGCCTATTATCTCGACCAATACTGGCTTGAGAAGCCGCGGCTCTGCGCGCCGAACCATCACTGCCTGACGAACCACGATTTCTTCATCACCAAACGGGCGTTCTTCTTCGATCTCCATGTCTGGGGCGACGAGGTACCGATCGACGATCGCCGGCAGAAGGTCGGCACCGACCTGGAAACTCTCAAGGAACTGTTGCTCAGCGCCTATCACCATGGGGGCAGGGAGCGGATGATCCATATCGGCGGATTCGTGCCCTGGGCCTACAAGTACACCAGCCACGGCGAGGCAGGCGGCCGCCACGAACCCGTCGCGTCCGAATGGGAATACGGCAAAGTCATCAGCGCTTACAACGGTTACATGGACGCCGACGCGATCGGTTACGGCGCCATGGCGAACGCGTCGTTCTTCGCCCACTACCCGCTGGAGGAGAAGTATCCCCAGCCCTGGGTTACGCGTGAGAATCTCGAGGAGCGGGGCTATCTGACGGAGGAGGGCAAGGTCGATTTCCGCGGGCGCCAGTTCGTCGTCTTCTACGTGGGCGACTACGACTGTGCCGCCTGGCTCTACCAACGGGCGGCCGACATCTGGGACGATCCCAATCGCGGCAAGGTCCCGCTCATGTGGTCGATCAGTCCGATCCTCGATCGGCGGGCACCGATGGCGATGGATCGGATCCGCAAGTCGGCGACGGCCAACGACTACTTTGCGGCCGCCGACAACGGGGCCGGCTATTGCGAACCGGGGATGCTGCAGGAACCCAGAGAAATCTCCGGGCTGCCCAGCGGACTGGATGCCTGGGAGCGACACAATCGGACGTGTTTCGATCGCTGGGGCTTGAGCATCACGGGCTTCATCATCTACGCGCACGGACCCGAGTTGAACCAGGCGGGGCTGGACTGCTACGCGTCGTTCAGTCCCAACGGCATCGTTCCCCAACGGGGCCCGGCAACGGCGATCCACAAGAACATGCCGATCCTTCGTCACGACCACGACGTGAACGAAGACAATCCGGCAGACGCCGCCCGGCACGTCGTGGAACGGATCGCCCAGCGTCGCGCAGAGGGGCTTCCGCCGTTTCACTGGTTCCGCAACATCCTCAAAACGCCCACGTGGTACGCTCGCGTGGTCGAGGAGATGGAACGGCTCGATCCGAAGGTCGAGTTGCTCGATGCGCCGACGTTCTTTGAGTTGTATCGAGTTCACCTGGAAGGGAAGGACTGAAAGGGGCAAGGACGCCCTGGTGGTGCCTTCGATCGATGGTCATGTGAATCGTTCCGG
The DNA here is from genome assembly GCA_964429355.1 of uncultured Planctomycetaceae bacterium. Lineage (GTDB taxonomy): Bacteria > Planctomycetota > Planctomycetia > Pirellulales > Thermoguttaceae > JAAYAY01. Next base: position 3,801 of record CAYSCH010000034.1, on the reverse strand, counting down.
CTTGCCCGACAGATGGATCGGTGGAACCCGTGAAGAACTTCGGAGAGCCCTGGAGGCGGGACAAATACCATAAGAAACCTACAATTTCGCGACCGGCGAGTGAATGATTGACCGCGTCTCGGGCGTAGGATATCCTTGGTGGCAGTTTCGTGCCCCGGTTTCACCCCGCAGTTCAGCCAATCCCTCATCGCCATGGAACTCAAACTGATCACCATCGCACTTGTGTTCTTTGCTTCGATCGTCGCTTTCGCTCAAGGGGCCCGCGCCGCCGATTTCGGCGAGGACATCTCCTTTCTCAAGGGCCACACCGACCTGATCGTACTCAGCGATGAGAACGGGCTCGGCAAGGTGGCGGTTTCCCCCGCCTGGCAAGGCCGCGTCATGACCAGCACCGCCGGAGGAGATTCCGGCCCCAGTTTTGGCTGGATCAATCGCGAGTTGATCGCCTCCGGCAAGATCCTGGAGCACATGAACGCCTTCGGCGGTGAAGACCGCTTCTGGATGGGACCGGAAGGGGGGCAGTTCTCGATCTTCTTCGCCAAGGGGGCGAAGTTCGAGTTTGCCGACTGGCACACCCCCGCAGTCCTCGATACCTTGCCGTTCGAGGTCGTCAGCCAGTCCCGGGACCGGGCGGTGTTTGCCAAGAAGTTCTCGCTGACCAATTACTCGGGCACCCAGTTTGAAGTGGCTGTGAACCGCGACGTTCGGCTGCTCGACAGCAAGACGGCCTGGCAGCGTCTCGGCGTGCCGGCAGCCAAGGACGTGAGCCTCGTTGCCTACGAGTCCGACAATCGAATCACCAATGCCGGCGCCAGCGCCTGGAAGAAGGAAACCGGACTCCTCTCGGTCTGGATTCTCGGAATGTTCAATCCGTCCCCGTCGGCCACGATCGTCGTTCCCATCCAGGAGGGACCAGAGTCCGAGTTGGGGATCAAGGTTACGTCCGATTACTTCGGCAGCATTCCCGCGGATCGCCTGGTGGTCAACGACGACGTGATCTTCTTTGCCGCCGACGGCAAGTTCCGCAGCAAGATCGGCATCAACCCCAAGCGCAGCAAGGCCGTGCTGGGCAGCTACGATGCCGACAACCGCGTGCTGACGATCGTCCAGTTCAATCAGCCCAAGGGTGTGAGCGACTATGTGAACTCGCTCTGGAAGTTGCAGGACAACCCCTACGGCGGCGACGCAGCCAATGCCTACAACGACGGCCCACCGTCCCCCGGCGCCAAGCCGATGGGGCCGTTCTACGAGTTGGAATCGTCGTCTCCGGCCGCCGCCCTGGCCCCCGGCGAAAGCCTCTCCCACGTCCATCGAACCATCCACCTGGCCGGGGCGGAAGCCGATCTGGACCGGGTGGCGCAGGCCAGGCTCGGCGTATCGCTGGCCGAGATCCAGAGTGCCTTGAAGAAGCCGTAGTTTCCACCGGCGAGCCGTTCGGGAAGCGTGGCTCTCGATGGCAGCGCCCCCCTGGTTCCTTCCCCGTCAGACCTGCCGTGATTTCCTTCCTCCGTTGACATAGAGACAGAATCGATCCCGCTCATGAGTGACAAGAAAGAAAGCATGTTTGTGCTGAGTGACGGGCGGAACGTGATGTTCACGTTCTCGATCGTCAGCTCGTTGTTCCTGCTCTGGGGATTCTGCAACGGCATGATCGATGTCATGGACAAGCATTTCCAGGAGGAGCTGGACCTGACCCTGGCCCAATCCGCCTGGGTCCAGTTCGCCCACTACCTGGGCTACTTCCTGATGTCGATTCCGGCCGGCTGGCTGGCGACGAGGCTGGGCTACAAGGGGGGCATCATCGCCGGCCTCCTCATGGTGGCGGTGGGAGGGTTCTGGTTCATCCCGGCGACAAATATCGCGGAGTTCTGGGCCTTTCTCCTGGGAGTGTGCGTGATCGCCTCCGGCCTGACGTTTCTCGAAACGGTGGCCAATCCCTATACGACGGTGCTCGGATCGCCGCGCTACGCGGCAACGCGAATCAACCTGGCCCAGTCCTGCAACGGCATCGGCTGGATTCTGGGACCGATCGCGGGCAGCATGTACTTCTACGGCACGGATGCGGCCGGCGTGAGCACCGGTGCCGAAACGTTGTGGATCCCTTATGCGGGTGTCGGAGTCGCCGTCCTTGTACTAGCCGTGCTGTTCTTTTTCGCTCCTGTCCCTGACGTCCAGACCGAGGATGATTACAGCATCGCCAGGAAGGGCGAGTCCGAGGTGGAGTCGAAAACGACTGAGCGGAAGGTCGCCCGGGTGCCGGCCTATTTCCTGTTGTGGCTCAACGCGGTCGCCCTGGTCGGTGCTGTCGGCATGATCCTGTGGCTTGTACTCCATGAAACCCTGCACGTGGGACCGCGTTTGGTGAATATCGCCTCCCAGATACCTCACCCGTCGAACATGGAGATCACCGCAGGCAACTCCGTGCTGGTCGTGCTGGTGGGCGTCGGTGCTGCGATGTCCCTTATCCTTGCCCTGATGCTCATCCCGGTCGTGATGAAGATGTCGCACCACAGCATCTGGTCGCATCCCCACTTCTCGGGCGCCACGTTGGCCCAGTTCTTCTATGTGGCTGCGCAGGCCGGCATTTTCAGTTTCGTGATCAACTATATGACCTGGGAGGTGCCGCCTCTGCCCGCCGCATGGAACAAGACCGCGACCGAAGTGCCGGCGGGGGCACAGCAGGGGAAGAAAAAGGAATCTCTGATTGAAGTGAAGACGAGAATCGACAAGGGTGACATTAAGGACCTGCCTTCCCTGGTGGCCAGGCTGCAACAGCCCACCGATCCCGTTTCGGAGTTCGTTCGCAGCCAACTGTCCGAGGAAACCGTTCAGACGATGCAGAAATATGACGGTTCGGCTTCGGATCGGACATTGCGTTTCCACCTTTCGCGAGATCTGGACGATATTGTCGCACGCGACACGCGCTCCGCCAAGAAGAAGAAGCCGACCCTTTACGACGAGGCCCGGTTCAGCGGTGTCAGCCTCCAGGAAAAAACGCAACAACTCCTGGCCCAGGATCCGAAGGGGGTCGACCGGAGCCGGCTCAATCGCATGCTCCTGGCAGATGCCTATCCCCAGGCGATTCCCTTCCAGGACGGTATTCTGGGTTTCAGTAACCGCGCGGCGGCACGCTTCCTGGCCACCTTGGGATTCATCTGCTTCCTGACCGGACGGTTCACGGGCGCCGGACTACTGCGAAAATACTCTGCCCACAAGATCGTGGGGCTCTACGCCGCGCTCAACGTCCTCGCTTGCCTCCTGGTCTTCCTGAAATTGGGTTGGCTGTCCGTGGTGTGCGTCTTCCTCAGCTACTTCTTCATGTCGATCATGTTCCCCACGATTTTCGCCCTCGGTATTTTCGGGCTGGGGGAGCGGGCGAAGGGGGCATCGGCCTACATCGTCATGGCTATCATGGGCGGTGCCATGCTGCCCAAGGTGATGGGCGCCGTTGCCGACCGTTATGACATGTCCCGCGGATTCATCGTACCGATGGCCTGCTTCGTGCTCGTCGCGCTCTACGGCTACGGCTGGCCGCTGTTGAGCAAGGCAAAATCCCTCCACGGCCTGGAACCCTCGGGAGGCCATTAGCAGGCCCGTCGCTTCGCGGGGTTGTAGCACTAAGCCCGGATTATTCATAAACTCTGGCCAGCGACAAGCGAGGGAAGCGAGAAAGGCGGCTTTCACGGACGTTTAGCCACACATGCACAGGGTCTAAGACTCCGTGAGCGTCGCCGCTGGTGTTGCAAGCGGCACTGCATCGACGTGCAGGCATACTTGCTGGACGTCTTCCGCCGGATCCGC
>CAYSCH010000033.1:5912-41024 GCA_964429355.1 uncultured Planctomycetaceae bacterium | reverse complement strand
GTGGCGCCGTCGAGCATCAGGGCCCCGCCATCGGTGGCCGAGTTGCCGGCCAGGGTGCTTTCGAGCAGGTTGACTCTGCCGGTGGCGTAGATCGCCCCGCCGTCGGTAGTGGCAGTGCAGTCAAAGATCTGGCACTCTTCGAGCGTGAGCTCCCCGCCCAGCGACCGGATCGCGCCGCCGGCCCCTGTGGCGGAGCCGCCGGTGAGCGTGAGGCCCACGAGCCGGACGTTGATCCCATCGGCAGCATCGAAGACGAGCGAGTCGAAGATCGTCAGGGGGGAAAACTTGTGAGACGCATTCTCATTAACGGCAGGGATGGGTGGTTTTGGGAGGGATGGGCTTACATACTGCTTTACGGCACGCGGGTCGGATCCGCACAATTCGTACTGACCCGAAACGCAGGCGAGGAAACGAGTTAGTATCGCCGCCTGGGGCGCTGGTACCACGGATAGTTCCTTGGCCCACTTCGACTCTCCTCCTGGCCACCGGGACAGCCACGGGCTCCCATGTGCAGAAATAAAAAAATCGCCAGATTTTCGCCAAGATCCTGGCCGAGCCCAGAGTCTAAGGGGTAAAAGCGCACGGAACGGTTCGATTTCATGACGGATGAGCAACTCGTAGCGAACTACCAGCAGTCGGGCGACCGCGAAGCCTTGGGCCGGCTCATCGATCGAAACCTCGATCGAGTTCGCCGCGTCGTTTATCCCATGGTGTTGAACCATGCGGATGCGGACGACGTGGTCCAGGAGATCTTCGTGCGAGTCGTGAAGGGCCTGGGCTCGTTCCGCCAGGAGGCTCAGTTCTCGACCTGGCTACACCGTGTGACGATGAACACCGTCTACCGTTTTCTCGACCGGCGCCGACGGGCATCGTCCTGCGGGGTTGAGGTGTCGAGCGGTCCGGAGGCACCGTGCGATTGCCAGCCCGAACAAATGGCGATCCGGGGCGAGTTGGACGGGGCGATTGGCCGGGCCCTGAAGCAGTTATCGCCGGAGCTGCGAGGCGCCCTGGTGTTGACGGTCTTCGAAGGCGTCCGCCCGTCCGAGTTGGCAACGATCGAGGGATGCAGCCAGGCGACGGTCTATTGGCGCGTCCACCGGGCGAGACGGACCTTGAAGAAGCTGTTGAAGGATTGGCTGTAAAGATCGGACAGAGAATTGCCGTGGCAGATAGTCGCTTTCCGCTGCGCGAAAGGACGTCTGTTTGCGGGGCGAACAAGAACCATTATTCATTCGTCGTTCCTGAGTTGTAGCGGCCATGGCACGTGCAAACGAGAATCATCTGGATCGCATGCTTCGGGAGTGGGTCGATCAAGAGGCCGAAGGCGGCGATCGAGAAGCTCTGCTGGCGCGAATCTCTCGCGCAATCGAAGAAGTGCCGCAGCAGCCTCATCCTGATCGCGGGCGCCCGAGCGATCGGAGAAGCCGTGGTGCTTTCCGGGCGATTTGCGCGACGACGGCTGTGGCTATTGTTCTGCTGGTGCTTGTGGTCCGGCAGGTCTGGAGTCCTTCGGGTGCCGGCCGGCCGTCGGGCGAGAACGGCGCCGCCCAGAAGCTTCTGGCCGAGCTCGACGCGGACGAACTCGAGCGGCGGCTGGCCCTGCTCGATCAGCTCGACGAGCTGTTCGACGAGCGTTGGGAGTGGCTGGTCGAATGCGGCGATCATGTCGATATGCGGGTCGGGATGGGGGTGCGAACGGCATCTCTGTCGGGCGAGGTGGCCATGCGGCTGACCGTTCTGGTCCGGGACGATCCCGGCGAGAAGTTTCGCGTCCAGGAGAAGACGTTCGTGTTGACGCGGGAAGAACAGGCCGTTGAGGCGGTGCTGGAGGACGGTGTTTCCCGGAAGCTCTACTTCTGGGCCTTTCCGATCGACCAGGGGTTGTTTACCTACGATGTGGATCTTCAAACGGGCGGGCCTCGCGAATTGTCGATATCCGCCAGCGGTGTGGTTGCCTCAGGGGCACCGACGAAGATCCTGTCTTTCGAGCAAGGGGGGAGTGAGTATCGAGTTTATCTGCTCCTGGTTCCGGCGAAGGAGAAGACGTCGTCGGGCGAGGTTCGCCAGTTGTGACGGAGGGTGGAATGGTACGGTCGAAGCAGTTGCTGGTTGCGATCGGTTGCGTCGCCGTACTTCGGCTAGAGGGAAGCGTGCCAGCGGTGGCACATGAAGGGGTGTCGGAATCCGCGGAGGGCGGGATAACGTCCGCGGTTGAGCCGGTTGGAGTGCCCGCGACGGCGTTTGCGGGTGAGGAACTCCGCTTGCGTTTTGCCTGTGGCGACAAGTTGCAGGTGGCATGGCAGGCAAGTGCGGCTCGACGGCCGTTTGCCAGCGGCGTGATCGTGGCCAGGGAGGGCCAGGCGGAGATTCGTTTCCGCACGCCGGACGTGAAGGAGGGTGTCGTCTTGCCGATCCAGGTTGCGGTGCAGAATACCGTCTGCAAGATCCTGGTTTTCGGCAAGGACCCGCTGGAAGGGCGCCGGCAATGGGCCGAGCAACTCCAGATCGTGCTCTTCGATCCGCCGCAGAAGACTGCCAGGTCCTTCGACGAGATTGCCTTGCCCTATCGCCAAGTGGCGGCGATCGGGGCGTTGGCTGCGGTGAGCGAGGGCATAGTTGTTGTTGGCGAAGGACTCGCGCTCGACGATCATCGCGGTCTGGGCGGCGTGCTTTGCCAGTTGGCGAGGAAGGGAGCGCCCGTGATCCTGCTGGTGCCCGAATCGGGCCAATTGACGATATCCGAGCCGGCACCGGAACGATTCGAGTTGCAGGGGAACGATGCAGGAGAAGAGATCGATTCACGGACCGTGGCGGATTTGAATCGATTGCATGGTTATCGCATAGCTGGAGAGGGTCCGACGCTGCGAATCACCGATCAGCCGTCGGATTACGCTTGGGGCGATTTTCGCTATGATGATGCTCGGGGCCGCTTGTGCTGCCTTGGTTGGAGTCTGCTGGACCAATGGAAGGCTTCTCCCGCACCTCGGTTCTTCCTGGTCCGCGTGCTGGAGATCGTTTCCGGAGGCAACGACCTTTCTGGAGGCAAGAAACATGATTGACATGAGACGATTTGGACTGATGATGCTGGTTTTCACACTGACCGGCGGCGTGCTGCTGGCGGGCGACGAGATCTATCCCGTGGCGGTTCTGCCGTTCTCCGAACGGGGAAAGGAGGTCGCCGAGCAGGGGGAGCAAGTCACGGACCTGATGTTCGCCAACCTGGTGACCAACCCCGAGCTGTTCCTGGTCGACCGCGAGGACCTCGACACGGTGCTCAAGGAGCAGGAGTTGAGTCTTTCAGGGGCCGTCAAGACGGAGGAGGCGGTGCAGGTGGGGCAGCTCACCGGGGCGAAGGTTCTCGTGACCGGGTCGGTCATGCAGGTCGGCTCCTCGCGTTACGTGATCGCGAAGATCATCGGCACGGAGACCAGCCGAGTTCTCGGCGCGTCGGTCAAGGGGCTGGTGAGCGACGAGTTGGACGGGCTGGTCGTGCAGCTTGCGGAGAAGGTCGGCGAAACGATCAGCGGAAAGGCTGGCGAACTGGTCGCCAGGCAGCTTTCGCGTGAAGACCGGATCGCCGCCCTGAAGAAGCAGCTGGGCGAGGGGAAGTTGCCGGCCTTGAGCATTTCCATTCCGGAGCAGCATGTCGGCCAGGCGACGGTCGATCCGGCGGCGGAAACGGAGATATCGATGTTCGCAACGGAAAGCGGTTTTCAGGTCTTCGACACGAAGTCGGGGGGCACGGCCAAGTCGGACGTTCTCATCCAAGGCGAGGCGTTCAGCGAATTCGCCGGCCGTCGCGGGAACCTGGTCTCGGTCAAGGCCCGGTTGGAGGTCAAGGCCGTCGACCGGGCGACCGGGCGGATTCTCGCCAGCGACCGCCAGGTGACCGTGTCGGTGGATCTGGCCGAGCAGATTGCGGCAAAGACCGCGTTGCAGGAGGCAGGGGCGCGGATCGCGGAGCGGTTGCTGGTGAAGTTGTCGCCGCGAGTCAAGTGATTTCACGCGTCCTGAAGTTATACGACCCGTTCTCGGAGAGAGCGACGTGAAAAGGGTTCCGTTGTCGGTGCTCGTTGTGTACGGCGTGGTTGTTCTTACTGCCTCGTTTGCGGGGTGTGAAAGCGACCCACCTGGTGTTGAGGGCCAGCAAACATCGGAGGTGGCGCGGAGTGCTGATTCGATCGGATTTCCGAAGACGTCTGTGGGCGACGAACGTCGCGAAGTCTCTGATCCCACGATACGCCAACTGCTGCCCGGTGGCACTGTCGTCGAGAAGGTCACAGAGCCGACCGCGACAAGCCCGGACGGTACGATTGCCACGGACTCTTCCCCTGCCGGCGACGCTCCCGCGCCCGTGCGGCGTTGGGCGATTATCAGTTCAGAATCGATGCGGACAGGCGGCTTTCCCGACCTGGTGACCAGTGTCTTGGACGACGTCGAAGGCATCGAATTGGTCGAACGCGACCAGCTCGACTTGGTACTTGCGGAACTTGAGCTGTCTGAATTGCAGTCGCCCGGTGGCGGTGAGGATCGCCAACGGTTGGGCGTTCTCGCTGGGGCTCAGCGGCTGCTGTTGCTCGACGGAAAGGACTGGAATGGTTCGGGTGACGTTGGGGTACAAGTGATCGACACCTACTCGGGTGTGAATCTCTTCCGCGGACAAGTGAAACTGGAGAAAGACAGCGCCGATGCGGCTGCCGAACGAATGGCCACGTTGGCGCGAGATCTTGAGCAGAAGTACGCGGACGGGATTCGTGCCGTGGTCGGGATCCCATATTTCCTGTCGAAGACGGCCAATAAGGGCAATGCGTCTTTGCAGGAGGAATTTCCGAATCTACTTGCGTCGGCCGTCAGGAATCTTCCCGGCGTTGCGGTGCTGGCCGTCAAGGAAGCTCAACTGATTCAGAACGAAATGGTTCTCTCTGGCCATTCGATCAGACGTTTCCTGCCGTTGTTCGTGTCGGGAGAATATGAAATCTACGCACGACAGGCTGATAACGATCAACGGCTGCGATTGTCAGTGACTGTGAGCGACGGCAGCGAGGTCGAGAAGAAGATTGAAAAGGACCGGATCACCCTCCCGGAAGCTCGAGAGCTTCTGACGTCCGAAGCCGCGGAACTCATTCTCGAGTTGCTCTCCCGCAAAGATCTCTTGCCCTTGACTCGCGAGCAGCAGGAGGCGGCGCTGGTCGCAAGGGCCGACGAACTGGTGAAGGCAGGTGAGATCCTCAAGGCGATCGAACTGCGCGAGGCGGCCTTGCTGATTTCACCGAATAACCCAAGACATCGGGTACAGATTGTTCTCGATCGGAGCGACGCGGGAGGGAAATTCTGCGACTATGAGGCAGTGCGGCCGCACGTCGAATACCTGTTGCGGAACCGGATCGTAGGCACGTTGCACGGTATCGCATTGCTGCAGACAGTGGGGCCGTGGGCCTCAAGTTCCGGTGGCCGCGCGGGTTCGGAGACAAACCATTCGCCGGGTGAGAGGCAAGGCGTGCCAGAATACGCGACGGAACGCGACTTCCAGTTTGCCATGTTTCCGTTGCTTCTGAGGCTTCCGGCAGGGGATGGATCGGGAAGGGGGCTGAGAGAAGTTCCGGAATATCGTGCGCCATCTGGTAGCGAGGAGCATGAAACGGCTGTTCACAGCTACGCGGGGACCCCGTTGCTCAAACCGTATTCCATGCGAGCCCGCGCGGAAGTAGCGCAGATGGTCGACGATCTCTGCTTCGTGCTGGAGTCGTTGCCACAGGACGCACTACCTGCCGATCCCGGCGGAATCGCGAGTTCTTATGGGAAACTACCCTCGCAGCAGGAGTTGGCAAAAACATGCGATCGCTTGCGCCAAAGCGGGAAGCTTCGCGACAAGTTCTTTGCCGACTTCTTCCATTTTGCGGTCCGCATGGAATGTCATCCCGACGCGATGACCGACGAGGCCTTTTCGGAACTGAATCGGCTCCGAGAGAAGCTTCGCGAATTGGAGGTGCTGCCGAACGGTCGGCTGAATCGATTCTGTGTTCAAGAGTACGAAAAGTGGTTGACGAGATGGGAAGGGACACTTGTCGACCGGTTCCCCGAGCCGGTGAAGACGAGCACTTACCAGGGGCTCAGAAACCCTCTGCCCGCGATGGCCGAGAGATCAGGCGGAGTCTCGGCCGGCCCGTCCATCGAGCCGATTGACGATTGGCCGATTCCATCTGGGAAAGAGGTTCGCGGTCAGCCGCGTCGCTATCCACACCACCTCATCCAACTTGACCAGACGACAGATGTCGTGTGGACCTGCAGTGCCGTCCATCTCATGACGCGGTCTCAGGAGGGGGCGGTCCAACAGCGACGGATCTACGAGATCGGTCGGGACGAAGAGGCCATTTTTCTCGTTCGTACCGATGGTGCACATATCTGGTTGGCGAATGTAGCGGGCCAGATTCTTGTGTTCTCTCGCGAGGGTGCGAAAGTCGCGGAATTCGAGGGAGGCAAGGATGTCCCCTCGTTTGAGTCTACGCCGAGCACGTACGGCGAAGATCGCAAGAAAACCCATCCCCAGGGCGAAAGTCTGCCGCACTTCCGCTCCTCACACGTGTGGCAAGCTCAGTCACAGGAGTCTGCCAGACACAAGTGGCTTAAGTTAGCCTTGTTTCCCATTGCACCGAACAAGTGTCTGGCATGTGGCCGTATGGGGGACCTTCCGGAAACTTGGATTGCACTGTTGTCGATTGACGTGGCGTCCGGCAAACCGAACGCAGAGGTCCTTCATTGTGCCGGGCGTCTCTATCCCGTCGCCAACGAGGCCGGCCTGTCCCTGCCGGAGAACACCGACATTTGCTTCTCCGTTCCGTGGATCTGCCTCTGGCAAAACCCCATAGACCCTCAGGATCGCGTTGCCATTGTGGGACGTTCGCATGATTGCTGTTCAGATACCTACTACTTGCCGAATATGCCGCTCGCCGTGGATCTGCGGACGAAGAAAGTGATAACGCTGGCCGAACGTCTGCCCGGCCTGTCGGCACTCCGTAGCGGTGTGTCGGCCGTCTGTGTCGATGGTTCCCTGGTTGTCGTTGACGCAACGAGTACCATTGTCTGGCACTGGCAGCCGGACGGCAGCTTCGAGCGTGTTGATGTGGCCGAGGGGCCGACGCAAGACTATTTCCTGCTCCCTGTCGGGAACTGCGTCTACTCGGTGGGCAAGAAGTGGTTGGCCATCGAATTGGGATCGGAGGTCGTGGTAACGACGTTTGCGGAGGACGCCGTATCGAATCACGATGCGTTCGATCGCTATGCCACAAGCGCCACTTATGGCCTGTGGGCTGAGGGGACTCGGTCTTTGATACCAAGTCGTATTGAATCGGGCAATTCGTCGCACGAGCCCTTGTCTTCATTCGCAGAGTTTGTGCCCCCCGATAGACTCAAGATACATGACGCTGCGGTGTATGCGATTCGAAAGTTGGGCGGCTTTGTGGGTATGGCAGAGGACTGTAGGACTCCGTACTACCTGGGCCTCGACGGGAGTGTCAAGAAGAATGGTACGGCCGTATGCCTCACGGATCGGTGGGACGGCGGCGATGACGGACTGCGCTACCTTCGGGATCTCTATCGCCTGAAGATCGTGTTTCTTCTGAACGCTGATATCACGGAACGGGGATTCCAGGAGATAACCGGAATCGACTCGATTACGGCACTTGCCCTCGGTCGTATGCCTCTGACGGACAAGACATTTCAATCGTTGGCAGCTCTGCCCCAGCTCCAAGCTCTACTCATCGATCTTGGCCCGACGGGTGACGGCGGAATTGGAGAGGAATGTGTGGCACTCCTCCAAACCAGCACGGGCCTCGAAAGCGTTGCCCTTCTTGGCCCGGCGTTTACGGACGGTTGTCTCGACAGTCTTCGTAGGATGAAGAGACTCAATTGGCTGAGCCTTTCCGGCACGGCGATTTCAATTGAGTCAACGAAAGCGAGAGAGGGGCAGAGCGTTCTCCATCGTCTCCGAGAAAAGAATGACCAATAGTCGCCGCGATCTCGCCCTCGCGAAATGCCTCCCCATGCCGGATTACTCCGGGTGATGCAAGCGGCCGACAGGGAGACGAGAGAACATATGTGTGTTTGTCGTCGGAGAGTATTGTGGCCCGTCGCGGCGCGTTGAAAGGCATTGGAAGGGACCAGTAGATATTTTGGCTTGGGAACCCGTATCGCGGCAAACGCCGAATTGACAGCGGCCGCGGCTTTCGTGTCAGGGAAAGAACTACATGAACGAGAGCCTTTTGAGAGCGATTACTGCTCTCGGTTTGCTTGCCAGTACCATCGCAATCACAGGGTGTGCGAGCAGATCGCCCGCCACAGACAGTCCGGGTGCATCGGAGGCAGCACAGAGACAGAGTGGGAATCCAACCCAGCCCACCGAAATGAATGCGGGCGAAAGACCTCCTCTGGGTGGCACCAACGCCGAGAAGGTCGCAGAGCCCACCGCGGCAAGCGCGGAGGATACGATTGCCACGAACTCTTCCCCTGCCGGCGACGCTCCCGCGCCCCTGCGGCGCTGGGCGATTATCAGTTCAGAATCGATTCGGACAAGCGGTTTTCCCGACCTGCTGACCACTGTCTTAGGCGACGTCGAAGGCATCGAATTGGTCGAACGCGACCAGCTCGACTTGGTACTTGCGGAACTTGAGCTGTCTGAATTGCAGTCGCCCGGTGGCGGTGAGGATCGCCAACGGTTGGGCGTTCTCGCTGGGGCTCAGCGGCTGCTGTTGCTCGACGGAAAGGACTGGAATGGTTCGGGTGACGTTGGGGTACAAGTGATCGACACCTACTCGGGTGTGAATCTCTTCCGCGGACAAGTGAAACTGGAGAAAGACAGCGCCGATGCGGCTGCCGAACGAATGGCCACGTTGGCGCGAGATCTTGAGCAGAAGTACGCGGACGGGATTCGTGCCGTGGTCGGGATCCCATATTTCCTGTCGAAGACGGCCAATAAGGGCAATGCGTCTTTGCAGGAGGAATTTCCGAATCTACTTGCGTCGGCCGTCAGGAATCTTCCCGGCGTTGCGGTGCTGGCCGTCAAGGAAGCTCAACTGATTCAGAACGAAATGGTTCTCTCTGGCCATTCGATCAGACGTTTCCTGCCGTTGTTCGTGTCGGGAGAATATGAAATCTACGCACGACAGGCTGATAACGATCAACGGCTGCGATTGTCAGTGACTGTGAGCGACGGCAGCGAGGTCGAGAAGAAGATTGAAAAGGACCGGATCACCCTCCCGGAAGCTCGAGAGCTTCTGACGTCCGAAGCCGCGGAACTCATTCTCGAGTTGCTCTCCCGCAAAGATCTCTTGCCCTTGACTCGCGAGCAGCAGGAGGCGGCGCTGGATCGGAAAGCCGATGAGTTGGCCGCGGCAGGAGAGATCCTCCGCGCCATTGAGTTGCGTGAGGCGGCCTTGCTCCTTTCTCCCAACAATCCAAGGCACCGAATCAAGATCATTCTCGACCGTGATGGAGGAGGTGTTGAGTACCAGGATGTCGAGGCGGTCTTTCCGCATCTGGAGTATCTGTTTCGAAATCGGCGGGTCAGTGTGTCACGAGGGTATGGCTTGGTCCGACTAGTCAATCAGTGGATATGGAATCATTTCCTGCAAAGAGGGGCTCGCCTCCCCTCCGCCGTTTCGGACGAATCGCCCGTTTCGAGATACAACGATGCGAGAACGTTTCTTTTTGCCATGTTTCCTTGGCTTCTTCAGCTACCGCCGCCGGAAGGCCGCAGCGAATCTGCAGTCAATCTGGATTTCGTCGGTGCACCACTGACGGTCGCCGCCCAGAGGAGGGAATACGGAGCTCCAACGGCCTTGATTCTGAGCGAGTTGCTCCGCAACATCCGTGCATACCGCGACTCCTTTCCTGAAGACTTTTCAGTGCTGGTACAAAAAATGCCCCAGGACGTCCTGCCGTTCTTTCGGGAAGGATCTGCACGGGCGTATCTCCAGGTCTTGACAAGAGAAGAACTCTGGAAAGCCTCTGCTGCAACAAGGAATGGCGGCACGGAGCGCGATGTGTTCGTGGCTGACTATTTCGGGTTCCTGATTGGCGTGGAAGACGGTTGGGCTGCCCTGACCGAAGACGTCTACCACAAGTTGGCAGATCTCGAAGAAGCTCTTCAGAAACTGAAGGAGCGAAAAACCGACCGCGTCCCCCCCTGTGTTGCCGAGTCCTATGAGAAACAATTCGCCAGCCTTCGAAAGCGACTCGACGCACGCTTCGCCCGCTCTTCGTCCACACTTCGATCGGCCTACCCAAAACTGACCAATCCACTGCCGGACGAACCGGAACCGCCGTTCGAGATCGGCTCGCAGATGACCATTACGCCGATTCTGGACTGGCCGATTCCGCCGGGAAAACGCAGGGAATACCAGACCAGACCCCCCGCACCGCACGTCGTTCGTCTCAATGAGAAGCAGGATATCGTGTGGGACCGGAGCGCCGTCTACAGGATGTGGCAAGTCCCTGGTTCAGCACCCGAGTTCCGTCGCATCCACCAGGCAGAAGGGGTCGACGACGCAGTTGTCCTGGTTCGGACCGACGGCCAGAACCTCTGGGTGGCCAATGCAGAGAATCGCATCCTGGTCATGTCTCCCGAGGGAGAGGTCTTTGCCAGTTTTGATCGAAATGGCGGCTTGCCATCCTATTCCGTGCCGACGGCATTCTACCTGCCCGAGAACCGTAGTGACCTTCCTTCAGGTGAACCGCTGCGCCACCACCGGCCTTCTACAGACTGGTGTGCCATGATTACGGACCATATGCCCGGCAAGTCGTACTGTCTGGCTCTCTTCTCGCTTGGGGCCGGCCAATGCCTCGCCTGCGGGCGTTTCGGCGCCACCCCGGAAACATGGATTGCGATACTATCGTACGATGCCGCAACAGGAAAAACGCGAACGGACATGCTCCACACGGCGGCCCGGCGATACCCGATCGGAAATGCGTCGGGACTGGCCTTGCCGGAAAACCTCGACATCACGTTTTCTGTTCCCTGGGCGTGCTTGTGGGAGAACCCGGATGATCCGGAAGAACGAGTGGTGATTCTTGGACGCCGACACGATTGCCGCATCGACGTGGAGTACTTGCCGAACATGCCCTTGGCGGTAGATCTCAAGACACGAACGGTCATGACACTGGCCCAGCGTTCACCGAACCTTGCTTTGGTTCGCGGGGGTGTTGCCGCGGCCTGCGTGGACGCATCGCTGCTGATCGTTGACTCCGATCGGACGGTTCTGTGGCATCGACAACGTGATGGCAGTTACGAACGAGTCGACGTCGCCGAAGGTCCGACGCAGGACTACTTTCTTCTTCGTATTGGCAACCGTGTGATCCTGCCCGGTACGAAGTGGCTCAGTCTGGATATTGGCGATGAGATCGTGACGACGACACTTGCCGAAGAGACCAACCCGGATCACGCCAAGATGAATCGATATGCGGAAAGTGCGTGCTACGGAATTTGGGCGGACGCAGACAACGGTTCCACACGCTATCAGATTCGTCCGGAGGAGGCGTCGCGAACACAGTTCTCGCCGTTTTCGCGGTTCGTTCCTCCGCAAGAGCTCGAGGAACACGACCGAGCTGTAGCAGCAATCCGAGACCTCGGAGGACATGTCGGACGATTCAAGAACTGTCGATTCGGCGAAGAGATCTTCTTTCCCCGGCTGCGCGGTGGAGATGCAACGGCCGTTTGCCTGACCGAAGCCTGGCAAGGGGGGGATGAAGGCCTGGCCTATCTGAACCGTCTCAGCCAACTGAAAGTCCTGTTTCTGATCGGCGCGGACGTGAGCGAAAAGGGATTCTCCACGATCGCCACGATCAAATCACTCGAAGCGATTGCGCTGGTCGACGTTCTGCTGAGTCCGCAACGCTTACGACCGCTGATGGATTCGTCAAGCCTGCAAGTGTTCTTTCTGGATCCGGGCCCCACGGCGTCAGGCTCCAGTGACAATTGCCTGGCCCTGCTGGCAGGGAATCGCAGGCTCCGTGAGCTCGCCCTTTGCGGTCCGAGCTTCACAGATGTCTCGATCGAGCATGTCCGCAAAATGAAATACCTTCAGATGCTCAGCCTGTTCGGGACCTCGATATCGCCCCAGTCGCGACAAGGATTGCGGCGCGGCCTGTTTGTGTACCCCAGAATTGCACCGACTCCCTGAGTCTGTTCGCGATGAAGTGGTGTCTCCACGGAGTCGCTCCGGGTACTATCTGCGACGCCGATACAGGAAGTGAACCCGGCAGAGAAGTTGGACGGCGGTACGCCATTGAGCGGTTCCCAGAGGAGAAGCGGCGGGAGTATCTGAATGGAGCGGGGAGAGGCGGCAGCGCGTCGCCGGCAGAGTCTGGCCGCCGACCCCTTTGTTTGTCCCGTTCTGTTGACTGCTCGCTCACCCGACTTGTGGTTGTTCGATCCGGGGTACGTGCGGTAGAATGTGTGATCAAACGGCGGGGTCCACAGGCGAAACAAACCGAGTTTGGCGGCAGGAGGAGTCAGGCTATGGCGAAAGACCGGCGAAGCCGTGATCAGAAACGCAGGGACAAGCTCGCGAAGAGGAAATTGAGATCGCCCGAACCTGTATCGCTTGCCTACATGGGCAGAAAGTTCCAGACGGACGAATTGGTCCCGACATTCATGTACACGGAGATCGGCATCTACGAAACCTACGTGATCACGGATCGGAAACTGCTCGATTCGACGGTGGTGGCGGCACTGGAAAAACTGATCCGACAGATGCGAGCGGGAACGTTGCCGCCCCTGACGGACACGGATGAAATTAACTACCAGGTCGGTCAGGAAGAGGAATTTCTCATCGAGAACATTCGACGCAGCTGGGAACATCACTTCCAAGAGGAATGGCAACCACCGAGGGACAAACTTATCGGTGTCCTTCGCTCGACTCTTGGCTCCATTGAAAAGGTGCGGGTACCCGGCCCTCGTTCTCAAGCCTATTTGCATCACATTGCCGGGTTCTTGACCAAGAAACTGGGCGTTTCGGTGAAACAGGTTTCAGCCGACATGAAGCCTCTGCCGGAACCAGCAGAAGATGAACTGGTGCAACTCGGACACCAATGGGTCCGAGAGAGCAATCAAGATGCCAGGTCCGAGTTCTACGAACTTGCCAGTCACCTGATAGAAGGCGGGCATGCCGACCGAGTCATCAACGGCTGTCATCTGCTGATGGGCGAGGAGTCTGACGTTTCTTCAGAAGCGGTGGCAGAACTGAGCGAACTGAGTCGCAAGGCTCGTCAGTCACCCATCCGTTCGAGGGGATGAATCGAAACGGATGGAAGCATGAAAAACCAGGTTCGCAACATTGTGCAGTCTCTGCAAGATCACCTCAATCCTCGTTCTCCAGTATTTCCCTGGCCTTGAGAAGCTCCTGCTGGTGTTCCTCACTCAGGGCCGGGTAGCGCAGATTGAGCTTCTCGAGTGATGAGAGAATGACCTCGGCCACCGCCAGCCGCGTAAACCACTTGCGGTCGGCGGGGATGATGTACCAGGGGGCCCACTCGGTGCTCGTGTGGTTGAAGACGTCCTCGAAGGCGTCCATGTACTGGTCCCAGAAGGCTCGTTCCTTCACGTCCGCCGCCGAGAACTTCCAGTTCTTCTCCGGGCGGTCGATCCGCTCCAGGAATCGCTTCTTCTGCTCGGCTTTAGATACATTGAGGAAGAACTTCAGGATCACGATGCCGTTATCCACCAGGTGCTTCTCGAAGTTGTTGATACTCTCGAAGCGGTTGTTCCAGATGTCCTTCCCTCGGGCCTCGGGCGGCAGGTGTTGTGCTTCCAGAAACTCAGGGTGAACACGCACGACCAGGACCTCTTCGTAGTACGAGCGGTTGAAGATCCCGATGCGACCTCGCTCGGGCAAGCGGTTGCCACAGCGCCACAGGTAGTCGTGGTCGAGTTCCTCAGGCGAAGGAGTCTTGAAACTGCGGACGTCGCATCCCTGGGGGTTCAGGCCCGACATCACATGTTTGATGGTACTGTCCTTGCCCGCTGCATCCATCGCCTGGAAGACGCACAAGAGGGCATAGGTATCCTGGGCATAGAGCTTGTCCTGCTGCTCGATCAGGCGTTCGATGCCTTCCTGGAGCCGCTCGGCGGCATCCTCCTTGGTTACGTAGTCGGCCTTGTAGTCCGGATCGTAATCCTTCCTGAGCGAAATCGTGGTGCCGGGTGGAACCAGGAGGGGGCGAATGAGGTCTCGTTCTTTCATGGCATTTGTCTTCGTGTGGATGGCTGACCGAGGCAATACATATGGGGACCTCCAGGGCGGTCCGATCACCGGGCGGTGCTCGACAGTGCGACGGGGGAGGATTGCGGCGGCAGGATCACGGATCTCCAGTCTCCCAACGCCAGCTCACGGGCGGCAAACTGCCAGATGACGACGCGTTTGCCGGCCAGGCGGTTGCGACCCTGGGCAAGCTGGCTGCTGAGCATTTCGCGAGTCGCATGGGCGCCGGCGTCGTTGCGGGCAATCCAGTCGACCGGCTCCCCCAGATGATACGCCAAATGCTCGGCCAGACCGGCTCCCCCACCCCAGCCCATCGGCTGGGCGGAGTAGATATTGGTGAAACTGTCGCCCAACAGCAGGATCGGGGCCTGCGAGTCGGCACGCACCGGCTGGCCCGTTGCGTCGAGCACCCGTTGGATGGTGACGGTCTCCGGCGGAAACAGCCGCTGCCGGTCGGTCAGCCGCAGCATCTCCGCAAGATCGCCAAGACCGCTGATGGACTCTGTTTCCAGGTGCCATGGGCCACTGGCGCCGCGGCCGTCGGATGGGGCCCGATCCGCACGATGGGTGAGGGTTCCACATTCCTCAAGTTGCCGGCGCACCGACACTGCCAGGCTGCGCGCCACCTCGTCCATCCACTGCGGCGTCCAGTGCGTGTCGTGGGCCAGGTAACGAATCTCGCCGGGCTGGACGATCGCCGGCGACGGATCGAGCACTTCGACGCCGGCTGCACGGAGCTGGCCAAGGAATTCGGCCAGCGAGAGATTCTGAGCCGGTGGGGCGGCAGCGCGTCGCCCGCAGAGCTCGGCCGCCTGCAGGCTCGCCTTGTCGGGGATTGGCAGCAGAATCAAACGTGCCCCGGCGGCCTCGATCTGCCGCTGGAATTGGAGGATCGCCGGGCGGGGATCGGGGGCCACCGCCTCCGTCGCGGCGGCGTCGCGCAGGTTGCGAACCCGGCGCCGCAGTGACTCGGGATCGAGGAACCCGGGCCCGGTCACGGAGTCGATGCCCGGCCGGTAGAAAAGCCACCCCTCGTGGCCGACGACGATTTGCGTCGTGCCGCAGCGGCCCCAGGAAGTCAACCATTCCTGGGCCCGGGGCTGGAAGTAGCGCACGGCGAGCGACTGCTCTTGCAGGAAATCCTCGTATTGTTCCAGGTCGGAGCGAGTAGGGAATCGGCCAATGGCCAGCAGATCCAGTGCGGCGGGCCGCTGGCCGCCACGCAGCTGGACGGCGAACTGGGCCAGCGGGAGACCGAAGAGGACGCCCAGGAACAGCAGGATCATGCCCCAGGCGACGGCTGGGGAGATCTCCGTGTGAATCAGTCCGCGCCGCAAATCATCCTGCGGCGGGCCGGCAGCCTGCCGGTGCAGCATCGCGAGGTTTTCGTTCGGTATCCGGCCGGTCGTCATTTGAGCCCCATCAGAACTGGAAGTACAGGAAGGGATTCTCTGTCTGTGTCCACATCAGCAGGACCGAGACCAGCAGCAGAACCATGCACGTGCCGGCTCGCAGCGGGGTGAGGTGTTCGGTGAACGTCCACGTCGGCGGGGCGCCCCAGACGAGAACTGCGGCAACCGCCAGGGCCGCCAAGTGGAAGCGGCTGTACATGACTCCCGCCAGGAGATCCATGCTGCCGGATTGCGGACCGAGTGCGATCAGCGACGCGAGGTAATCGACGGCGCCGGTCAAGGTGTCGGCTCGGAAGAAGACCCAGGCCAGCGAGACGATCAGGAAGGTAATCGCCACGCGGATCGTTTTGGGCAGTTGGCGATAGAGGCTGTCCTTCCCTCCCATCCGTTCGACGGCGAGCGCAAAGCCGTGGATTGCTCCCCAGATCAGGAAGTTCCATGAAGCCCCGTGCCAGAATCCGCCGAGGAGCATGACCACCAGCAGATTCAGGTACGTGCGCACCGGGCCGACGCGGTTTCCGCCCAGGGGGATATACAGGTAGTCGCGGAGCCAGGTCGAGAGGCTGATATGCCAGCGCCGCCAGAAATCGGTGATGCTGTCGGCGCGGTAGGGCATGTCGAAATTCCGGATGAACAGAAAACCAAACATCAATCCCAAGCCGACGGCCATGTCGCTGTAGCCTGAGAAGTCGAAATAGATCTGGAACGAGTAGGCCGCCAGGCCGGACCAGGCCTCCAGGGCAGGGCGGGCCGCGGCACCAAAGGACGCGTCGGCCACCAGTCCCAGCGGATTGGCGATCAAGATCTTTTTCGCCAATCCCAAAGCGAAAAGGGCGATACCACGGGCGAACTTGTCGGCCGTGTGGGTGCGGGTGCGCATCTGCTCTTCGATCGCCCCGTAGCGGATAATCGGGCCGGCCACCAGGTCCGGGAACAGGGCCTCGAAGCAGTTGAAGTCGATGAAGTTGCTCATGGGCGGTGCTTCGCCGCGGTAGACATCGATGCAGTAGCTCATCGACTTGAACGTGTAGAAGCTGATCCCCACCGGCAACACGACCTGCAGCACCGGCACCCAGGAATACCCACCGAGGGCCAGCGCCACACGGTTCAGGTTCTCCTCGGTGAAGTTGTAGTACTTGAAGAACGCCAGCAGGGCCAGGTTGGCGGAGACCGACGCGACGACGATCGCCAGCATGGGGCGAGTGCGGGGCGTGGAGAGCGGGATACAAGGCCAATGTCCGTCGGGTTCGCGCTGCAGCCGCGAGAGCCTCAGCAGGCTGAGTCCGCAGAAGTAATCGATGATCGTGCTGGCAAACATGATCAGGGCCCAGGGCGGGTTGGCCCAGCCGTAGAACCCATAGCTGACCACGGCCAGCATGCCGGCGCGGAATCGCCGCTGCGGAATGCTGTAGTACAGCAGCAGAACGAGGGGCAGGAAATAGAAGATGAAGAGGTGGGAGCTGAAGACCATGGGTGAGACTAATCCGCCGCGTCCGTCCAGACGGCCCAGTAAAGCCGGCCGGTGTCCTGGCCGAAGTATTTGTTCACGATGCCGCCCATGAAGTAGTCATCCAGGGGCGACTCGAGCGCCATGCGATAGATCCGACCGGCGGCAAGGGTCCGGGCCGTGCCGCCAATCTCCTTCACGTGCCGGTCGGCGGCCTGATCGCGTGGCTTGAACGGATTGTACTGGCCCACGAAGATCGTGCCGGCGTGCGTCTCACCCCGGTGCGTTGTCAGCACTTCGAATTTCAGGATCGCCGCGTAGTCATACAGGTCGCGTTTGAAAATCGCCCCCTCGGGCACCTCGACCAGCCGGGTGGTGACTTCGATCGCCCCCAGCTTCGTAACGGGTGAGTCTCCGTTCGCCGCCGGAGCAGGCGGTTCGGCCGGCCTCTGGCAGCCGGCCAGGAGGACCGAAAAAGCAACCAACAGGAGTATGCGACATGGGCGCCGAGGACTCATCGTGAAGATTCCTTTCCGCCGGGACTTTCCGAAAACGTCCAGCACGGTTCCCAGCCGGGCGGGAGGACCAGCACGGGGCCGGTGTTGTAGCGTGGATGTTCGGCCTCGAGCCGGCTGGGATCGCCGCCCAGGATGGGCGCGTCGGCCAACCGCATGAGACCCATCGGAGCACCGCTGCCGCCGGGATCGCCGTTCTCGTTCACATTGCCCGTGAACAGTGCGTATTTTCCGTCCGGCGAAACATGGCCACCGTAGACGTGCCGCCCGTCTTCGGCATACACGAGGCTCGGGGACTTCCCCTCCGCATCGGCGATCCAGAGCTGGGTCCAGCCGTAGTCGGAGTTGACTTTCTGACCGCGAGGCCGCCAGGAGAAGACCACGCTCTTGCAGTCCGGGAACCAGTCGGGCGTGCAGCAGTTGTCGCGGTTTACGGCGTTGGCCGCGCCGGTTTCGGCGTCCATACGGGCGATGCTCCAACTGGCGCCAAACGAGTTGGCCACGCCGCACAGCCATCGGCCATCCGGCGACCAGGTCAATTGCTGGAAGAAGCCCTGGCGCTGCCATTTGCGCACAACCTGCTTCGTGGCCACGTCGATGAACGAAATGCCTTGGATCGACAGGCACACGATCTGCTTGCCGTCGGGACTCCAACTGGCCCAGGGATACTCCCCGTCGCTGCCGAAGGCTTGCGGGTGGGCGCCGTCGCTGCCGGCAAACACCAGCTCGCCTTGCGTACCGTTGCGATTATTGTCGATCACCTCGCTGCGGGGCATGCGGCGGTAGAGCAGCCGCCGGCCGTCGCGGGAGAACTGCGGTGAGAACTCGTTGTGGTCCGGCGTGCCGGTGATGTTGCGCGCCTGCGATCCGTCGGGCCGGCAAAGGAAGAGGTCCCAGTCCCCCTTCTCCGACCGTGCGCCGTAGGCGATCCAGCCCTTGGCGCGCACCTCGTCGGCCAGGGCCAGGGCCGCCGGGTCTGCCTGGGGCCCCGCTGCCGTCGCATCGGCCGCACCACAGGTCAGCAGGAGCACACCTGTCCAGATTGCTGTCATATTCCTTTCCCTTCAATAGGAGGCCACGATCTCATAATACCGTTGGTCCGGATGGGTGATCCGCACCCATTCTTTTTCCGGCTCGAACTGCGACCAGTCTTGGCCATTGACCTGGACCGCCTGGATGCGTTTGCCAGTGGCATGACGGAGCCTCAGGAGCAGCTCGTTGGGTTGGGCACGCTCCGGAAGCTGGATGCTGGCCCGGATCGTTCCGCTGGCTGCGCGGCTTTGGACGGTCATGTGCCGGGCCGCGGACGGTGCGACTGGCGGCGATTACGGACGCATTCGGCCAATCGTTCGAGCACCGCGACCGAATCCTCCCAGCCGATACAGGCATCGGTGATGCTCTGGCCGTAGACCAGCGGCTGGCCCGGCACGAGGTCCTGCCGCCCTTCCTTCAGGTGCGATTCGATCATCACCCCGAAGATCCGCTGCTCGCCCTGGGCCAACTGGGCGCCGACGCCTTCGGCGACCGCCACTTGCCGCCGGTACTGTTTGCTGGTGTTCGCGTGCGAGCAGTCGATCATCAGCCGCCCCGGCAAGCCGGCCGCCACCAGCGCTTCGCAGGCGGCAGACACGCTCGCCGCATCGTAGTTGGGTGCCAGGCCGCCGCGCAGGATGAGATGGCAATCGTGATTGCCCCGCGTCGCGACGATGGCCACCTGGCCATTCTTGTGGACCGAGAGGAAGTGGTGGTGCTCGCTGGCGGCGATGATGGCATCCAGCGCGACCTTGAAGTTTCCGTCCGTCCCGTTCTTGAAACCGATCGGAGCCGACAACCCTGACGCCAGCTCGCGATGGACCTGCGATTCGGTGGTGCGGGCGCCGATCGCCCCCCAACTGATCAGATCGCCGATGTACTGCGGCGAGATCGTGTCGAGAAACTCGGAGCCTGCCGGCACGCCGAGCTGGTGGATACGGAGCAGCAAGTCCCGGGCGATCCGCAGCCCCTCATTGATGCGGAACGTTTCGTCCAGATAGGGGTCGTTGATCAGGCCCTTCCAGCCGACCCTGGTTCGCGGCTTTTCGAAGTACACCCGCATCACGATCTCCAGTTCACCCGCCAGGCGCGTCCGGAGCTCAGCCAAACGTGTGGCATACTCGATGGCCGCGGTTGGGTTGTGAATGGAGCAGGGACCAATGACCACGAGGAGCCGATCGGACTGGCCGCGTAAGATCTGCTTCACCTGGGCCCGCGTTCGGGTGATCAGGGTCTCGGTGGGCGTCCCCTGGATGGGGAAGAAGCGGATCAGGTGCGCGGGGGGCGGCAGGGGTACGATCTCGGCGATATGCTCGTCGTCGGTCAACGAGGTCCGATCGGAGACAGACTGGGACAAGGCATCATCGGACAGGGGCGGGGTTTCCATGGGCTGGGCATCATGGGGGCGAGGATGGTGGCGGGCATCGCTGCTGATTCTCCAGGACGCGGCGGAAAGTGTCAATCGGTGACTGCGAGGGCAGCTCTCGGGCCCGGAAGCCATCACGCCGTTCAGGTACGGACGAAGAACCCTACAATTGGGTGTCTTGCGGTTAGTCACAACGCGGCAGATGATGCCTATTTCAGCTCAACGGCCCAGCCTCGATGGATGCGAGACCCCTGTTCTTCCCTGGTTTGCGTTCCGCCTTTGGAGGAGGCACCCGGTGGCACACACGGACAGTCCGAGCACGTCAGACCTCCTCGCCAGGGCCGCATGCGGTGACAGTCGGGCGGTCAGCGTACTTCTGGGCTGTTACCGTGATCGCTTACGGCACATGGTGGCAATTCACATGAACCAACGGCTCGCCGCGAGGATCGACGCTTCCGACGTGGTTCAGGAGGCTCTGGTGACTGCCTCCACTCAACTGGACGATTACCTGCGCGACCCAGAGATACCCTTCTACCTTTGGTTACGCAGGATTGCCTGGAACCGGCTTGTCGATGCTTACCGGCGACACCTTGTCTGCCAAGGCCGCAGCGTTCACCGTGAGGAACCTCTCGGGCTGAACGACGGTTCGGTCCACCTGCTTGCCGATCATCTTCTCAGCAGTGGGAGCGGCCCGCTGCAGCAACTCATCCGGGAGGAATTACAGGAACGTGTCAGGGCAACCCTGATGCAGTTGGACCCGACGGATCAGGAAATCCTGCTGCTTCGTCATCTGGAGCAACTGCCGATCATCCAGTGCGCTGCGGTTCTGAATGTCACCGTGGCGGCCGCCAAGAAGCGTTACGTGCGGGCTATGGAAAGGCTGCGGGATCTTCTTGGTCCCATGGAGGGATAGGGCGGCGAGCATCGGGGGCAAGCGTGATGGCCAAGACGACTGAAGAATCCAACGATCGGGATCTCGCACTGGCCGACCTTTTGGAACAACTCACCCACCGAGCCCGGCTGGGAGAGGTGCTCGACCAGGACAGAATCCGGGCAGAGTTTCCAGAACACGCACAGCGGTTGCACGAGATGCTGCCGGTTCTGGAGTTCCTCATCGACCTGAGCGAGTGTGGTGCCGACCATCCCGTTCAGCCACCGGAACGTCTGGAGACGGCCCAGGCTGCTGCCGGCGAGAACCGCAGCGGCGTGCTGGGCGATTTCCGCATCCTTCGCGAAATCGGCTGCGGTGGGATGGGGGTCGTTTACGAGGCCGAGCAGATTTCCCTCGGCCGACGGGTGGCGCTGAAGGTCCTTCCGTTTGCCACCATGCTCGACCCGCGTCAGGTCCTGCGGTTCCAGAACGAATCCCGGGCAGCCGCCTCTCTCGACCATCCCAACATCGTCAAGGTCTACTCTGTCGGTTCCGATCGGGGCGTCCATTACTACGCAATGCAGTATATCGAAGGACGGACGCTGGCCGCGCTGATTGCCGAGTTACGACAAGCGGTGGGGCTGGATCGGCCGGATGAGGAGGCGAGGTCGGGCGGATCCTTGTGGGAGGGTGCTTGGCTGGATTTCGGGGAACCCAATGAGCTCCAACCGGTCACGCGGACGATGGTCGCTGGCGCCGGCCCGCCGAAGCGGCAGCCAGTCCACTCAGCCGGCGGCACGTGTGCCGAGCCGGCTTCCACGGTCAGCCGCCAGGGCAAAAGGAGCCATTTCCGCTCGATCGCCCGACTCGGAATCCAGGCGGCCGAAGCCTTGGAACACGCGCACCAGATGGGGATCGTTCACCGGGATATCAAGCCGGCGAACCTGCTTCTGGACAGCACGGGGCATTTGTGGGTGACCGATTTCGGCCTGGCAAGAGTTCAAACGGAAAGCAATCTGACGATCACCGGCGATGTTCTGGGAACGCCCCGTTACATGAGTCCCGAACAGTTGGCGGGTGACCGCCGGGTGCTGGACCACCGCACGGATATCTACTCGCTCGGCGCGTCGCTCTACGAGCTGATCACGCTGAATCCGGCCTTTGCGGAACCGGATCGAAACCGGCTGGTGAGCCAGGTTGCCGAGCAGGAGCCGCCGGCGATGCGGCGGTTCGACCGGTCGGTGCCGCGGGAGCTGGAAACGATCGTGCTGAAGGCGATGGCCAAAGAGCCGGACGCTCGTTATTCGAGCGCCCAGCAGCTCGGGGACGACCTCCAGCGGTTTCTCGACGACAGGCCGATCCTGGCCCGACGGCCGACTACAATGGCAAGGATTGTCAAGTGGAGTAGACGCAACAGGCCAGTCGTCCTGGCGGCCACCACCATCGTGCTGCTTGCAGCAATTCTCGGACCGGTGGTTGCTATCAGCCAAATGCGTCTTCGCCAAACCGCTGAAATTCACGCGAAGGGCGAGGCTGTAGCCCGCTTGGAGGCCGTCAACGAGCGGAACCGCGCCGAGGTCAATTTGGCAACGGCGATTCAAGCTGTGGACGAGATGTACACCCAACTCGCGGAACGACACGTCACGGAAATGCCCAAGGTGGAGCAGCTTCGATTGGACTTTCTCAAGAGGGCAGTGCGTTTCTACGGTGATTTCGCTGAAGCCAACCGAGACAATAGGCCGCTTCGACAGGAAGTGGCTATGGCGTACCTGCGCCAGGGGCGAGCCCACGCATGGTTGGGACAGCACGAAGAAGCCGAAGCTGCCTACCGCGGCGCATATCATCTGCTCAAACAGGTGGCCGCCAAGCAACCGCAGATCGCGAAACTCCATCATCAGTTGGCTTGCTGCGCTGACGACCTGGGCTTCCTGTTACGACGATGTAACCGGTATGCTGAAGCTGAATCATTTCATCTTGAGGCGATCCAAACCCTAGAGCGGTATATTGCTGAACATTCCGACCACCCCCCCGATTACGTCATCCTGGCTGCGCATGCAGAGAACAATCTCGGTTTGTGCTACAAGAATGAGGGCAGATTATCAGAAGCGGAAGAGTGTTTTCGGAAATCTCTGAGGATGAAGGAACAAGTGGTAGCTGATCACCCAGCGAATAGCGAGTATCGCTACCGTTTGAGCTTCAGCCTCCATGACCTTGCAGACGTTCTTCAGGAGCAAGGCAAGATCGAGGAGGCGAAGCTGTACTATCGCAGGGCGATCGACGAGAAAGAATCACTCACCACAGACAATCCGAAGACACCCGATTTCGCACTTCAGCTAGCTCTTAGCTACAATGGATATGCATACCTTCTGCGACATGATGGTCCAGATGAGAGTGCGGATTTGTACCGAAAGTCATTTGCGATCCTCCAAAGGCTGATTGATGAATACCCAGGTGTGCCGGTCTATCTGCTCAACTACACAGAATGCAGCTACAATCTCGCTCTTTGCCATCACCGAAAGGGAGATATCAGAGAAGCCGAGGGTCTTTACCGCCAGTCTATCGCCTCAATCGAAAGGTATCTTCAATCGAATGTCTTTTCGTCGGTGTCCTGCAGGAGCACCATTGGCGCAGCCTTGCACAATCTTGCAGTGATCGAAATTGATCGAGGCGAGTTGACCGAGGCTCGCGCTCTCCTTATCCGTGCAGTGGATGCCCAGGAGACGGTACTTAGGGAACGCGGAGAGAACGATCAGGCCCGCAAGCATCTGCGCAATCACTATGATTCCCTTTCGAAGGTGCTGGTTCAGCTTGGCGAGTATGAAGAGGCAGCGGCCATAGCCGAGAAACTGGTGCAGGCTCGGGGTGACGAGGCAGACGATGACAGGGAGACCGGTTCGACAGTCGACGCCGTGCATTACTAAATGCGCACGACGTGAAACGTCGCGGTGTTGCCGTGATCCTCATGGCGGCCATGGGCAAGCCTCGCGTGATTCTTCTCCCAAATCGCTCGGTTTTCGACCGAGTGTTCTTCACCCGCCGCGTGCCGAAACGCTCCAGTTCTGTTCCGGGTGACAACCCACTCTCCCTCAATCGGGTTGATTTCCGACTTCTTTCAGTTTTCTTGCCCGCCGGCTGTCTCCACTTCGTTCGCGATTGCGTGAATACGAGATAGGGGGACGTCAGCGTGAGTTCCCAGCACCAATCGGATACCGAGCTTGTCGCATGGGCCGGTCCCCCCAATAGCTCCCGACGACCTTGTGAGACGGACGATGGATGCGGCCCTGGAACAACTTGTGGACGGCCCGCCGGTTCACGTAGCTGCGCTCGCCAGAGTGCGGAGTTGCGATGACGCGGCCCTGCAAGCTCAGGAGTTCAAACCATTTCTCCTCTGGCTCCGTGGTTGCGCGAAAGGGGAGCTTTTTAGGCTCCGTCAGGCCGCCGGGGAGGGCAGCAAGAGAGCCCCGCGGCCTGCGGAGCCGAGACTTCTGGCCGAACCTGCGGCCGCGCGGCTGGCAGAGAAGCTCCTGTCGGTAGACTCGGCCACGATGGGCTGGCTGCTCAAGAACGAACTTCGCCGCCGCCTGGCAGCGGTTCTCGCCAACCTCGGCCGTTTTGACCGGGAACTCCTCATGCTTCGGCATTTGGACGGCCTGAGCATGGCGGAGTGTGCAGTGGTCCTTGGGATCAGCGAAGAGGCGGTGAAGGTGCGGTATATGGAGGTGTTGGAGAGATTGAGAGTGGTGCTAACGAATCCGGACCATTTTTGAAACAAATGAGATGCAAAGTTGAAGGTGGGAATGGCAATTCCGCATCAACTCAGGTGAATGACACATCTGCCGGTGACGTAACGTGTTAGTGGTGTGTTCTAATTACTCCCACAGGAACAACAAGGCCGTGTATCCTGCCAGCCGACGTCTACACTTGTGTTCGACGAGCGTTTGCCTCGTCCTGATGGCACTGTCGTTACTCTCTGTTCTCGTCACGCAGTCAGCAGATGCTGAGGAAGGCACAGAGCCAGGACAAGCTTTGCCGCAGGCGGCCGAACTGCCGTTGGCAATTCTGATTCGCGTCGACAACGAAAAGGCACCCGAAGTTCTGCCATTCTACCGACCGGTTTTGCCGGCCGACGTTCCCGACCAGGGACTCCTCGTTTGGTCCGAGGGGCGGCAGGAGTTCTGGCAGGCCTGCCCTATCGCAGATACTGACCAGATTGAGCCACGCCCTTTGTGGGTTGGTTCCCGTGGGAGCGCCTTTGGGAGCGGCGAATATAGCCAGGCCGGTGATGCGATCTCGATGGCTACCATACAAATTGATCAAATCCGCGGTCTCCCTCGCTTCAAGGGCATGGGCTTCTTCATTACTCCGGTACAACAAGGCCGGCATCTCAATCCACAGATCACAATCCGCCGTCAGACTCAGAAAACAGAGCCCCAGTATCCCGCCGTCACAATTGAACTCTTGAGAGATTGGCAACGCCTCTGTGAATTCCCCCTGAAGGAGGGGCAGCAGAAGCTACGGTGGCGAGATATCGCGAACTTGCCGGAATCGTTGGCGAACGGTCTTCCTGCAGGTGAGTATGTGTTGCGAGTGAAGGCTGGTTCGGAGATGTCGTCGTTCGTGATCGAGGATGCAGAAGTCCGAGAGCAGGTTAGCTCTCTACCAAATGCCCTCAGCAAACTACT
Organism: uncultured Planctomycetaceae bacterium; assembly: GCA_964429355.1. Lineage (GTDB taxonomy): Bacteria > Planctomycetota > Planctomycetia > Pirellulales > Thermoguttaceae > JAAYAY01. The sequence goes on along the minus strand of CAYSCH010000033.1, from coordinate 15,447 downwards.
GGAGACGAACGACGATCCACTCTATTTACAGATAGCCGCGGAGCATTTCCTCGCCCAGACGGATGAACGGGGAGCGTCTCGGCCCTATCTGGCTGACGCGCTGGACTTGCTCGAGGACGCGCCGGCGGCCGCGCTCACGCCATTTCTGAATCGACTTCGCAACGACATCCTGGCCCGATTCGACACCGATCCGTCGTCAGAGGACCCCGCCCACGTTGATGATCCCACAGGCATTCCTGCAATCGACGAAGCGAGGATGCTTATCGCCGAAGGAAAGTGGAATGAAGCGACGGCGAAACTCGAATCCCCCGAAGCCCTCAAAACGCCGCGGTCGCAAGCGCTATCGACGCTGTATCAAGCGGTGATACTGGCGGAGTCCGCCCAGGCAGTGGAGGAAGAAGTCCGGGCAGGTTTCCGAGTCGCGATTTCCCAGCTTGCGAACGGAGAGCCGGAAGACGCATACCGCGCGCACAACAACTACGCGAACTTCTTACTATGTCGGGCGCAAGATCGGTTGTACAACCAGGCGTTCGAGATTGCCAGTGACGTGCCCAACTCGCTCATCCACTCCCTCGTCCACTGGCGCGAGGCGCTCGAGCACTACACCAAGGCCGGCAATCTCGCGGAGCAACTCGACGAGGAACGTCAGGCGGCAGTCCGAGTGAACGTTGCGCGGACGTACGCTCTCTTGGCGGATATCATCCGGAGCCTTGATGCTCCCGTGGCCGGCAAGCGACGATTCGTGGCACAAGAGCACGCCGTGCATGTCAATGCCCGCAACCTCGCCGAGAAGGTCATCGAATCTGATGCAGAAGAGGTCCATTCGTTGACGCGAGCAGCAGCACAGGAAGTTCTCGCACACATCGCATACCGGGAAGACGATTCGAACACCTGCCGACAACATGCGGCAGAGTCCTTGGCCGTGTACACGGCAAACGGTTCCCTGCCGGGCATTGCCGGCATCCATCGCGTTCTCGGGCTCTTGGATTTGCGATCCGCCGCGACCGTGGAAAGCGATGCCCATACGGCGAAGCAACGCGAAGCCTCGCTCCGTCACTTCCAGGTGGCTCACTTCCTTTCCGAGTTCCTTCGCCAACGAATTGCCGAAGACAAGGTCGGCCTCACGCGTGCCGGGTATCTGGCTCGCCACGCCTACGTGAACGAGCAGATCATTGCCTTGCTGATTGATGAGGGCCAGGAGACAGAGGCGCTGCGTTACGCGGAATTGGCGAAGGCACGGGGATTGCAGGATGTGTTGGCTGCATGCGATGGAACGCTCCGCTCTGACAACCTTCTTACTGGTGCAGTTGACGAGATCCTCTCGAAGTGGCCGGAAAAGCTGATCGCGATTGAGTACTTTCTGACCGCCAACCAGTGTTGGATGTTCGTGATCAACGACCACGGTGAAACGCACGGTCTCTCATTGAAAGCGGCGGATGGTAGCCTGCTGGCGTCAAGGCAGTTGATCAACATGGTTCGTGAGGCAAGAGAGACGCTCAACAACTACAAGATGCTTTGGCAGGACGAGGCGCGTGCCGGCCATTTTGATGATTCCTGGCAGCATCAACTTCACGCCCTCTACGAAATCCTAGTTCCTGCTGAGGTACGGAAGGAACTGGACCATGCCGAGCGGGTGATTATCGTCCCACACCACATACTTCACTACTTTCCGTTTGCCGCCTTGGTAACGAAGATCGACGTCGAGGCCAACGCTTCTCGAATGGCCCAGCCGCGTTTCTTGCTCGACGAGCCGTGTGATATCTCATATGCTCCGTCACTCGCTACTTGGCGTCGTCTGGCTTATAAGAAAGTGCCTGTCATATCCCGGGTTGGCGTCGTTGCCGATACCCGATCTGAGTCAAATCTGCGAGAAGTGGCCACCGAAGTTCATGCAGTAAACGAGTCTTTTGGGGACCGAGTGAGCGTCGTTCATGAAGGCGAACAGGCCACAACCGATCACGCTTTGCGCATACTCAGAACAACCAACCTCGCTTTTTTTGGCTGCCATGGGCAGAATGTCTGGGACGCGCCGCTCGAAGGGCACTTGCTACTCAGTGATGACAATCTGTCCGCCAGGATGCTGCTCGATTATGACGTCTCCGCGTCAGTGGTTGTCCTCAGCGCATGTCATTCGGGCCTCGCTGATCGTTCACCTCTGCCGGGCGATGACTTGTTCGGGCTCGAACGTGTTCTGCTAAGTCGCGGTGCTAACTGCGTTGTCTCCGGCAACTGGCTCGTTGATGACCTTCGTGGCGCGAGGATTACGAGCGCCTTTATGGCTGCTCTGGCAAACGGCGTCTCCGCAGACAAGGCCTTGGCCGACGCCCAGCGTCATGTTGTGGAACGGTATCGCTCGTCGAGCGATGAGCGACTCAAGTTTTTCTCGCACCCCCACTTCTGGGCAGTCTACAAACTGACGGGCGCCTACCGGTCGCCCACCGGGGAACCGGGCGTGCGACAGGAGACGAGTGCTCCAGTGAGCGACGCTCCGGAAGCCAATGCACCGGTGTCGTCACAAGGTCGCCCGTCGGAGACGCCTCCCACTGCTACCAAGTCACTGGATGAATTCGCCGCTGTGTCTCGTTACGGCAATGTGCACCTACGAAATCTCGCCCGTCATTTACCGGCGTGGGACCTTGTCCGAACGGCTTCTGGGACTTATTGCGCGAGATCTTGGTGTTGTGCAGTGACCTGCTTCCGAGAGGATTTCGATCGAAAACCCGTATTCGTATCCGATTCACTGCGTACTGAACATCAAGAGCTTCACGGTAGAGCCATACCAAACCCGTTGGCATGCAGAAAGGGGGGGACCCACAATTCAATACTCGTTCGGTTGGAGCTCTGAAAAAGGTTTCCAGCGACGAGCCTACCGCCTGAGTCCTGGAGCCGGAACTACTTCAAAGAGGTCGGAAACGGATTGGATCTTTGCCGCCGGCAAGAGTCCGATGTCCGCTCGCATGAAAGGTCGAATTCGATGATTCGAAACTGCTTCAGTCTCAGCCACACCGTCGGTTTAGCTCTGTTGTGCGCGATACTCGCCACCGGTGTCCACGCGCAGGACGCTGCCGATACTCCGCTGCCTGCGGAAAGCGTTGAGGTGGCAGATCCGGGCCAGAATCAGACTGACGATGAGCTACCTCTCAACCCATCTGAAAATCAGTTTGAAGGTACGACGGTTAGGTCGGTGACCGGAGTCAATACCGCCGGCACTGAAGATGCCGACGGATTCGATGGTGTCGTAACCGAGTATGACTCGGCTGGCCGGTCCACACAGACGGTTGACAATTGCCCTGAATCGCCTTCGTACGTCGAGGCGATTCTCGTGAAATACTCGGATCCGGCATTCGACCGGTACGTCGACCTTGGCAGATTGCCGATGGCATTAGCAGAAGAAGATGGTGAGATGATTGTCGATGTGCTTCTCAGTCTCGCGGAAGCAGAACGCGTCTTGCAGCGTCATCACAAGTCGGGTGTTACGGCAGATGACATCCTGACCAAGATTTCGGCATATATCGTGCGGAATGCCGATGAGTCAACGTTGGGCCGACTAGACCGAGCGGCGTCGGAGGAGGACCGAGAAGCATGGAAGCAGATTCTTACCGCGGCTAAGGAGTTCGCGTCGAAGAGCCGCGCGAAAGTGCCCAAGGTACGTATCGACCAATTGTCAACTGCAGAAGTCATGAGGATGACGGCGACCATTCACGCAATCAGGATGGCTGAACTCCAAGGCGAGGCCACCGCTCTTGACGTTATGAAGGGCGACATCGAGGATTGTGAAGACTTGTCGAACGAGGAAAAGCGGTACCTGATTGGGGAGATCGATTCGGCGAAGGCTTACGGAGAGAATCACCCGAATGTTGGCTTGGCGACATCAGAGCTGATGAGAGAGTTTGGATCAGCAAGCCGAGGGGTCTGTACAAAATGCAGCGGCTTAGGATGGTACTTTCGCGGCTTCAGCCGAAAAACATGCGACAGATGCGGTGGTACCGGTCAAGTCGAAGAGGGTGGAGTCGGTGGATTCACAGGATATAAGACCAATAAGTTTGACCTGAAGTCGCAACAAGAGCACGGAGGGTGGACGGTTGCGTGGGCTGACGATATCAAGGAGACAGACGTGCTCGAAGGCGTTGTCTCGGTAGGTGTATCTATCTACCTGGAGAATCCCGCGCCATTCTATCAGTGGATCGAACGGTTGATTAACAGAACTATCAACTCCCTAGTCTCGAGTGCGGGTCGGACGTTTCCAAATCACATTTACAGTCAAGTTCGTAGTCTTGCGGCTGATGTGATCCGGGAGGCGATACGTGGACGGAGCCCTCGTGATGTGATGCGCCAGTATGACACAGTCGACTTCAAGGCAGGCGCCATCAAGTACTCGGGAGCAAACTACTTATTGGGCCAGGTTGTTTCAACGACATGGGGCATGAAGCCATATATCGGCTTTCGGTGGCGACCATTAGGTGGCGGTGGAAATGCTGGTGACGGCATCGGTGACTACACGGCTGTGGTCACCATCCGAAATCCTACCAGCAATTCCATTTCGTACTCATTGACCTGGCAGACGCCGGACCTATGGCAGCAGAAAACCGTTCATGCACATTCGACGAATTGGCACACCGCCCATAACGTCCACCATTGCGGAATACGTTTTCGCGACGGAGGTGGACCAACCGACTTCAGGGTCTACCAATTGTCATATCGGACGTACCCGGGCAAACGGACTAATACACGTTGGCAGGATGGGGAGAAGTACGTGCTGGACTGGCGGAATGGGCGTCTCGACATCTCTCGAGAGCGATAACTTCAAAAAGCTGCCACGGTCGGTCACACGGTAACGGCCGGCCTTCGCCTCTTTCCATACAAAGGAGACAGTGTAATGACATGTCAAACTGCCCAAACGTTGCTGCTGTCTATGGCAGCAACGATCAGTGCTCTGACCAACGCAACGGTCGGAAGATCAGCGGAGAACGTCCCACCTGGCACATCAGCCATGAGCGACACGACAGGTGAATCCGCGGGAGCGTCCATTCCCCAAGTGCAGCCAGCGGAGCAGAATACGCAGGACTTCCCCGCTGAAGTGGCCGAGTTTGAATCGGTGAATCGAAGTGACCTGACGGATGCGTTGGCCGGGGATGATCCTGCGTTTAGCAGGTACGTGGACTTGACCTTACTGGAAAGGGCAATGAGCGATCTTAACGCGTCGCTCTTGGCTGATGTAGCATTGGAACTTGCCGAAGGCGAGCGTGTTTTGGTGCGGCCCCACGAATGTGGACTCACATCCGACAAGCTGGTGGCCAAAGCAGCGGCTTTGGCGCTGCGGATGAACGACCCAGAGACTATCAAACGTCTTGAGCAGGCTGCGGATGCCATGAAGAAACCGGCCTGGACGAAGGCACTGGCGGATGCCAACGAGTTTGGAGGGAAGAGTCGCGACCCCGGCCCTTCAGTTTCACTAGGCGCGCTGGAGCCGAACGTAGTCGAACTGGCAAACGCGGTCCGCCGTGCTACAGATGCCGCAGTTTTGACGTCCAACAAGGATGACTTGGAGAGCCTCAAGGCGTCGGTGAGCGAATCTGTGCAGGACGAGACGATCAAGACGTACTTGATCCAATCCATCGACACGAGCCTGAAGGCCCTGCCGGAGAGACTTGACCCGGGAGACGAATTCCTCGCCGAGTTTAGTTCGGCCAGTCGTGACAAGGTCGTGGAACGCAAGTCCCAGCGTGGGTTCTTCGATCGCGGAAGTGCTGCGGCCTATTGTGCTACACTCACTACCTGGCTAACAGCAAAGTACCCCGTATTCTCAGGGAGCAATTACTCGGTCCGTAGCGGAGTCACATCCTATCATGAAGGACCAAGCTGGGCGCGGATCACAAGGTACGAGGCTTGGGCTGAGGCGGTCTGGCGCAATCCGTTTCACGGCGGCAGTGGCGGCGGCGGAGGCGGCGGTCAAGAATACAAGATCTGGATTGAGAATCCAACCCGGAGCCCGGTTCACTACAAGCTAAACGGCGACAACTTCGTGGTCGAACCTAATAATACCCGCTGGCACGCGCGGCGCGGCAACTCGGACTTCAACATCGAGTTTGATTGCAGCTTCGAGGGAGGATATCAACGGCGTGGCTACCGATTGATCGCGGGTCGTCATCACTTCTTCAAGAAAAAAGGAAACGGCCTGGATCTCCACCATCGCGGATAGAATCTGTCCAGTTCCATATTTAAGGTCGTACCTTGAATGGCATGAACATGCTTCTTGCGGCGGCCCGTTGTTGATCGCAAGCAATAGAACATGACCCGTGGAGCACTGACAGACACCGAATTCGAAGCCAGGGACGGGCTACTATAGTGTTTCATTCCAAGTATTACAGTATATAAGGTGCGTCGGCGCTTCCGAAGATCCTATTACGATGAAGGGAAAGGAGGAATCGCTATAAGTAGGACGAGACGTCGAAAGTGGACGGCAGCCGAGAAGATGCACATTGTGTTCAATTGCTTGCAACCTAGGTTAAAGTGTCGAGGAAGTATCGTCGGGAAGGATCGCCCGCTCGGGGAATACCGCAGTGGAGAAGTGACTATGTGTGCGCAGGCCACGGATTGCCAGGTGGTCGTCTCGCAATTGCCTGCTCCGCTGGCACGTCTCTGCCGGCGGGCGTTTAGCGCAAAGGGCTCTTTCGATCTTCACCACACGGCTTGCAGCCTCTGGGAGGCAACTCTCAAGCTACTGGGCAGCATCGCAGTGGCCGAGTACAGCCGGCAGAAAAGCCGCACTGCTTGTCCTGCCGAGTTCTTCCAGCCGCTAGCCCGGCCAACGCTGGCTGCATGGTGGGCGTTGGCTGAGCAGATTCTGTCTCAAGCAGATTGGAGCGAGGACCGCCTCCTGGCGAAACTCCGAACGTTAACGCCGGCGCCGCTTCCAGACGGTCTGTCGCATTTGAAAGAACTGGCGTGTGCGTTGCGGCGAGCCGTGCGAAACGAGCAGCGCGGCACGGACACGCTGACCCTCGGGGATGTGTTCGAGGCGTTCATCCAATATCAGCGGATGACGCGCAGTTCGGGGCAGCCGGGTGATAGCCTTCCGCTGGCGATATCGGAGCGCATGGGACAGCAGTTGCTGGCTGGGGCCGTGGAACTGTTTGCCGAACTGGATGCCCTGTCCCCCTGGCGGTTGCTGCACGTGGAAGATGTTCGTCGCACCGCGGACGGCAACTGGGACGTGCAGTACCGGATCTTGAGCCATCAAGGCCCCAATACGTCGCTGAATTGCGTTCTCCCACCGGATGCGACTCGATCCCTGCCCTGGCCGTTACGTATCTACCTCGTGGGTGAGGAAAACTCGGTAGCCGCGGCGGACGTGGCCAACTGGATTGCGATCCATCCGCTACTGTGCTATCGACCCGAGAAAGAGGAAATGTTCTTCCTCAATTCGCATCCTGATTCGGTGAAACCGGATTACATGTGCTACGACTCGGGAGCGATGCTGCCAGGGGAAGAATTCCAAGAATCACTGGCGGAACTCCTGACGCGTCTCCTGGGGAGCGCGGTGGATGGGGAAGCCTTGGAGCGATGGGCAGTTACGTCGATGCAAAAGGACATCCCGCAGGCAACGGGAGGAGCCAAACCGGCAAAGCGCAAGTTTGGTGAGTTTGAGCTACTGACGCGGATCGGGCGCGGTGGAATGGGCGTCGTCTATCGGGCCTGGCAGGTATCTGTGGGGCGCCAGGTGGCGTTGAAATGCCTGCGCGCTTCCTGGGACCCGAACGCCGAGGAGCGGTTTGCGCGAGAGATCCGGGCCCTTGGTCGCGTCGAGCACCCCAACCTGGTGAAGATCTACACTTCCGGCAAGGAAGGCGACCAACTGTACTACGCAATGGAGTTGGTGGAAGGTGCGCCGTTGGCCGCAGTGAGCGATAAACTGCAGAGCGGATCTTCGAGCGCCGCTGCGGTGAATCTGGATACCTGGTGCCAAGCGCTCAGCACCGTGTGCGAGGAGCATCGCCGCGCCGAAGAAACACTTGGCGATCTCTTGCCCGAGTCGGACTCACTGCACCGTGCGCCCGTGGAACGGCCAACTTCAGCGAAAGTGGCGAGCGAGAGCTACATTGGCCGCGTTGTGGAGCTGATGCGACAGGTGGCTATGGCAACCGAGGCCCTGCACCAAGTGGGCGTGATCCACCGCGACATAAAGCCCGGGAATATCATTGTCACTGGTGATGGGTCCCGGGCGGTGCTCATGGATTTGGGGCTCGTACAGTTGACCGACGAGTCACAGGGGGCGTTGACCCGCACTCGACAGTTTGTCGGCACTCTTCGTTACGCCAGTCCCGAACAGGTGATGGCAGTGTCGCGGCTCAGTCCGCCTAGCGACGTGTACAGTCTAGGTGCCACGCTGTGGGAGTTGCTCACGTTGCGACCAATGTTTGACGACGATGGCGCGACGGGCACTCCGGAAATCATGGAACGAATCCAGTACCAGGAGCCGGAACGAGTTCGGAAGTACAATCCACAAATATCCGTGGACCTTGAAGCGGTGGTGATGAAGTGCCTGGAGAAGGATCGCCGCCGCCGGTATACCTCGGCACAAGAGTTGGCAGACGATTTGGCACGTTGGCAGCGGCGTGAACCGGTCAAGGCCAAGCCTTTTACGGCATGGTATCGCACCCGCAAGTGGATCGTGCGGCGACGCCGGGAAGCAACAGTCGGCGCTCTAGCGGGTGTCATCGTGGTCGTAATGGCCCTGTTCGGGTACAGAGCCATGAACTTCAATTCCTCCGACAAGAACGAGCAACGAACTTCTCAGGATGTGCAACAAACAAAGCCGAAACTTGAGCAACCACCAGATTGGTCATCTCTTCACGCGGTATTGACGCTTCCAGGTCTAAATGGCCAGTGGTGGTTTGAGGAGATGCCGTGGTTGACACCGATGGCCCGCTACACGATAGCATCAGACGCCAGTTTTCAAATCAGCGGGCCGGTTACTCCTGGCCGTTTCATCGAGAATGTGTTCAGACGCGATCCGACTGCGGACTCCAAAACAGCCTTTATTGTCGAGACCCTCTCGCGTGCCCTCCAAAATCAGGAAAACTCGCTCTTGCCCCATCAGAAGGCAGTTGTTAGCGAGTTGCGAGCTTTGGACGAGGAGCGACTCGACGAGGATGCTTTGCAGCGTCGCCTGCAAGAGGTTCTGAAACAATTCCAACAAGGGATCGGGTCGCAGGAACCGTGTGCGATGGACAAGCATCTAATGGGCGTGCTCAACCATCACATCGCTCTCTTATGCCAAGACCGTGAACGTGCACGGGTGGCCCAGAAATGCTATGAGAGCGCTCTTGCGTCCTACCGGGGCAGTGATCCTCTGGAAAGAGATCTCCGTTCCCTTTGTATGGTGGATACCGCACGTTTGTTGTCGGATTTGCTGCTGAGAGATGCTAACGGCGTACGCAGCGATGTCTTGTCGCAAATCGAAAAGCTACTAGATGCCAGCACATTTCACGACACGACAGCGGCGTTCCGAATCGACGCCTATACACGAGAAGGC
>CAYSCH010000033.1:0-5902 GCA_964429355.1 uncultured Planctomycetaceae bacterium | reverse complement strand
CATGGGCGTCGGCAGGTGACTACGTTCGGGCAGACGCGGCCTTCCGAACCGCTATCGAGACTGGCACGAAACTGGGAATGAATGACCCGACTCGTCCGCATCCTCTCATGGCCAGTGCGCATGAACGCTATGCTTGGAGCCTGATGGATCAGTGGCAGGTCATACCGGCAAGAGAGAACTTCGAAACCGCAAAGAAACTTCGCGAGACTCTATTCCAGAAAAACGAGATTTCGCGGTTCTCGAGAATTCTCTTTTATCATAACGAACATGGCCTCGCGATCGCGCAGCGCTATTGCGGAGATGTTCTCGAAGCTCGTGCGTCTTTTGATGACCTTCTCGTGCGAATCGAACGTTCCTACGACAATGTAACGAAGAGGGTTACGGACGACTCTCCGGGCAAGGAACAGGACTTGCGGCTCTTGAAGGTGCGGCTGCAGAACTCCCTGGAAAGAGCAGCGGATTGTGAACTGTACCAATGGTCACAATCAGATGCCGAGCATCTTCGCCAAGCGTGCGAACGATATGGCCGATCGTATGAGCTATCGGCCGACCCAGTGACGCGGGCGGCGATGGGTGCCAAGTGGTCTCTTTGTCTTGCGCTGGCTGGCGACACTCAAGGTGCAAAGAACAAGCTGGAGGAGCTTACCCTGCCTGACGGCACTGCGACGCCGAAATACAGTACTCGAGTCGCGCACGTCAAGCACGTTGCCGAGGCAGTTGTCCGATTGAACACAGAGGGATGGGAGAGTGGCGCACAGGCGATTCGGCACTTCCTCGACGGGTTTGACTTTGAAGCACGACGGCCCGAAGACACGGAACGTGACGTGCTCGAAGTGCGACTTCTCGCGGCTGAACTCCTTGCAGCCCGCACCGAGGATTTAAGTGATGCTCCTCCGGTAGCGGACGAAGATTTGGACCGGCTCGTAAGATTGCTGAACGTCTTTGGAGAACGAGGACAAGCAATCCCTTTCCTCAATCGCTTTTCTCGCTACCTTGTAGTCAGGTCGCGAGGAGCAGAGCGCATCGGCGGATCGGGAATGGCGTCCAAACCAGGTAATCTCTTCGTGTTACTTGTGGGTGTTAGAGAATACAGCCCATCTGCTGGTGTTGCAGACCTTGCTGTCGCCGATAAAGACGCCGAGGACCTGACGGCCGCGTTTGAGTCTTTGAAGAATCGACCGTATTCCGATGTCAGCATAGTCGCCATTCTCAAGAACAAGGAGGCAACCAGGACTAACATCCTCAATGGCCTCGATATTCTCTGCCGTAGCCTGGAGTCCGATGACTTAGGAGTTGTGTGCCTATCGGGACATGGAGAACTGTTGACACATTCTGATCCTGAGGGGCGGTCGCAGTTTGTTTTTCTCCCCCACGATTTTGTCCGACAGAACACGCCAGAGGCTACGGGCCTTCGAGCCGAGGACTTCAAGGGGCAATTTGAGAAGGCCAAAGGCAACATTCTGCTGGTTGTGGACGCCTGCTGTAGCGGGGCGCTGACGGATCAGGTTTTCAACCAGTTCAAGGAGCAAGCGAACAAGAAACAGAACGTGGCGGTGCTGACCGCTTGCCTTGGTAGCCAGCCCGCCTTCGAGAGCCGAGGAAACGGCTACCTCACGCAGGCATTGCGCGAGGCGATCCTGGGACAATACCTTTCCGGTGGCTCGAATCGCGACGATGCTGCCTTGCCCTACAAACTGCGAGAACTACCTGCGCCAGATCGTGACAGGCCGTGGATCAGCGGCTACGACATCCTACTTTACGCGCAGGGCCGTACGGGGGATTTGGCGGGGAAGGAGCAGATTGCCCTACTCAGCGGGGAAAAGAACGTGTTCGACGTGTTCCGCGTACAGCGTGACCCGATTCAGAACACGCCCGTTATTCCGCGCGATTGATGTACGGCTTTGTCACACGTGAGACCTTGCAGCAAGGGAGTTGAAGATGCGCACTTTCCCGCCCGCCCGTCTGGCACACCGCAATGCGATGCTAGCCTTGATTCTGACATTAGGAGCGGTGCTGCGTGTCAGTGATGATGGCTTCAGCGCGGCAGAGACACGGCCGGGTAATGGTCGGCCAGCCCAATTCGCACTATTGGTCGGCGTACAGAATTACAGCAACCTAAGCCCGAACGAACAGCTCAAGGGTTGCCGAAACGACGTGGACGCGATGAAGAATCTACTGGCAAGGCGGTTTCATTTTCAGACGGAGAACATCGCTACGCTCGTGGATAGTCAAGCAACGAGCATGGCCATACGTCAACATCTGAAGACAATGATTGACAAGGCGCGGTCCTCGCCGCCAGACGGTCCACGGCCGCATGTGGTGCTGTATTTCAGTGGCCACGGATCCCTCATGCCGGACCAACCAGAGGGAGACCCCGATTGCGATAAGCTCGATGGCGTGGACCAGACGCTCGTGCCTTACGACGCAGAAAGACAGGGTGGCCCGCAGGATATTCGGGACGATGAAGTACATCGTTTCGTCGAGGCGGTCTGCCACGATGGAACCGTCACAGCGCTCGTCATGCTCGATTGCTGCCACTCAGGGCGAGGCGTGCGTGGGGCAACACGGTTCCGCGGGTTAGAGCGTAACGTGACGATTCCGCGGCCCGTGTCCGGAGAAGAACGCGAAGTCACGCCGAAGTCATGGCCGCCGGGGGCGGTCATTCTTACCGCTTGCCGCAAAGCAGAAAAGGAGCCGGAATATGACGAAGGAGACTCTTCTCATGGACTGATGACGCGGTTTTTGGTGGAAGTGCTCAACGCTGAGAATGCGATCTCACGAATCACCTATGAAACGCTCCGTATGGCTCTCATAAGGCGATATGAGGACGCGCGTCTAGGTCTTGCAGCACCGACGCCGACGCTCGAAGGAATGCCGCAAGCATTACGAGGCTCTTTCCTTGGAGCTGACTCGCAGATGGATCGCAAGCCGTTCTGGCCAGTGGAGGCATCAGAAGCGGATCCAGGCACGGCTCGGCTGAAGGCGGGCCTGCTGCATGGCGTGACGAAAGGTTCTCTCTATGAGCTGTACGAAAGCCCCGAGCAGATCGTCTGGGGCCCAAATCGGACTAGGCCGGAGACAGAGAAATCTCTGGCTTGGCTGAAGATCGAAATTGTCGAAAACAGCGTCGCCACAGGCACGGTGTTTGAATGGGAGGGCGCCGAGCAGCAGGAACAGATCGATTCGGTCTTGCCAAGGGGTTTCAAACGGGGTTTTGCAGTGGAACGGCGCCGCCCCCCTGGTGATGTCTGTACGAAAGTGCGTGTTGTCAGGGCCATCGACGCGAATACCGATGGTCCGCCGCTTGGACCGAGTGACCGCGATGTGTCCTCCGTGATTCGTCAACTCTTCGAAGGTGACAAGCAAGATGATGGCCCAACTGAGTCTGTGTGGGTCGAAGGGAACTCGCCTTGCGATGTGTTGCTGCGAATCGATGGACAGCATGCGGCCCTATTCCCGGCGACTGGTTGGGCGAATAGGCCCGAAAGCCCGGCAGACACGTACCATTCGATTTCCTTGTCGTTGGCCGGTGGTTGGGCGCCAGTTGACTTGACTGTACCCGAGAAGGCACACCAAGACCTCGCAGAGGCCCTACGGCGCATAACACATGCTCGGAAAGTGCTCAGGGACGCCGCGGCAGCATGTTCCAGTGACGGAGGCTCGACGCGGTTCGACACGGAGGTAGTCCGAGTGACGACTGTCAACAAGGGTGACGACTTCCAGATTGAGGCGTTTCACGAGTGGCCGAGCGATGAGCCTCTCGTGCTGAAGAACGGGCAAGATTTCGTTGTGAGGATAAGGAATATTGGCGCCGATGGGAAGCCCGTCTACGTGACCATCCTGCTCGTCGATCCCGACATGGAGATCCAGTGCATGTTGCCCGATCGATACGTTCAAGGCGAAGTGGATTCGCAGCAACGAATCGAGGCGGGTGAAAGGCGAGTGACTGGGGTCTATCGATGTATGCCGCCTTTCGGCCCACACCGCGTTGTGGTGTACGCGACACATAGACCAAGCAATTTTGGATTTCTGGCTCAGCCATCCCTGAGAGTGAAGCGGGGGTCTGAGGAGGACGGGGCGGAAGCCAGGGTGGTCTCGTTCGAGGTGCGGCCGTGATTCCGTGAGACGAGAGGAATACGATGACGAGCCTGCCTGCGTGGTCCATGCCATGTTCAAACCGAGCGAGTTCGGACGACGAGTTGTTTAGCCATATCAGTCGGTGAGTCGAGTCTTGCAGTCGACCAGAATGAAGTGATCTACATCGGTGCGTATTCCGGACCATTCTATGCAATCGACGCCAATCAACCGGGCGCTTACGTCGACGGTGCAAAATATCTGATCGGAGGTGTCAAATGGGTATACCCAAGCGTCGGTGGAATCCAGGCAAGTGCCGTGCTTGACGATCAGGGTGCGATCTATGTGGTGATTGACGGGGCCTTGTGCAAGCTTTCGAACGGGGGGAGCCTGCTCTGGAAATATCCGCTTTCCGGAGGTGCTGGAGACTGCAATCCGGCGATCGGCGCGGACGGAACCGTCTACGCCGGCGCAAAAGGCAACAAGACTCTCTATGCCTTGCGACCCGACACGGGGACCGTCAAGTGGAGCTATCGGCTCAAAGACTACCCGTACGATCCGGTAGTCGGCGACCCGTTGGTCGGTGGAGACGTCTATGTGATGACCAAGGCTTGGATTCTCTACGCGATCAATCCGGCGACGGGGAAAGTACGCTGGAACGTGACTCTGCCGAAAGCCAACCAACTATGCCTTCGGCGGCCAGTTGTCGACAATGTTGCGCAGACCGTCTACTGCGCGGGCTACAACGCCTTCTGTGCCTACGGATTCAACGGCAAGCTGAAATGGAAACTAGCGAACGTGGGCGCTTTTCTCAACAAACCAGCCATCGGGGCCGATGGTGTCGTGTATGTGTCGTCCTCATCGCGGGACACACTGCATGCGGTTTCGCCCAATGGGAACATCGTCTGGAGCCGATACGTGGGCACACCAGGCGTGAATGGCCACGAGCCTGCCATTGACTTTGATGGAACCCTGTACGTTGGATCCAGTAACGGCCTCCAAGCGATCCGTGACGGGGCGATACCCTGGCCCGTCATCTACTACGCACGGGCAATACCGAACCCTGCAGCGGCAGACGAAGCGATCAATCTTTGGGCGGCATCGGTCATGGCCACCGATCCGGCGTGTCCGGTTGTTCGTGTGGATTTCTATCTCGATCTCGATTCGGACGGCCAACTTGATCCGGAAATCGACGAGTGGCTGGGAGTGGACGACCTCCCGCCGGAAACAGGGAGCAATTGGAGCGTGACCCTGCCCCTCGGATTTCCGGAGGGAGAGTACAGGATTCTTGTCCAGGCAATGGATCTTGAAGGGACGTTGAGCAACGTCGTTTCCACAGAACTGGTTGTGGAACCTGCCGGGCCCTAGTTCCTGTGGTACCAGCCATTGGCAAGGCGAATCACAAAGGGGGTCTCCAGCGCTCTGGGTGAAACGCGACTGTTCGTTGTCGAGAGCAGAACGGTGTCCCGTCGCGTTGTCACGCCAACGCGGCAAGCGGAGGCGAACCCTTTCATGAACCGGTTTGCAGATCCTTCGGCCAGCGCACAGCCGGCGCTGCGGATTGCCGTCACTGCGTTTCGACCACATACCAGGGAACCGCGGGACTTCCCAGTTGGGACGTGGGCCCCGGCCATGAACCTGCGGGCCGTCTCGACCAGATCCTTGCGGCGGGCGAGGTTGTAACGCTCGGCGGGATCCCGTGCCAAGTCGCAGACTTCGATCCGGCCGGTGAGCATGGGTTTGCGAATCGCCTTCCAGTTGTTCCAGCGCACGGCCTGAGCCGATTCGCCTTCGTAGAACTCCCGGTACAGGTGCTCGTGGTTCTTCG
>CAYSCH010000032.1:4726-42115 GCA_964429355.1 uncultured Planctomycetaceae bacterium | reverse complement strand
AGATGCGGCAACTCTACGACCGGCATTTTGCCCCGGACTGGTACAGCCGCATGGGGGAACCGGAGGTCTGGCAGGCCATTCACGACGTGGATCCGGGCGAACTGTGGGAGACTCACCACACACTCAAGAATCTCCTGCTGGCGTTCGTGCGGCGACGTGTGAGCCGCCAGTGCCGCCGCCGCGGGGAAAGTGAGGAGGCCGTGGAGAGCGCGCGGACGATGCTCGATCCGAACGTGCTGACCATCGGGTTTGCCCGCCGGTTCGCGACCTACAAACGGGCCGATCTGCTCCTGGGCGATCTCAATCGGCTCGACAAGATCGTGAACGATCCCGCGCGGCCGCTGCAACTGATTTTTGCCGGCAAGGCTCATCCGGCCGATCAGCCCGGCAAGGAATTGATCAAGCGCATCGCCAACCTTCGCCACGACCCCCGGTTTGCCGACAGAATCGCCTTCGTTGAGGACTACGACATCAACGTCTGCCGGCACCTGGTCCAGGGCGTCGACGTGTGGCTCAACAATCCCCGCCGTCCGCAAGAGGCTTCCGGAACCAGCGGCCAGAAGGCCGTGCTCAACGGAGCCTTGAACCTCTCGGTGCTGGACGGGTGGTGGGCGGAAGGATACGACGGCTACAACGGCTTTGCCATCGGCAAGGGGCGCAGCCACGTCAACGCCAACATCACCGATCAGCGCGACGGCCAGTACCTCATTGAGACCCTGGAAGAAGAGGTCATCCCGCTCTACTACGATCGCGACGTCGACGGCCTGTCACGCTCCTGGATCAAACGGATGATGAACTCGATCAGCACCCTTGCCTGGCGGTTCAGCTCCGACCGCATGGTTGCCGACTACGTGCGCCACACGTACCTGCCGGCTGCGGGCGGTGTGAGCTGCGACATGAACTTCCGCTGAGTGAACAAAGGGGCGCGACGTCATGCTCCGATCACGCCTGCGCGATGCTTTGCGCGTCGCGGGCAGATCCAGTCCGCTTGGAGGCGATCCGGCCGAGGTTCATTCCTTCATCAGCTCTCGCGGGGCTTGACGAACCATCTGATGAATTGCATCGCGCGGGGAGGTTGAAGGCAAGGAGGTTCTTGGGAGTGTTCTCCGAGTTCATCGTGCTGGACTCCCTTCTGGCTCGGTGCCCCGGCCTTTTTTCTGACATCGTGTGATTCCGGGAAAAGGCCGCCCTCTTTGCGACACTCGATCAGTGCTCGGTCACGGGCGCGTAGGCCTGGATTGCTCTGTGGAATTTCAGCGATTCCTCATCATTGGCGAAGGCTCGCCTGGGGACGTTCAAGGCTATGTGGCCGCCGTTGGTGAAGAGGAAATGGTCACCGAAGCAGACAACTCGTTCGACTGCCGACCAGGGGCGAGAACGACGTTCGTGCTGGCTCCGGCACGCGAAGCCTTCCTGGTCGAAAACAACTTGCAGCGGAGTCAGATATTCGTGGGCATAGTGGGTGAGGAAGCGACGGAGTGCCCGGCGGAGGACGTAGATTCGGTACCTCCGCGAAAGCAACACTGTCACGACGGCGCAGACAACGAACAACCCGCCCGCCAACATGATGGGGAGGCTCTGTCCATCCAGCAAAGCCGCGAACAACAGGGCTCCTGCAACCATGGTAAGAAAGACGTACAGCCAGAACACTCGAGCCCTGCCGGGGAAAAGATTCTGCCGCATCCGGTACACTTCGGTCGCCACATAGTCCTCAATCGCCGGCTCAAACTGGATCACAACTTGATCGGGCCCCCAGACGGCGCCCGTAGTCTGGCCGATGGCCGCTGCCGTTGGGTTGGGCGACGAGTAAGGATTCTCCGGTAGCCAGTGACTGTCCATCGTTAGTCTCCACCCAAATAGCCTTGCGGAACGCCTGGAGATAGGTGACAGTCACGTGAGAGTCACCTTTAGTGCCAAGCAGCGGGCACCGACTCCCTGGCACCGCGTTGGCTCAGTGAGCGTGAAACCCGTATGCTATTGACGTCCCCCCCGCACTGCCGCTCTATTTAACGGTTTCAGCAAACTCAGCCAATCCCCCCCAAGTCTGCCGAGGCCGATCTCCTGATGACCGTCCGAACACGATTCGCCCCGAGTCCCACCGGATACCTTCATATTGGCGGGGTCCGCACTGCCCTGTTCTGCTGGCTTTTTTCCCGGCATCATGGGGGTCAGTTCATCCTTCGTATCGATGACACGGATCAGCAGCGGAATGTCGAGACGGCCCTGAAACCCATTCTCGATGGGTTGCGCTGGCTCGGCATCGATTGGGATGAGGGGCCCGAAGTCGGGGGCGAGTTTGGACCCTACTATCAGTCGCAACGGGCGGACAGGCACCGGGCGGCTGCCGAAGAGTTGGTTGCTGCCGGGCGGGCCTACCGCGATTATGCCAGAACCGAGGAGATTCAGGCGGAACGCGAAGCGGCCGAGAAGGCCAAGCAGCAATTCGTCTACAGTCGCCGTTGGATGGCAGAGACACCTGCGGATTGTGCACGCTTTGAGGCCGAGGGGCGGCAGGCCGTGGTGCGACTGAAGATGCCTCGAGAAGGCACGCTCGTTATTCCCGACCTGATTCGTGGCGACGTCGAGTTCGACTGGGCCAGGGAACAGGACCACGTGATCCAACGGGCGGATGGGACCTGCCTCTATCACCTGGCAAGCGTGGTTGACGACCACGATATGCAGATCTCGCACGTCATTCGTGCCGAAGAGCATCTCTCAAACACACCGCGGCAGATCTTCATCGCCCGGGGACTGGGCTACGAATTGCCCCAGTACGCTCATCTCCCCTTCGTGGCCGAGCCGGGCAGCAAGGTGAAGCTGAGCAAGCGGAAGCTCGACAAGTACCTGAAGAACAAGGATTTTGCCCAGCTCGTACAACACGGACAGAAGATTGCCCAGGCGATTGGCCTGACGGTCGACATGGACACGTTCAACCCCGTCATCGTCGATTTCTACGAGCAGGTGGGCTACCTGCCCGAGGCGATCGTGAACTACCTGGCGCTGCTAGGGTGGTCGTTGGACGACAAGACGGAGCAGTTCTCGCGGTCCGATCTTGTCGAGGTCTTTTCGCTGGAGCGAGTCAATAAGGCCCCTGCCAGTTTTGACCCGAAAAAGCTTTCGGCATTCCAGGAACGCCACATGCTGGACGTGCCCCTGGACAAGAAAGTCGAACTGGTGCTCCCCTACCTGGAAAAGGCGGGGATGTTGACGGCCGGCAATGAGGCTGTGAAGGCCAAGGTCCGCAAGATCGTGGAGGCGGCCGGCGATCGAATCAAGGTGGCCGGCGATATCGTCGACTATGGCGATTTCTTCGCCCCCGACGATGAACTGACCTATGACGAAGCGGCCTTTGAGAAACGGATCCGGAACCCGGAAGACGCCGCCGGACTGCTGAAGAAGTTCCGTGAGGCTTTGGCCGGTGCCGAGACATTCGATGCGGAAGGCTTGGACCGGCTGCTCCACTCGTTCGTCGAGGCCCAGGGGATCAACGTGGGTCAGATCATCCATGCAATCCGGGTGGCCGCGACGGGCAAGTCGGTCGGCTTCGGCGTGTTCGACACCCTGGCAATCCTGGGCAAGGAGTCGTGCCTGGCCAGGTTCGACCGGGCATTGGAGAGGTTGTAGAACGCGAGATGATGCCGTGATCGATGACCTGCCGGAAATCACTCCCGATCCCGTGATCGAGGCCTACAAGGCCCATGTGGACCGTACCTTGTTGCGTGAGAACCTCAAGCTGACCGTGGAGGAACGATTCTGCAAGTTGATGGATCTGCAGAAGTTCGCTGAAGAGTTGCGGGAAGCGGGCAAGAAGGCGAGGGCGGCTCGATGACAGACTTGAGACGTCTCTTGAATGTCTTGGCCTCAGCCGAGATCGAGTTTATCCTTGTTGGTGGCGCAGCGGCAACAGCCCACGGTGCCTCGCGACTGACCCAGGACATTGACATTGTCTATCGGCGGTCTGCGGAGAATATTCGGAGACTGGTCGATACCCTGGCTCCCTGCCAACCCTACCTGCGCGGTGTTCCCCAGGGCCTTCCCTTTCGTTGGGATCGGGAGACTATTGAACGAGGACTCATATGAGCAATAACGAATCTGGAGCACCCCTGGATTTCATCCGAGCCCGAGTGGCCGAGGATCTGAAGACGGGCAAGTACGGCGGCCGCGTCCACACGCGATTTCCGCCGGAGCCGAACGGCTATCTGCACATCGGCCATGCCAAGTCGATCTGCCTGAATTTTGGTATCGCTCGGGAAAACGAAGGGGGGCTGTGCAACCTGCGATTTGACGACACCAATCCGACCAAGGAGGAGCAGGAGTACGTCGATTCCATCAAGGAAGACGTCCGCTGGCTGGGGTTCGATTGGGGCGACCGCGAGTTCTACGCCTCCGATTATTTCGATCAGCTCTACCAGTGGGCGTTGCAGATGATCAGGGACGGCAAGGCCTACGTGTGCGATCTCAACGCCGACGAGACCCGCGAGTATCGGGGAACGCTCAAGGAACCGGGGAAAAACAGTCCCTACCGCGATCGATCCGTGGAGGAGAATCTCGACCTGTTCGAAAAAATGCGGGCGGGAGAATTCCCGAACGGGACGAGGACCTTGCGCGCCAAGATCGACATGGCGCACCCGAACCTCAACATGCGCGACCCGGTCATGTACCGGATCCTGCATGCCACCCATCACCGGAGCGGCGACAAGTGGTGCGTCTATCCGATGTACGACTTCACCCATGGGCAGTCCGATTCGATCGAGGAGATCACCCATTCGATCTGTACACTGGAGTTCGAAAACCACCGTCCCTTGTATGACTGGTATCTCGAGACCCTCGGCATCTATCGGCCCCAGCAGATCGAGTTTGCCCGGCTCAATCTGACATACACGGTGATGAGCAAGCGGAAGTTGCTCACCCTCGTCCAGGAGAAGCATGTCGACGGCTGGGACGATCCGAGAATGCCGACGATCTGCGGGTTGCGACGGCGCGGCTATACGCCCGAGTCGATTCGGGCGTTCTGCGAGCGGATCGGCGTGGCCAAGTTCAACAGCACGGTCGATCTGGCCCTGCTGGAATTCTGCCTCCGTGAGGATCTGAACAAGAGAGCGCCGCGGGTGATGGCCGTGCTCAAGCCGCTCAAGGTCGTGATCGAGAATTTTCCGGAGGGGCAGATCGACGAGCTCGACGCCGTGAACAATCCAGAAGACGAGAGCGCCGGAACCAGGAAGATCCCGTTCTCGAAAGTCCTCTACATCGAGCAGGAAGACTTCATGGAGGACCCGCCCAAGAAGTACTTCCGCCTCGCTCCAGGGCGGGAAGTGCGGTTGCGCTATGGATACTTCATCACCTGCACCGGCGTGGTCAAGGATAGCTCCGGACAAATAGTCGAACTGCGTTGCACCTACGACCCGGCGACACGGGGCGGCAACGCGCCCGACGGCCGCAAAGTGAAGGCCACGATTCACTGGGTGTCGGCCGAACATGCCGTGGACGCCGAAGTACGGCTCTACGAGACCCTGTTCAGCGTCGAGTCCCCGGACGATGGGGACGATTTCCGCAAGCACCTCAACCCCAACTCACTGGAGGTGCTGACCGGCTGCAAGCTGGAGCCGTGCCTCGCCTCACCTCAGAGGGAACTGCCCTACCAGTTCGAGCGGCTGGGTTACTTCATTGCCGACTCGAAAGGCTTCTCTCCCGAGAAGCTGATATTCAACCGCACGGTGACGTTGCGAGACACGTGGGCAAAGATCCAAAAGCAGGAGGCGGGGAAGGGAGAGACCTGAGCTTCAAGCGATCCCTTCTCGCAAAACGGACATCCACGACTGGGGTTTGTCTGTTGCGCCGCCTGGCTGCCCTTGCGTACCGGGGTGCCGTGTTGGACCTCTGCCAGACGACGGTTTCAAGTCGCCAGGCCAAGGCTGCCTCTTGTCGGGGGGCGGCTGCATTTCGCCTGGCGGCGGTGACATGTCCGGCTGGTCGGGCCGTGATTCGCCAGGAGCGGGAGGATGTCCATCGCCTCGATCTCGAAAATCGTTGCGGGGATCACGTCTCGGGCCCGGCGACCCGTCGTGCCGTTGATCTCCGCGGGGTGACCCGCCCCGGCCAGGCGAGAAGCGATCTTCACGCATGAAACTGGGTAGTTTGGACAAGAAATAGGTGAGTCGCAGGTGACCGCTGCGTACATGCTTTGGCAGCCTGGCCAGATAGCCCTGCGGATCTGGAGGCAGGCTCTTCTCAAACTCGGCCAGCTCCTCAGCGGAGACCAAGCCTGTCAGCTCCGGGTCGCCGCCGCCAAACAGGTAACTGATCATTCCCCGTAGCCCGCGTCGAATCTCCGGCTTCATGTCGTGCGGGGTTTCGGCATACCATTTTCTGGTGTCGGGCGGCAGAAGCTTCTCGAAATCGTTGACGTCCGTATCCGTGATGGGCAGGTCCTGGGTTGGACCGGCAAGGTACCAGGGGAGCAGGGCCCGCCACAAATCCTTGTCGCCATCGGTAGTCTCTGAGCGAATCTTCTGAAGACAGGCCTTCCAATTCGCTTGTTTCTCGGCTGGGAGCAGAGCTGCCAACTCCTCGGCGCGACTGGCAACATACGGGCCGGCCCAAACCTTGAGGGTCTCTCCAAACTCACGATACGTATTCCGCGGAGCGAAGCTCTGTCCTGTGGGAGGGCCGCCACTGAAATCTGGCCGTCGCCACGGCGGTTTGCCGGGCGAAGCTCGGTATCGGGTCACCAGGCGGAGCCGTTCCTCGGGATCCGTGATGCTGTTCAAGTGAGCCCGTTCCGACACAGAAAGGGTGAGGACCCACTCGAAGTAGGCCTTCATGACCCGCTCCAGCTCTTCGCGGTTTTCGTCGGCCTGAAGGTCCTGATGGAGTTTGCGGAGTTGCTTCTGTTTCTCGGGTGAAAGATTGTTGAACTGCAGCCGCTTTTCCTCGAGCTGCCGCTTCTTCGCCGAATCCAGATTTTCCAGGTGATCGCGGAGTTCCTGTTCACTGCCGGATCCTGGATTGTCGGACTGGCTGGCGCCGGCAGCCATGACGGTTGCCGCCGCGACGGCTGCGATTGCCCATCGCTTAAGCACGGTCATCCTTCTTCTCCGCGGGAAATAGCTGCTTTTCTTCCAGTAACTTGAGAAAATCGATGTCGTCGATCTGAAGATACTCGTCAAGCCGTTCGAGCACGGGAATATCATCGATCAAGGCTTCGTTCGGATCCGGCCAAAGGCTCCAGACAACCAGGAACCCTGCCGCACAGGCCGACACAAGCCCTGCAGACGCGATCAGAAGTCGGTGACGCCGCCGCACGGGCCGTTGCTGCTGTTCCTGCTGGCGTTCCTCTTCCGCCGCCAGGGCGACCATCTCGATCGTTGTCCTGGTGAAATCTTCATCAACCTCCACTCGCTCCAACTCGTCCAACGCGTCCCATGTTCGTTCAAATCGGCTGAGATGGGCACGCAGAGTCGAGTCCGAGGTCAGTCGCTCCTCGATCCGGCGCGATGACGCGTCGTCGAGTTCGCCGTCGAGATAGGCCACCAACTCCTCGTTCAGAGAGTCGGCGTTATCCGCCGGGTCGGCTTGGTACGAATCTTTCGCCATGGCCTTGTGGCCTCGTCAACTACGTTGTATCAGGGCTTCTTTGAGCCGCTAACAAAACCACCGATTGTGCACATCCATGCCCGTGGGAAACTCGTACGTTTTGTCAGGGCTTCTTAGGGCCGCTAACAAAACCACCGATTGTGCACATCCATGCCCGTGGGAAACTCGTACGTTTTGTCAAGGCTTCTAAGGATCCGCTTGAGCAGCCTCATCTTCAGGTTCGGAAGGGCGTCCTTCATCAAAATAGGGTTCAAGCACCTCGCGCAAATTGACCCGGGCTCGGCTCAACAGTGACTTGATCGCCTGAACCGACTGACCCATGGCCTCGGCAATCTCGGCATAGCTCATTCCCTCAAATTTGCTCAACAGCACCGCCATTCGCTGGCGTTCGTTGAGGGATTGAACGGCCATTCGAACCAAATCCCGCGATTCGGCCCGATCCAGGGCCCGGGCGGGAATCTGTCCGCTGGAGACCTGGGCAATCGTTTCCAGGGGCCTGATCCCCATCGGGCCGCTCTCGCGGCCTTCAAGATTGATTTCGTGTCGGCGGGACCGGCTGCGCTGGGCGTTCTTTGCAACATTGCCAGTGATCGTGAAGAGCCATGTCGAAAACTTGGCCCCCGGCACATAACGCTTTCGGGCCCGGTACACGCGCAGAAAAACATCCTGTGCCAGATCTTCTGCCTGATCCCGGTTCCCCGTGTATTGTTCAAGAAAGGTCACGACTCGATTCTGATAGCGCTGCATCAGCTCCCCAAAAGCAGCGGCGTTACCGTCGCGCACTTCGAGCATCAGGCGAACATCAGGATCCCGAAGAGCATATCTACGGGCACTCGATTCACTGATAATCAACGGCATCCCCGTCGGTGAAAATCGAATCGGTCGAACTGGGGCGAGAAGTTCTCGCCATGATCCATTTTAGTCTAGGGTAAGCAGCAATCTCTGGCCAGCGCCGGGATGTGCTCTTCGGTGCCCTTCCGGTTAAACCCCGGGCACGCGTACAGGTTTCTTCTCGTCCAGAACTGCGATTACACCGTCGCGGCGCGGTTTCGCTCACTCCACGGATGGACTGCCCGAAGAACCGCGGCGATCGACATAACTGACCCGTCGCATGGGGGGTGATTATCGCTGGACCCTGCCCGAAGCCTGGCCGCCCAAGAGCGCCTCGATTTCGCTCAGGGTCACGAAATTCATGTCGCCGAGCAACGAGTGTTTGAGGCAGCTTGCAGCGACAGCCAGCCGGATGGCATCTTGCGGACGGCAGTAACGGTCGCTGTCGAGAGCATAGAGCAGCCCGGCGGCAAAAGAGTCGCCCCCACCCACGCGGTCCACGATGTCGCGGATTTCGTAGGGTTGGTACTGGCCTTGCTTGTTGAGGGGCGCGAAATGGGGTTGGCCCGTTTTCACCTCAAAGAGCATGCCCCCCCAATTGTTGTGGCTGGCCGAGATGCTCTCCCGCAGTGTGATTGCCACAAGAGAGACATTCTTGAATTGCTCGCTGATTCTGCGGGCCACTTCCGCGTAGGCCTGGGCGTTGATTTCGCCTTCTTCGACGGCTGTTCCCCCGGCGTGGATCCCCAGAACATCTTCCGCATCGGCTTCGTTGCCGATAACGAGGTCGACCATCGGAAGAAGCTGGCTCATACACTCCCGGGCGAGTTCGTTCGGGGCGCAGCCTTTTCGCCAGCGCCAGAGCTTCTTGCGGAAATTCAGGTCGCATGAGACCCTGACGCCCCGCCCGGCTGCCTTCCTGACCAGTTCCAAGGTCGACAGGAATCCATTCTCGCTGATGGCCGGAGTGATGCCCGTTACGTGAACTCGAGTCACACCGTCCAGCGCGGCGTCGAAGTCATATTCATCGGGCCGGGCCAGGGCCACAGAACTGCCAGCGCGATCATAGATGACCGTCGAGCTTCGCTGATTGGCGCCCGATTCCAGAAAGTAGATCCCCAGGCGGCCTTCCCGGCGGAGGATGTAGCTGGTGTCGATGTCGAGATTCCGTTGCCAGCCGACAATCGCGTCGGCCATAGCATGTTCGGGGAGCGCGGTGATGTAGCGCACCGGGCGTCCCAGCAGGGCCAGCGAACCGCACACGTTCGCTTCCCCGCCGCCAAAGGTCACATCGACAGAACCCGGCAGGCACTGGCGGAATCTGCCGAACCCCGGCGGGGCCACCCGCATCATGATTTCACCGAAACCCAGGATCATCGCTCGCTCCTCAGTTTTTCTTAATGAACTTCTGTACGCGCTGCCCGATGATATCGGTCGCGTAGATGTTGCCTTTCGAGTCCAGGGCCATGCCGTGGAGCCAATTCAACTGGCCCGGCTCCTCTTCGCCATCGGCGGCTTTCGGAACGGTCCAAAGCTGAAGAAGCTTGCCCGACGTGTTGAACCGCATGAAGACCTGATCTTTCGGGGGGCAGCTCAACGGCATGGCCGGATCGGCCCAGGGCATGGGCGAGCATCCGCAGACCCAGAGTTCGTCGTCCGCCGTCATCCACAATCCCCAGGGAACCAGGAGGTTTCGCCACTGATCGAGGAACTTGCCATCGGGATCAAAAACCTGCACTCGGGCGTTGTTACGGTCGGCCACGTAAACGTTGCCTTTCGAGTCCAGTGCGATCGAGTGAACCAGACTGAACTCGCCGGGGCCGGTGCCGCGTCGTCCCCACGCCTTGACGAACTTGCCCTCGGCATCGAAGTGAACCACGCGGCTGTTCCCATAGCCGTCGGAAACAAAAACATGCCCGTCCGGACGGATTGCCATGTCGGTCGGCTTGTCGAAATGGCGCTCGTCGTCGCCGGCTTCGTTCGGAGTCCCGAGCGTCTGGAGCAGCTTGCCCTCGGGCGTCAACCGCATAACCACGTGTTTGCCCGTGTCGGCCAGCCAGACCATTCCTTCATGGTCGATTCGAATGTAGTGGGAGGTCTTCCGCACGTCTTTGGTTCCCACAATATCCGTGCCCCACGCACGGACGAAGTTGCCGTCGGCATCGTAGACCTGAACGGGCGGGGTGCCCCGCGTAAAGACCCACACCTGGTCCTTGTCGTCCACCGTCACGCCCGGCGTCTGGTGCCAAAGGCAGTCGTCGGGGCGCTTTGGCCAGGCTGGATCAACCTCGTACCATGTCGACATTGTGATCGGCTCGTAGGCCGGCGAGGCAGCAACCGCGGCCGGTTCGGCCCCGGAAACCGCCCCTGCCATCCAGCCCGCCAGGGGCAACGCAAGCAGGATGCCGGTGAGGCTGATCGATCGCGCAAACCGTGTCGTGAGCATTCTTTTGCCTCCACGCGTGTGACTCGGGAACCGTGCCGACATTCATCCTTCTTACTCCGCGGCATTGCGGGAATCAACCCTCGCCCAGGTCAGCCAGGTGACAACCGGCCTGATCGCAATTACGATAGCCGATGGCTGTGCTGTCCACGTCAAGTCAGGTTGTCAACAACGTGAATGGAAATCGTGTCATGTTCGTGCGTGCCGCCGTTCTCTCCATAGTCTTGTTTCCGGCTGTTGTGTGTTCTGCCGAGAAGGGCAGTGAGGCCCAACCGGAGGATGGTTTCGTTCCGTTGATTACCGGTGATTCTCTCGAAGGCTGGCAGGGGGCGCTGGATGGGTATGAGTTGAAGGATGGAGTCTTGGCGAGCAAGGAGGAATCGGGAGGGTTCCTCTGTACGAAACAAGAGTATGCCGACTTCATCTTCCGCTTCGAATTCAAACTGTCGCCGGGAGGCAACAACGGCATCGCGATCCGAGCGCCGCTCGATGGCCAGGGCTCGACATCCCGGAGTGGCATGGAAATTCAGGTTCTCGACGACACGGCCGAGAAGTACAAGACGCTCAATCCCTGGCAGTATCACGGTTCGGTCTACGGACTCGTACCAGCCAAGCGAGGGCATCTCAGGCCGTTGGGCGAGTGGAATTCCCAGGAGATTCTCTGCCAGGGACGCCACATTCGAGTGACGCTCAACGACAGCGTGATCGTTGATGCCAACCTTGCCGAACTCGATCAACTGGGCGACAAGGGGATCGACGGCTACGACCACCCGGGCCGCTACCGTACCAGCGGGCATCTCGGGTTCATGGGCCACCGCTCGCGAGTCGAGTTCCGGAACCTCCGGCTCAAAGAACTGCCTTGATCCGGAATGCGAGCTGCAGAGCCGCTGCGTTTCTTGCGTCGGCGGGCCCTGTTTGTTCTGTCTGTTTCCGCTCCGTGCGGTTTTCCGGCAGACACGCTATAATGCGCTCATCAGCGCGTCCCCATTGTGTTGTCGCAAACGGTTGAGAAATCAAGGTGCAGGACGGTTTCGATCCGTACCACAAGTGGCTTGGCATCCCTCCCGCGGACCAGCCCCCTCATTACTATCGCCTGCTGGCGCTGCCGCTGTTCGAGTCGGATCCCGAGACAATCGAGAGCGCCGCCGATCAGCGTATGGGACATGTGCGTACGTACCAGAATGGACGATACAGCGCTGTTTCCCAGAAAATCCTCAATGAACTCGCAGCAGCCAGGGTCTGTCTCCTTTCGCCGGAGAAGAAGGCGGCCTACGACCGAGAGCTCCAATCGCGTTTGGCTTCTCCCTCGCCTCCTGGTTCTCCCTCCCCGCCGCGACGATCCACGTCGAACGTCCTTCCGTCGCCTCCGTTTCCCACTATTCAAAATCCGTCCCTGCCTCGAACGGCGGGGCAAACCGGGGGCGGAATCGCTCGACCCTCGAGCGGAGGCGTCTTGCGTCAACCGGCGCCGGTCTTCCCCCCATTGGACCCAACACTTCCCGATCCACATCCATCGCCAATCACGATCACGCGAAACGTCAGGCTGAGGCGAACCCGACGGACCTCGCTCCTGATCAAAGCGGCGGGGGTATCACTACTTCTCGTTGCCACGGTTGTTTTTTGGGCACTCTACACGCAGCAGACACCGCACCGGTCGGTGCCGGACCCGGCAGGGCGCAACACGCAAGCCCGCACGTCGCCTCGGCCCCCGACACTGCCGCAAGACTCGGTCGTTAAGGATCCATCCGGCCAGAAGTACATCACGGAACCGGTGCCTGACACTCCCGGCACAAGGCACAAGGCGGACCCGATCCAGGCAGCCGGCGATCATGAAAGTCCTGCGACCCAACCAACGTCACCTCCGGAAGAAATTGTACCGAACGCTGCCACAACGAAGGAGGAAATCCGCATCTCCGCGGATCGCCGCTCGCTGGCCGATCTGCTGAAGGATGCCAGTCCCCTTCCTGACGAAGCCCCCAACTCCACACCTGAAACGCAGGGAGACTCACTGGACGATCAGGCTTCGGAGAAATGGCAACCCGTTAAGCCCGCGGTGTTCAACCGCGTCGCAGAGAAGCTGGTGGAGTACCGCCAAGCCGACACAAATGTCCTCCTGGCGGAGGCCCAGAAGTCGGATCGCAACCCGCCGGAGGTCTACGTTCTGTTGAATCTGGCCTGCGAAAGGGCGGTGTCGACCCGGAATCCCGCCGGTGCCATGCAGGCCATCGACCTCTTGGAGAGCAAGTTCCTCGGCAATTATGATCAGCGGCGGGTCGACGCACTTCGCGCCATCTTGACTGGCCCGAACAGGCATCGCAGCGCGGTCCTGTCGCGGAACCTGGCGAACGTGGCCTTGGGCGCGAGCGAAAAGGCGCTGGCTGCGGGAAACAAGCCTCTGGCGGAACGCCTCGGGAGCATCGCCCTGCAGGCCGCGCAGCATTCGGGGCCACCGGCTCTGCAGCAACGTATCCGCACCTACCTGCGCGGACTATAGAGTCTGCCGGCTGTGCGATTCTCTTCACTTGGCTGGAAACCGGTCCCGCATGATTCTCTTGGTTTCCTCCAGCCACTCGGCCCGGTCCTCCGGCGTGCTGAGGATGACCGATTCAAAGTTCCGCCGGGTGAAATCTTCCACGCCACATAATCCGAAAATGCACGTCTTCCACAGGTTCTCCAGGGGGTCGCCATAGACGGCGAGTTCGACATCTCGCGGTGTGTTGGAAGTCGTTATCACGACGGCCGTTCTGCCGGCCAGAT
Source organism: uncultured Planctomycetaceae bacterium (assembly GCA_964429355.1). Lineage (GTDB taxonomy): Bacteria > Planctomycetota > Planctomycetia > Pirellulales > Thermoguttaceae > JAAYAY01. The sequence goes on along the minus strand of CAYSCH010000032.1, from coordinate 28,491 downwards.
GCCCCACGACCCCCGAATCGCTGAACGAATATGCCAGCCCCTGTCGAATCACCCGGTCGACCCATCCCTTGAGGATCGCCGGCGGTCCCGCCCACCAGTTCGGATGCACCACCAGGTATCCGTCGGCCGCCATCAACTCGTCGCAATGCCGCTGCACGACCGGGGGAAGTCTCCCGTCACGACCGATCTCGGTGTCGGCCAGGATCGGGTCGAAATTCTCCTGGTAAAGGTCGTGGACGATCACCTCGTGTCCGTCTGTTTGAAGCTGCCGAACGGCCGTGTCGGTGATCGCATGGCAGAAGCTGCCCAGACGCTGGTGACCGAGAATGACAAGGATCTTCATGGATGTCGTTCCTCTCCGGAGCTGTGGCGTAATCCGCCAATATACCACTCACCGGTCCCTTCCGGTACCAGCCCTCACCGCGCCTCCGCCGGCCTGCCGGCCTCTGCACCAAGGCTACTTGCGGGCAGACCGTTTCTGATTCCACCAAACCGAGTGTTGCGTCTGAATCAGGAGGGGCCCACCAATTGGGCGTTCACGGATCTCGAGCACGGCGGTCTTCAAGATCCTTCCGCCGGCCTCTCCACCAGCTCGAAGGCCCCTGCCACTTCGGGCAGGATGCGGCGAGGCTGACGGGCGGCGTAGTCGATGAAGGCCCAGAGTGTTTCCGCCTTGGCCAGCAACGTGTTGTCGCTCGGACGGAGCACCTGGTACTGCCGTGTCGACGACGCCCGTCTCATGGTCGCAACCCAGGTCTGCACCACGATCCGGTCACCGGCATGGGCCGGTTGGAGATACTCGATCGTGTGGCGGCGTACGACCCAGCCGTAGCCGACCTCCCGGTAACGCGATCCCGGCCACCCCTGGGCCGCCGAATGGGCCACGGCGGCGGCCTGCAGCCACTCGACGTAGGCCACGTTGTTCGCGTGGTCCTGGCCGTCGATCTCCGTTTCCGCGACCGTGTGTTCCCAATGAAAAACGGCCGGCATTCTAACGGCCTCGCGCCTGGAACCGGGCGTTGGTCTTCTTTTCCTCCCGGATCAAGCCGGCAAGCGTCTGGGCGGCGCCCTCCAGGTCGATCATTTCGGTTTCCGACTCCCAACGCCACTTCACTTCCAGCTTACCCTCTTTCAGCCCTCGCGGCCCGATGACCACTCGGAGCGGGAAGCCCACCAGGTCGGCGTCGTTGAACTTCACGCCGGCACGGGCATCGCGGTCGTCGACCAGCACTTCGACTCCCGCGGCCTCCAGTTCGTCGTGGAGCGACTGGACCAGTGTCATGGTCTCTTCGTCCTTGACCTTCATGGGCACGAGCAGCACCTCGTAAGGGGCCAGGGGCACCGACCAGACGATCCCCGCGTCGTCATGATTCGTCTCGATCAGTCCCGCGAGAATCCGGGCGATCCCGATGCCGTAGCAGCCCATGATGATCGGGCGGAGTTGTTCCTTGTCGTCCGAGTAGCGGGCTCCCAGGGCCTCAGTGTACTTGGTGCCCAGCTTGAAAACGTGTCCGACTTCGATCGCCTGGCGAATGGTCAGCCTGCTCGGGCAACGGGGGCACGGATCGCCGGCCACCGCGTTGCGGAGGTCGGCATAGGCATCGGGCTCGAAATCGCGGCCCGGGTTGACGCCGGTCAGGTGCGTGTCGGCTGCATTGGCTCCGGTGACTCCGTTCCGCACAGACTGGACGTCGGCATCGGCATAGACCGGAATCTTCTCGGCCATGCCCACCGGGCCGGCGAACCCGACCGGCGCTCCGGTCACTCGCTCGATCGTGCCCGGGGCGGCCAGTTCGAGCCGGCCGGCCCCGACAAGGCGGCGGATCTTGTTCTCGTTGGCCTCGTGATCGCCGCGCACCAGCACCGCCAGCGGTTTCCCATCGGCCTCGTACAGCAGGGTCTTGATCAGGTCTGCCGGACGGCACTTGAGGAATTGGCTGACCTGTTCGATGGTTGCCGCGCCGGGGGTCGCGACCTTCTGGACGTCGGCCATCGCAACTGGGGGTGCGTCTTCGCGCCGATCGCCGATCTCCGCCTTCTCCGTGTTGGCCGCATAGCCGCAATGGGGGCAGTGGACGACCGAGTCTTCGCCGTTCTCGGAGGGAATCATGAACTCGTGACTCGCGTCGCCCCCGATGGGGCCGCTTTCCGCCTCGACCGGCAAGTAGGCCACGCCGCAGCGATCGAAGATACGGCAGTACGCCTCGTACATGGCGTCGTAGCTCCTGCCGAGGGACTCCACGTCGGTATCGAAACTGTAGGCGTCCTTCATGAGGAACTCGCTCGTCCGCAACACGCCGAACCGCGGCCGTTCCTCGTTACGGAACTTGGTTTGAATCTGGTACAGCGTGATCGGCATCTGGCGGTAGCTGGAAATCTGCCGGCTCACCAGGTCCGTGATGATTTCTTCGTGGGTTGGCCCGAGAACGACTCGGACCTTGCGTCCCCCCCGGGGCAGGTCGAGCTTGACGAGCACATCGCCGAAGGCCTCAGTTCGCCCAGTTTGATCCCACAGCGAGATGGGAGACATGGCGGGCATCACCAGTTCCACCGCCCCGGCACGATTCATCTCCTCCCGCACAATCTGTGCCGCTTTGCTCAAAGACCGCAGGCCCATGGGCAAATAGGTGTAGGCCCCCGCCATTACCTGCGAGACCAGGCCCGCTCGCAGCATGAGGATGTGGCTGGGAATCTCCGCCCCTTCGGGCGTTTCCTTCATCGTGGGAACGAATGTTCGAGACCAGTACATGGGAGTTGGCAGGGTTGGGGGTTCAGGTTTCGGGTCAGGGAAATGGAGCCTGCGAGATGATCAGCATTCACGGCTCGAGTTGAGTTCTCTGGTTTTGAGTTCCCGAGTTTCGTGTGGCCGCGCGGGGCCGCCGGGTGTCTGCAGGTGGTGACGACAGGTCTTTCAGGCAAGTGTCCCCAGAGATACGGGTCAACCGACAGCGGGGGAAAGTTGCCATTTTAGAACAGCAGGCGGAAATCTGAAAGTGGAGTGGCTTAGGGCCGCTGCGGAGCCAGTGATCGTGCCCATCCCTGCCCGTGGGAGACTCCCACGTCTCGTCAGGGCTTCTTAGGGCCGCTGCGGAACCAGCAATCGTGCCCATCCCTGCCCGTGGGAGACCTCCACGCCTTGTAGGGCTTTCTGGAACACTCCCACGCGGGCCGCGCCTGATCTGCCACTTGTGGGAATCCGAGGACCACCCTAAAATCGGGCGATGGGTTTGATCCCCGCGAAATCGGAAGCCCTTCAGCCAGATCAGGTAGCTGGATCGGTCGGCAGCCAGACGGTGTGATGCATGAGGTCGTTTTCCTGCTCCCGCCGGTCTTGTTCGCCTTCCGATCGAAAGCCCTGCCAGTCCAGATGGCTGAATCGGCATCAACAATCCCCCTTTTCGTCCTTCCCGGCCGACTTTTTCATCATTCCCTCGGCCACGCACAATCGGAGCAGTTCTATGGCGCGTCGGTACGTCTGCGATCTTCGGGAACAGGAACCGGTTAACGAGGTTTTCCGAGTGACCGGCAAGCAGTTGCGGCCCAATCGAAATGGCAATCTTTACCTGCAGATGGAGCTATCGGATCGAACGGGCGCGATCCCCACGCGGATGTGGAATGCGACGGAGGACGTGTATCGCACTTTCGAAAACGGCGATTACATCCGCGTGGCCGGCACAACCCAGCTCTTCCAGGGCGCCATGCAGTTGATCGCCACCCACGTGACCCCCCTGGAACCGGGCGAGGTCAACGAAGAGGAGTTCCTCGCGCTGACTCCCGCCGACATCGACCGCCTTCGGGGCAAGCTGGTTTCGGTTCTTCGCGGGCTGACGGATCCCGAACTGGTGACGCTGGCCGAGTGCTTTCTGATGGACGAGCAGTTCATGCACAAGTTTTGCCGGACGCCCGCCGGCATCAAGCTCCACCACGCTTACCAGGGCGGCCTGCTGGAACACGTCGTCACCCTGATGGAGGCCGCCTCCCGAGTGGCCCCCTGTTACCCGCAGATCGACGCCAACCTGCTCATCATGGGCGCCTTCCTCCACGACATGGCCAAGATCGACGAACTCGTTTACGATCGCGATATGGCCTACAGCGATGAAGGGCAACTGGTGGGGCACCTCGTCATGGCCGTCAGTATGCTCGAAGCGAAGGTCCGCGAGGCCGAGAAACTCTCGGGAGAGCCGATCGACCGGGAAAAGGTCCTGCGGCTGAAACACATGATCGTGTCGCACCACGGCCAATACGAGTACGGCAGCCCCAAGCTCCCCATGACCCTCGAGGCCCTGGCCCTTTATTACCTCGACAACCTCGACGCCAAGGTCTTTTCCTTCCAACAGCAGTTGCGCGACGATCCCAACGTCGACAGTCCCTGGACCCTATATAATCAGAATATGGGCCGCAAGCTCTTCAAAGGGTACGGTTCCAACGAGACCTGACCGGTGCGCACCGCGAATGAGTCGAGAGCGCCCGTTGTCACGCAGGGGCCGGTGAGCCAAAGCGAGTTACCGCTCGAGTTGAAAGGGCCTGCTCCCGTTGGTTGCGAGTCTTTGGGAAGAATTTCACGATCTTTGAGGTTCGTGGCGCAGGATGGTTCTTGCCTCACCTTAAAGGTATTGGTGCGTCGAGCCGCACCATGCTGTTTTTCGCCGTCCCCGGCTCGGTTTCACTGGGACGGGCGACCGCATGACGACCACTTTCTCTGACTGGGGAACCGATGACACCGACCGAAGTGACCGAGGCGATCCTGGAACTCGTCCGCCGTCCCACGTATCGTCCGGTGAAACCCCGGGTGATTGCTCAGCGGTTGGGTTTGCCCAAATCGGAAGTGGCGGCCGTGAAGAAGGTGGTCAAGAGGCTGATTGCCACGGGCCAGATTCGCTACGGGGCAGGACACCTGATTCAGCCCGTCGAGACTCCGCAGCCCGGCGGTGGGCAGGGCCGCGTGGGCAAACCGGCCTCCGAAACACACGCCAAGCGTGTTGTCGGCACCTTTCGGCGCAACGAATCAGGCTACGGCTTCGTACGTCCCACCGGCGCCGCCCGTGGCGAAGACAACCGGGAGGCCGACATCTACATCCCCGCCAGGCGAACCAAGGACGCCGCCAACGGCGATACCGTGGCCGTGCAGCTCCTTCCACCGGGCAGAAAGCACCCCGGCCCCAGAGGCGAGATTGTCGAGGTGATTGAACGTCAGACGAACCAGTTCGTCGGCACGTATTTCGAGCACGGCGGATACGGGCTGGTCCAGATCGACGGGTCCCTGTTCACCCGACCGATCCTTGTGGGCGATCCCGGCGCCGCCGGCGTTGTGCCGGACGACAAGGTCGTCGTCGAGATGATTCGATTCCCGTCTCCCGTTCACGCCGGCGAAGGTGTCATTACCCAGGTCCTCGGGCCCCGAGGCAAGCCGGGTGTTGATACTCTGGCCATCATCCATGAGTTCGGCCTGCCAGGCGAGTTTGCCGAAGACGCTCTCCAGGAAGCCCGCGACCAGGTTGCCGCCTTCAACGAGGGGGAACTCGACGGCCGCCACGACGCCACAGGCGAAACCGTCGTGACTATCGACCCGGTCGATGCCCGCGATTTTGACGACGCCATCTCTCTGGAGCGGCTCGAAAATGGACACTGGCGTCTGGGCGTGCATATCGCCGACGTTTCTCACTTTGTGCAGCCCCGCACGCCCCTTGATCGTGAGGCCCAGGCAAGGGCCACCAGCGTCTATCTGCCCGATCGGGTCATCCCCATGCTGCCCGAACTGATTTCCAACGGTCTGGCGAGCCTGCAGCCGGGCAAGGTCCGTTTCACCAAGACGGTTTACATCGAGTTCACCGCCGATGGCGTGCGAACCGGCGTCGAGGCCCATCGGGCGGCCATCAAGAGCAGCAAACGGCTCACGTACGAGCAAGTCGACGAGTACCTTGCGGACCCCCATGCTTGGCTTCGCAAGCTCGGCAAACAGGTCCACGCTCTGCTGGAAAACATGCACGAACTGGCCATGATTCTCCGCAAGCGGCGGTTCGAGCATGGCGCCCTGGCCATGGACATGCCCGATCTCAAGGTCGACCTCGACAAGCACGGCAAGGTGATCGGTGCTCACGCAGTGGTAAATACGGAAAGCCACCAGATCATCGAGGAATTCATGCTGGCGGCCAACGAGGCCGTCGCCGAATTGCTGGCCGCCCGGGAGATTCCCTTCCTGCGGCGAATCCACGAGTCCCCGGTTCCCCGCAAATTGAAGGCCCTCACGGAATTCGTCAACGAGATCGGTTTCGAGACCGGTAGTCTCGAGAGCCGTTTCGAGATCCAATCCCTGCTCGAGAAGGTAGTCGGCCAGCCCCAGGAGCAGGCCGTCCATTATGCTTTGCTGCGTTCCATGCAACGGGCGGTCTACAGCCCGGAACCGCTGGGCCACTACGCGTTGGCGAGCGACTGTTACTGCCATTTCACTTCCCCCATCCGCCGTTATCCGGACCTGACCGTTCACCGGCTTCTCGATGCGGTCATCCGCGGCGTACCCCCCTTGGCCGATTTTGATGCTCTTCTCGTTCTGGGCGAGCACTGTTCCCAGTGCGAGCAGCGGGCGGAGGAGGCCGAACGGGAACTGATCAAGGTAAAGCTGCTCACCTATCTGGAGAATCGCGTGGGGGAAGAAATGGACGCCGTAGTCACTGGTGTCGAGACTTTCGGCCTCTTCGCCCAGGGCCTCCAGCTGCCTGCCGAAGGGTTCGTCCACATCGACTCGCTGGCGGACGACCAATATCATTACGATCGGGCGTCCCGCACGCTTTCCGGGTTCCGTTCCGGCAATACCTACCGCCTTGGCGACGTCCTCCGGGTAGCCGTGGCCCGGGTCGACATCGACCGCCGCCAACTCGATTTTCGTGTCGTCAGCCGCCCGGCCAGATCCCCAAAGCGTTCGGCCTCCGGCGGGAGAGCGTCCGGAAAAGGCAAAAGCCCACAGAGGGAAACGGCAGCCCGTCGCAAGACTGGCAAGAAACGAGCAGGCGAGAAGGGCGTGCGCGGCAAGAAGCGGCGTTGATGCAGAACAGCAAGCCGCCAAGCTGTCGGCGTCGCCCGTCAGGCCGTAGGGCACTCTCTGCCGAAGCATCACTGCTGTCGACTCAGCCGGCGGTAAACACGCCCGGCGGACACTCGACCTTCACGACCCGTCGGTTGCTGAAACCGTTTCCGCCGAAGTCACCTTGCCGCCTTCGCGAACCGTCAGCAACTGATCCGCGCCAACGCCTTCGATCACGTCGACCGTGGCGCTAGGCCAGCGAATCTCAATCCGATCGACCCGGGTGCGAGCCCCAAGTCCGAAGTGCAGTCGCGAACCATAGTGACTCTGGTAGGAGCGTCCGCTGTGAACTTCATCGACTCGCCTGAGATCGCCGGCAACAAGGGTGACGCGGGCCCCCACGCCGTCGCGGTTTGACCGCACACCGATCAGTCGGATCTGGAGCCAGTGATTGCCGTTGTGGGTATCGTTTCGAAGGATCGTGGGCGGTCGCCGGGAATTGAGAATGACCACGTCGATCCAGCCGTCGTTGTCGAGATCGTCGAAGGCCGTGCCCCGGCTTGCCTCGACCGGACGGAGGCCGTCGCCGCACTGATCCGAGACGTCGACGAATTGGCCGTTGCCCAGATTCAGAATCAACTGGTTCGGGGCCCGGTAGTGAGAGCTGGAATCGAACAGTTCGGCGTTGTCTTCCGTGTGCCCGTTGGCGATGAAGATGTCGAGATCGCCGTCGTTGTCGAAATCGACGAGCCCGGTTCCCCAGTTGACGTAGGGGTAGGCCGTGACGCCTGCCTGGGTTGCGTGGGTGGCATCTTCAAAACGTCCGTTCCCCAGGTTGTGGTAGAAGACAGGCATCTCGCCCTGATAGGAAGTCATAAAGAAGTCGAACCAGCCGTCGTTGTCGTAATCGCCGCAGTCTACACCCATGCTGGCGTTTTCGTCGCCATAGGCGTCGTAGGCCAAGCCGACCAGCAGACCCACTTCCTCAAAAATGCCTTTCCCGTCGTTCAGAAAACAGAAGTTCGCGGCCACGTCGTTGAGTACGAAAACGTCTGCATCGCCGTCGTTATCGACGTCGGTGGAGACCATTCCCATCGATGTACCTGCCACCAGGCCGACGCCGGAAGCCTGGCTGATGTCGGTAAAGGTTCCGTCGCCATTGTTGCGAAAGAGCGTATCGGGAACCGGCTGGAAATCCCGCGGCGAGGGGTAGGAGGGGATACCGTCGACATACCGCTGTACGTGTTCAGCGTAATCGAACTTGAGGTAGTTGCCCGCATACAGGTCGAGGTCGCCATCCTTCTCGATGTCGAGGAAACAGGTGCCGGCTCCAACCAGGTCGCCGTTGCCGACGCCCGCCTGATCGGTGGCGTCGGTGAAGGTGCCGTCCCCGTTGTTCTTGTAAAGAACGTTCGGTCCGAAATTGTTGAGGTAGAGATCCTGATCCCCGTCGTTGTCGTAGTCGGCTGCGGTCACTCCCAGGCCGAATCCCATATCACCGACGCCGGCTTTGTCCGTTACGTCCTCGAAGCGAAATCCACCCAGATTGCGGTAGAGCGCGTTTCGGGGCGGCTTGGATCGCTTGGATCCTTTCAGCGGTTTGCCGTTCAGGAAGTAGATGTCGATCCATCCGTCTCCGTCGTAGTCGAACGTGGCCAACCCTGCACTCATCGGTTCCACGATGTAGCGCCGGCCGCCGCTGCCGTCGTCGTGGACGAAGTGCACGCCCGTCTCGGCAGTCATGTCGCGGAGCGTGACGGGCCCGGCGGCCGCCGTCGGGGGCGGGGGCGCCGGTTCATGCTTTCGGCAGGCGCTGGCCGTCACGAGCACCATCAGGAACAGCAGACAGGATGCGCCTCGACGCACCGAAACCAGCGACATAAGGGCCTCCAACAAACGCGAAACAGTAACGAGTTGCCGCATTCAGCGACCGCTGACGCCGGGCTTCGAAGCTCCGGTAGAAAGGTACCATCCCGGGCCTCCACACCGACAACGAACGAATAAGATCTCACTACCGGCTCACGCGGTAGGCAAACACGCCCGGCCGGCACTCGACCTTCACGATCCCATCGGCTGCCGAGACCGCTTTCGCCGATATCACCTTGCCATCTTCGCCAATCGATTCGACTCGGGTCGGCATGGGAAGTTTCCAAGCCAGCTTGCCCCAAACAATTTCCACGGTGAAGATCGGCACCCGCTCCCCAGGCAGCGGTGTCAGGACCAGATTCTCACCGTCCACGTGGAGCCGGCAGCCACCTGCCGTCTTGACGGCGCCGAAATCGACCTGCGCGCCATTGGCGTTCCATCTCGCAAGGTAGCGATCGGGTTCCGCCACGTGGGGCTTCCAACTCACGCCCGAGACCTCGCTCCCCTCGCCCTGCACGACCAGCCACCCAGCACGGATCCGCTGATCGCCGAGATCGGGCCCGACAAGCCGCAATCTCCGACCGCTCTCCGGACTGTAGATCCCGTAGACCAGTTCCACTTCCTCACCCGGCTTGATCGTCGCTGGGATCGAACCGGTCGCCTTGACAGAGAACCGGCCCGCCACTTCCTGTTGGAACGGATCGGACCGGTGGCTGGCCTGAAACAAGATTTCGCCCGTCTTGTCACAGAAGTGCAGGAACGGCCTGTACCCCCCGGATACCGGGGCGTCAGCCACCCATGTAAGGTCCAGCTCGAATTGCCTTCCCCCCTCAGTCCGGACCCCATCGACGTTCAGTCGGACCGGGAGCGCCTGGTCAGCCGGCAGCCGGCCATTCGCATAGAGCTTGTCGCCGCTGTCGGCAAACTCGACAATCACGCCGTCGCGCCGAATAATCCCTGCCGAAATCGTCCCGCCCGGCGTCTGGGGAACACTCGCCAGGAACCCGTACTGCGGTAGCGTGGTTCCCTGGACGTTCCAGTCGTTCTCTCCACGGTTCACCCACACCTTGCCGCCCCCAGACCACTGGACGCACTGCCGGTGCAGGTCGCCGTCGGCGTAGGTCACCTTTTCAATCGTCTGCAGGGCCAGTGCGCGCATCAGGTCGGCCGTCAGCCAGTACTTTCTCACCACGTCACGGCCAAACGGCTGGGGAACCATCGCCGGATGCCCGGTGAGCATTTCGGTGGCAATGTAGTCGTCGCTGTAGATGCCGTGCAGGCGATCATCGAGCCCGCCCGAGTAACGCGAACTGTAGCCGGCCCCGTGAAGAATGAACCGGTCGTGATGGGCTGCGTCGAACCATGGGGTCCGTTCGGCGTCGGCGCATTTCCAGTCCCACACGCACCAACCGAGATCACCGGGCATCGGCTCGCCAACCCGCAGGTGGTTCGTCTGGGCGCCGTCGAGCGAGCCGATCAGCCCGTCGTGGCCGCTTTCGGAGATCTGCGGCGCATCGTCGCCAAGTTCGTCGCGAATCCAGGCAAAGAGCTCGCCCCACTTGTCGCGGGTGACGGTAGCCGGAACGAACTCGCCGTTACTTGTCCAGTAGGAATACGGCCGGGCACTCGACCAGACGTCGATGAAGAAGCCCGTGGGAGCGAGATTTTCACGAATCCACGCCACGTTCGACTTCAGGAACGGGGCGATCGCGTCGGCCCGATACCGGTAGCTTCGCGCGCCGCGCCCTTCGTTAAGCCACGCCTTCACGGGCTCGCCCGCCTGGCTGAAGGCGATCACATTTTCGTAGGAGAAACCGTCGGCATCAGGATAGAAATCGATGTAGTTGTCGTGCGGTGCCAGCAGCACGCCAGCTTCGGTGCAAGCCTTGATCAGATCCTGCATCTCCTCCAGAGTTCCCAATTGCGGATTGGGCGGGCAAATGTTCGGCAGGCGGTAGTCGTAGCCCCAACGCTGCCAGTTGTGCCAGACGACCATCGCGTCGGTCAGACCGTAGCGAAATGCCCGGCGAAGTCCGTCGGAACTTTCGGCGTAGCGTCCGCCCCAGAGGTCGAACACGAATCGCCCGGCTGCCTTGTTCACTCCGCCAGCCGCCTTCAGCCCATTGGTTGCCCGCCAGTGTTTCACCGCATCGAAAGCTTTGTCGGCCGGAATCAGCGTCAGGGTGCAATTGTGGGCTGAATGGAGTGTGCAGTAGTTCTCCTCGGGGGCAACCATGAGCTTCAGCGGAGGCACGTCGGATGCCTGCAGAAGCGACGGTCCTCCCTCGAAATCGATGCCGATGAATGATGTCGACAACCGATGCCCGTCGAAACTCAACTCAAAACTCTCCGGCTTGCGAATCACGTTTCCTGCACCACTGTAGACCTGCCCGATCGCCCGGCTCCAGGGCCCCACGGCCACTTCTTCCAGGTAGCACGCCTGCCACGGTTGTGGCTTCGGCTCATTCTCCAGCCGGAACGCGGCTTTCATTCCACCCTCGTCAACCCACAGCCGGCCAACCAGGTCGAATGTTCCCATGCGACTGCGAAAGCGATGGCGGATACAGGTGCCGGTCTGGCCAGCCTCTTCGCTGGTCTTTTCCAGGAGGATTGGTGAGCGATTGTCGTCGATCCGCCCTCCCATCACCGTGACCTGGAACCCGCGGAGGAATACCTGTTTCTCGCCGCTGGCGAATCCCACAGCCGCATCGAGCAGTCCTCGCGTACCCGGCCAGACCCTGACCTGGTACGTGCTGCCGGCCGTTGTAACGGTTCCGAGGTCACGAGAGCCCTCGATGGTTTTGGGCGGAAATGGTGCGGGAGCAGGAAGGGTGCCTGCGACCAGCCGCGGTTCGGCCCACAAGGAGCGGTCCCAACCGGTGTTTTTCTTCGGCCCCGGATGTGATTCCAGTTGGAGCCGGATGGTTTTGCCGGCAAAGGCGCTCAGGTCGGCGGTCGCTTCTGTCCAGGTCTTGGCGGCCGTGTGGCGCTCGAAGACGACTTCGCCCGGCGTTCCCTCCGGGGCGTCGACCACCGCGGCCCGCACTCGGAACGTCACCCCGTCGCTCTGGCCATCGGGCGTCATGGCATTGGCAAACTCCAGACGGGTCGGCTTCGAGTCTGGCAGGGCGACCGGGTACTCGATCCATTGGCTGCCCACGTTCCCCTGGGCATACGGGGGATGAATGACGATGCACGGCTTGCTCACCCCGCCGAGCGTTTCCGTTGCCATCCCGGTGCTGCCGCGGCTGGCTTCTTCCGACCCCTGCCAACCGACCGGCATCGTGATCGGCGACTTGCCGTCGGGCGCGACCACCGATCGGTGCGTCTCCACTCGCCACAATGCCAGCTCGCTATTGTCGGCCATCGCCACCGGATCGAAGCTCAACTGTCCGCGCTCGCGAACTGGTGCTGGCAGCGTCGTTTCGAGAATCAGGATCGGATGGGCCGTATGTTTCGATCCGTCCGCTTCAAACTCCGCATAGGCATGGATCGGATAGTGGGCCGAATACGTCCCTTCGCCAGCCGTAACTTTGAAATCGAGCGACAGCTTCGCACCCGCCCCCACCTGAAAAGGCACGGCCCCGGCCGGCACGGCCGTCCAGCGATCGACCACGGCCAGCCGCAGCGAGCCACTCAGCTCACGACTACCCGAATTTGCCAGGAGCACCTTGACCGGCAAGGCGACACCGGTTTCGGTCACTTTCTCGGGTCCCTCGATCGTCACCGCCAGCGGCCCAGTCTTGTCTGTGGGCGGGTTGTAGCCAAGCCCCGTCTCGACCGCTGCAGCAAGGAGCAGAAGGGGGATAAGTGCAAACTGCATGCATGTGCTACGCGTCATGGCTGTTTCTGAGTCAAACCGATTCTCCATGGTAAACCCATAGCCCAAAGCAGGCAAATCCAGGCTCCACGCCCCCTTGGGAACTCGCCCCCATCGCAACAATACGAAAGAAAAAATAGGCTCGGTACCCACAACCCCTGCAGGAGATCGCTGACTCCGGAATTGTCCCGACGACCCACTTAGTTCGGGGGTACTCGTTCCGGAACCCTGGTGTTACGCAGTTCGCCACTCGGTCTCCTCTGCGTCTCCGCTCGGCCCGGGAAGCCGAAGTTCTCCCGCCGGCCGTTTTGTAGGCTACACTTGTCAAGTCCATTCTCTCGTTCCGGGCGCCTTACATGTCGTCCATCCGCTACGAACGCGAGAACTCCTAATTCCTGCCGCCTCGGTTCGTATTTCGCCCTTGCGGGATGCGTGGGGTATTTCTGGGAGAGATTCCCGGTGGCTGACTATCCGCACGTAGAACGATTCGAATCGGCGACCGTCATTCTGCCGGTGATGAATGAGACGGTATCGCTCGAAGAGACCGTGAAGATCGTTCTTCGCGACGCCCGAGACCACGTCAAGGAACTGCTGATCGTCGTCTGTCGTCGGACGACCGCAGAATCGATGGCGGTCGTCGATCGGCTCCAGAAGGAGTTGGGGTCGCTGGTCGTGGTCCATCACCAGACGCTCCCCTTCCTGGGCGGCGCGTTGCGTGAGGGCTTTGCGCGGGCGCAAGGCAGCCACGTGATCATGATGGCCAGCGACCTGGAGACCGACCCCAACGACGTGGTCCGGTTGATCGCCGAGGCCCAGAAGAACCCGTCGGCGGTGGTGGGTACCTCGCGGTGGATCCGTGGGGGCGAGTTTCATGGCTACTCGCCCCTCAAGCTCCTGTGCAATTGGGTCTTTCAACACGTCTTTTCGCTGCTGTACGGCTCGCGTCTGACCGATATGACCTACGGCTACCGGATCTTGCCCACGCGCCTGGTCCAGGCGATCCGCTGGGAGGAACTCAGGCATCCGTTCAATCTGGAGACGGTCGTCAAGCCGCTCCGACTGGGCGTGCCGGTCAGCGAGATTGCCACGGTATGGCGCTGTCGGAGCGAAGGCCAGTCGCAGAACCCTTTCTTCCGCAACCTGGCGTATTTCCGGATCGGACTGAAGACGCGTTTTGTGAGCAAGCGGTCAATCCTCCAGACGGACCCCGCCAGCCATCGCTGTTGCCGGTCCGACAAGTAATGCCAACAGGGCGACGAACAGGATCGCGGATGTAGTATCCAGAGGCGAATGATCACGTCACCAGTCTTTTCTGAACACTGATAGACCCAGGGGCGGATTTCCCATCCTCGGCAAGGGCTGCTCATGAAGAAGGTCATCGTCACCACCACCATCTACCCTCCCACGGAGGCCATCGAGAAGTTCCAGGCCTTGAAGGACTGGGACCTGGTGGTGGTCGGCGACTTGAAAACGCCGGCCGATTATCGCCTTACGCGCGGCATCTATATTTCCCCCGCCGAGCAGGAGAAATTCGATCCGGCGCTCTCCAACGCGATCGGCTGGAACTGCATCCAGCGGCGCAATTTCGGATTTCTCTGGGCGAAAAACCTTGGCGCCGACATCGTGGCGGTTGTCGACGACGACAACATTCCGCTGGAGGGATGGGGCCAGGATCTGCTGGTCGGCAAGGAAGTTGAGGTCGACTACTACGAGACGGACCTGCCCGCGTTCGACCCGTTGGGCGCCACGAATCACGGCCATCTCTGGCATCGCGGCTACCCGCTGCAGCTTCTGCCGATGCGAGACTACGGCCGCAAGTCGCGGAAGAAGGTCCGCGCAGACATCCAGGCGGACCTTTGGAACGGCGACCCGGACGTCGATGCGATCTGCCGCCTGGAGCATGCGCCGAAGTGCGATTTTGATCCGGACCGGTTCCCGATGGCCGCCAACAAGATGGGGCCGTTCGACTCGCAGAACACGTTTCTTTCCCCCGAGGTGCTCGCCGACTACTTCATGCTGCCCCATGTGGGGCGCATGGATGACATTTGGCCGGGGTATCTGGTGCAGGCGAAGGGATTCCGGGTCGTCTACAACAAGCCCTCGGTGTTTCAAGACCGCCACGCGAGCGACTTGCTCTGCGACTTGCGGGGCGAGTATCTCGGCTACGAAAACAACCTCAGGCTCGTGAAAGATCTGAGCCGCGACCCGGACTCGATTCTGGCCTATCTGCCGGGACGTACCGCGTGGGCCTTCGAGTTGTACCGCCGGCATTTCCGTCGCACGACGTAACCGCGGAAAGCCGGGTCGGCCGGCAACGGTGGTTGACTACGGAGCTTCACTCCGGCCGCTTCTTTTCGACGGAGACCCGCTCCAACTGATACCTGGCCTGGGAGAAGTTGGGACGCAGGGTCAGAGCCTCTTGAAAATGCGCTGCCGCCTCCTCCGGTCGGTCGCTGGCGGCCAGTGCAATCCCCATCGCGTAATGAACGTCGGCGGCGAATACGGACTGCGGCTCCAACGCCTTGCGGTACGCGTCGATCGCCTCATCGAAGCGGCCGCGTTGAGCCAGGACGGCCCCCAGGGCGTAATGAGCCTCCTGGTAGTCGGGTCTGACGCTGACTGCCCGTTCGTACTGCCCGATCGCCTCGTCAGCCTGGCCGCGGAGATACAGAATACTGCCGATATTGAAGTGAGCCTCCGCGAAATCGGGATCGAGTTCGACCGCCTCCCGGCAATACCGCATCGCCTTCTCGAGATCGCCGAGGAGCAGCAGGGTGTTGCCGAGATTGTTCTTCGCCACCGCGTTGTTGGGTTGGAGCTCAAGGGTCTTCTGATACTCCTGGACAGCCTCACTGAGCCGGTTTACGCCAGCCAGAGCAACGCCGAGGTTGTAGTGGACCATCGGTTCGTCGGGCTGGATCGCGATTGCCCGCTGATAGTACTCGATGGCCTTGTCCAACTGGCCCGAGCCCTGGTACAACGTGCCCAGGCCATGACAGGCTGACCAGTCCCTCGGGTTGCACGCAAGGGCGCGGCTCCAGAAGGTCTGGTCATTGCGCCAGTGCGACGTCTGGCGAAACGCACACACGGCCAGGACTACCAGGATCGCGGCGGCGGCCAGGGCATACACCGGAGGCCGCAACCGCCAGGATTTCAGCGCATCGGCCAAGGTCCAGGCGAGCGCCAGGCAAAGCCCGATCTGCGGCAGGTACGTGAAACGGTCGGCCATCGTCTGTATGCCAAACTGGAGGATCCCACTTACGGGCACCAGCATTCCCACGTACCAGAACCAGCCGACGAACAGGTACGGGTACTTGCGCCGGGCCACCACCGCGGCCACCGTGAGGACCGCCAGTACGACGACGGCCCCGGCAATCTTCCCATACGGCAACTCGAGATCGGGCCGGGGATAGGGAGTCCAGAGGTTCACGGGATAGAAGAACATGCCCAGATAGCTCACGTACGAAAGCGGCGTGGTTCCGAGCCGCCACGTCAGGTCGTAACGCTCGCGGAGCGTGGTCAAGATCTCGGCATTATGCGCCGAGAAGGTCACGATGCAGGAGCCGGCGACCATGGCCAGCAGCGGGACCTTCTCTAGCAACAGGCGCGCGGCAATTCGCAGACGGCCTCGCAGCGGCAGGGACGCTGCAGAGCTCTCCCCGCCGGCGGCTGTCCGCCAGCCCGCAGCCGGAATTGTCCAGCGGCCCAACGGCCAGTAGTCCAGCAACAGCAGCAGGAATGGCATCGTTACGACCATCGGTTTGGACATCAACCCCAAAGCGAAGAAGAAGAGCACGGCCGAGTATCGGAAGATCGAGAAGCGATGGCGCACGTAGCTCCCGTAGGCCCACAGTGTAAGCATGAAGAACAGCCCGCTGAGGACGTCTTTCCGTTCGGTGACCCACGCCACCGACTCGACCCGCAAGGGATGGATGGCGAACACCGCCGCCACCAATGCACTGGGCCACAGACGACCCGTCCACTCGCGCAGCACGAGAAACAGCAGGACCGCAACGGCAGTGTGCAACACGACGTTGGTGAGGTGATGTCCGCCCGCGTTGAGGCCGAACAACTCGCAATCAAGCATGTGGGAGAGGCTCGTAATCGGCATCCAGGCTGCCCCATGACAATGGCCAAACACCCACCAGACTGCCTCCGCCCTCAACCCACCGTTGACGTGCGGATTCAGTGTCACGTCGGTGGGATCGTCCAAGACGATGAATTCGAAACTGGTCGTCCGGCCGAATACGAGCCCGATCGCCAGCAGCAGGAAACCGCAGACCGCCACTACCTGAACGAAATTCCCCTTGCAGTTTGTGGTCGGCAGCAGATATTCTTCGACAGCCTCCCCCACCGGATGCGACTGGTTGGCTTCGGAAACCACAGGACCCTGGCTGCAAGCGGCAGGTGCATTCCGTTCCTCGGTCATACCAGCGACGCTCCGGGCAAATGCAGTACGATCGGCAAGATCAGGTTTTCTGGGGAATTCTCCGCATTATAAGAATAGCTTACCAGTTCGATGGGCAGATATTGCCCCAAAAGAGACTGCCAACGCCGGGTGGGGAAAAGACGACCGGGCAGTCGAAAGACACCGCCCGGGAGGAAGCGTGGCGATCCCCCTAACGACTAGCCGGCCTGCGACCGCAACAGAGCGCGGTTGCGGCGAGCCGCGCTGGGGTTCCCCCCGGGTGGCGTAATGGAACTCTCGTTTGAAACGCGAGGAGCGGCCGGAATGGTTGGATGCTCGGCTTGCCGCGCATCTTTTCTACTGAGATCTTGCCGGATTGGGCGCGGTGCGTTCTTCGTCCGGGGCCTTGCCATCCGTGACTGCGTCTTCAGCACTCTCGCGGATGCCCTTCAGGTCTTCGGCCGCCTCCTGGAGGGCCTCCTGGGTCACGTCCACCATTTCCTTGGTATCTTGTTGCGCTTCCTGTTTGTCGAGAATGAGCTCGCTCTGGGTGGGACCGTCCGTGAAGTACAACCAACCACCCAGGAACATCAACACGATGGCGAGAAATGCGATCAATGCTATCCAACGCATCTTCTTGTCCTCCAGTGTGAGGAGTTTCGAAATTGAACGGCCAGAGTCTGGCCCGTTTGGACAATCTGCAGATCGTGTGCCGCTGCCGCCGGCTTTCGCCACTCAGGCCAAACGGTCACCGTAAGCCGATTTCCGCGAAGTGGTTGGAGAGACACGTGGCCGCAACCCATCTGGAGAGTCGCTTGGCCGCAGCTTGGTCGCCCCTACACCAGGGCGATGGAAGAGCGGCCACGGTCCCCGGTCCTCCGCAACCCACGCAGGCTTTCAAAGCCGCTGGAAATGGCGCCAGAGCCGGTAAGCTGGTGCGATGCCCCCCCAAAAAGTCGCAGCAAACCTCCTGCTCATTCCCGATGCTCTTCGGGCGCCGATATCGGTTACGCTTCGGCTCGTGAGGGCACTCTCGTGACCTGCTCGATCTCGATGCCCAGTGTGCGAATCTTGTTTCGCAGACTGCCACGAGTGATGCCGAGGATTCGTGCGGCCTGCGACTGGTTCCCCGCAGATTCGTCCAACACCTTTTGGAGAAGGCGAAGTTCCATGAACTCGAGAGCTTCGGAGTAGAGGTTCTCCGTTCCGGCGTCCATTCGACGCCGAATAAAGGTTGCCAATTGCTCATCCTCGTCATCGCAGCGGCTGCCACCGGGACGGGAACCGCCGTACGTTGCGAAAGGCGGGAGAAACTCGGGAATGACAACGGAGCCGGTGGCCTGAATGAGGGTTTGCTTGATGACGTTCTCCAGTTCCCGCACATTTCCCGGCCATGAATACTCGTTGAGCAGCTCCATGGTTTCCGGCGAAATGTTCTCGATACTCTTGCCCAACTCGCGATTGAATCGGGCCAGAAAATGACGGAGCAGAAGCGCCACATCCTGTCCCCGTTCGCGCAACGGCGGAAGCACGATGACAAAGCCCCGCAATCGGTAGTAGAGATCCTCCCGAAACTTGCCTTGTTCGACCAGCAACTCAAGATCGCGATTCGTTGCCGCAATGATTCGCACGTCGGTTTGTATGGTCTCGTTGCCGCCGACTCGTTCGAATTGCTGCGACTGGAGAACTCGCAGGATCTTGCTCTGCAACGCTTGCGGCATATCGCCGATTTCATCCAGAAACAGCGTTCCTCCCGAACACTGCTCGAACTTGCCGATGCGGCGGCGATCTGCCCCGGTAAATGCGCCCTTCTCGTGGCCGAACAGCTCGCTCTCAAGCAGCGTCTCCGGGATCGCGGCACAGTTCACGGCCAGAAAGGGACGATCCATTCGGTTGCTGTGCTGATAGATCGCACGGGCGACCAACTCCTTGCCGGTCCCGCTTTCCCCAACGACAAGCACGGTTACGTCTTGCGTCGCCACACGCCCCACCGCCTTGTAGACTTCCTGCATCTTGGGACTGTTCCCAATGATCAAATCGGTAGACTCCCGGGCGGAGATATCGGTCGACATCTCGACGGGCACCAGCATCTTGCGGCGGATCTCGATGGCCTTCGCCACAAGGTTTCGAAGTGCCGGCAGTTCGATTGGCTTGAGGACATAATCGAAGGCCCCCCTCTTCATCGCCTCCATGGCGGTTGCGCTGCTGCTGTCGCTGTGCGAAAGCGTCCAGGCCGGAAAGATCTGGCAGCATGATGTCCAGCAAACAGGCGTCGACATCGGGCGCGCGGCTTCCCAGCACCTGGAGACCTTGTGTCACATCGCTTGCCGAAAGAACCTCAATATCCGCCGCGCCAAGTGCCTTCGACACGATATGAATAATGGTTCGATCGTCGTCAACCACGAGGATTGTCGGCACGCGTTCTTCTCCATGTCAACAAATCGGTCAATCCGATCACTTGCCTGCCATGTCTCGTTGAGAGACTCAACCGCGCAATTGTCGCAGGACGTTCCGTTTTGGCAAGCCAGACATGGGACATTGAAGCGATTAGGGGGCCTCACTTCTCCCTGGAGTACCCACCTCGAATAGAATCAGCCCATCAACGGTCTCGGGGTCGAAAGGCCCGAACAGGTAATGGACATCCCGTGGAAAATGCGTGCAAAGGGAGCCGTCGCCAGGTGTGGGCAGACGAGAGCACATTTCCGGCTGTGTTGACCTCAAGTGGGCTGGCTCACAAGTCGACCGCCCGCAACGCTGTCGTTACATCGGTCTGGACTGGCTCTGTCGCAATCGGTTTGACCTCTGAGAAATCACCTCGGAGGGCTTTTAAGGCATATCGTTCACGAAAGATCTCCGCCTCAGTGCGGAAGCCCAATCGACGCAGCACCGGTATCGGCGGGCACCAGCCCTGGACGGCATGCTGCAACAAGAACGCTGCGACCACCCCCGGAAGAACAAACCACTTTCGACTCGCGACGGTACCCAGGACCACCCCAAGCAGGGTGATGCTGGCTGCATTGGCCTCCAGCGTCCGTTCGATGTCCCACTCTTGATCGAGCTCCTGCAACCTCCGCTCGATTGCCTCGGGGCCAGCCAACGCATGACAGCTAACACTTCTGGCGGTTTGCTGACGGATAGCGGCATTCACCTGCTCAGCCGTGTTCTCGCTCACTCGTGTCGTTGTACGAATCATGGAATTCTCCTTGTAGCATAAGAAACCCTCCGGCTCTGGGGAATCGGTTCCCGGTTGTGTGCTGCACGTCGCTGCCTGCAAAGCACACAAGGCCACGGTCGCAGCTCCCGAGAATCAGTTCAGTTTCGAAAGTCACGGGGGCTTGGCCGGTTCGGAGCCTGCAACGAGATGGTTCGATCACGTGCAGCCCCGAAGTACGAACAGGATTAGCAGGACTGGAATCGGTACGCCAAGCAGCCAGAGGATAATCCAGCCGATCTTGCCACGACGTTGCCAAGTTGGCGGCGGGTTTCTCATATCTTCTTTCCTTTCCGAAATATCTGGACGGACAATTGTCGCCCCTTGAGGCCCAGGTCACCTGCCATGGCCCTCTCATTACATCCTTTTTCCACCCAACCTCGCCCCGAAGGCGTTTGCCACTCGGGGCGAGGTCTTTCATCTCCGACACGTCAGAACCGGGCATCGCGAGACTTCGATGGCATGGAGCCAGTCAACATGATTCCTCGCAAGGACCCGCGAGACTCAGGGGGGCAAAATCTGAGGGAGCAGTTTTCGTGCCAAAGCCGCCTGCCGGGCGGAATGACAGTCAATACCTGTTTCACGATTCCGAGCCGGCGCCGCACGGCCCTGCCTTCTTTGTCGACCTCGTCTCTGCAATCCATAGTTTCTGGAGGAGGGTGTTGCCTTTCCACACGCAACACGGCCGACGGCGCGCCGTTTGCACGCGTATCACTCGTTGCCAACGTACGAACCGCCCGTTTGATGAACGGGCCGAGGCGGCGTCTGACGCGAGCCGTCTGACAGGCGGGCGGCCGCGACCCAATCCTCAATTCCAGGAGACGATCCGATGAAACTGAAAGACCTCAATGGGCTTTTCCTTCACGAGCTGCGAGATCTCTACAGCGCGGAAAAGCAACTGGTACGTGCCCTTCCCAAAATGGCCAAGGCCGCCACGGCGGAAGACTTGCGGCAATCCTTTGAGCAACACCTGGTCGAAACGGAGATACAGATCAAACGCCTTGAAGAGGTGTTCGAAGAGCTTGACGCCAGCTCACGAGGGCCGAAGTGTGCCGGGATGGAAGGGCTCATCGAAGAGGCCACTGAACTGCTGGAAAGCGACGCCGATCCCCGCGTGCTCGATGCCGCTCTGATCTGTGCCGCGCAGCGGGTCGAACACTATGAGATCGCCGGCTACGGTTGTGTCCGCTCGCTGGCCCAGCAACTGGGAATGGAAGACCTCGCCCAGGAGTTGCAGGAAACCCTTGACGAGGAAAAGAAGACCAACGAGAAGCTCAATGAGCTGGCCTTGGGTGAAATCAACGAGGAAGCGATGTCGGGCGCCGGCAACGCACGGCAGGCTGGGAAATAGTCCGACATCCAGGCCTGCCCGCGGCATCGTCGCGCGCCGGTGTGTAACGGCGCGCGGCGTGCCACTTGGGCCAGAGCGAGAACCTGGTCCTGATCCAGCAACGCCCATCGGCGCTTGCATCCGCCAATCCGTCGATCATCTTTCAACGTGCCGTCTCCTCCGGCGAAAGACGCGCCAGGGTCACGGGAACTTGCCGGGGATCAATTTGGGTCACCCTTACGCCAGGCGGCAGGTCCGTGGGACCGGTCGTCGTCACGTATCGCGTTTTGCCAGGGACCACCGCACTGACGTCGGCTGAAGCGACCAGTACTCGCACATCGAGCTGGCTGAAGGCTCGCTTGCTACCCGAAAAAGTGATCGCCGCAAGACGAGCCCCCTCCTGGATGGCATATCCTTTGGCGATGTTGCGGTACTCGACGGGCACGACGTATGTTCGTTGTGCGATCTCGTCCCGGTCGGCGACGTATGCCCACAATCCGATCGCCATCAGCAAGGCGATTCCCTTCCAGGCGATTGCACGGAGGGCCCAAGGCGGACTAGCGTGTTGCGGCGTTGGTGGGCGTCTCCAGTGGCGGCGTTCCAGCAACGGCTTCAGTTCGGCCGGTTCGATTCGCACCAGCCGCCCGTGCTCCGCAATGCTGATCGTGCCGCGCTCTTCGGACACCACGACCACCAAGGCGTCGGAGCGTTCCGATAACCCCAGAGCCGCCGCGTGGCGGGTTCCGCCGTCGCCGATCTCCGGCAGGTTCTTGGATAAGGGGAGATGCACGCCGAGCTTGTCGATCCGGTCGCCCTCAAACACTACGGCGCCGTCGTGACCTGGCGACGCCGGATGGAAGATGCTGTGCAGCAGGGGCAGGCTGATTCTCGCATCGACTCGTACACCACCCTGCAAGTGCCGTTCGATCGGCTCCTGTCCTTCAAAAACGAGCAAGGCCCCGATCCGGCGTTCCGCGAGCACTGCGATCGATTCGCTCAATGTGTCGAGTTCCGACGCCTCACCGATCGGAGAGGGGTTTCTGCGACGGAGAGTCCAGCTCGAGAGCCGCTCGACGCTACGCCGAATATCGCTCTGAAACACAACGATCAAGGCGAAAAGAGCCGCCGTGAAGCCGAACTGGAACAACATGGAGGTGAGGATCATCTCCAAGCGGTGGGCCGCCAGATACAGGATCGCGAGCGCCCCTGCACTGATCGCCAGGGCCTGCGATGCCCGCTGGCGAAACCATTTCAAGACGAAATGAAGCAAAACCGCGATCGCCCCGATGTCCAGCAGGTCGGCGGCCCGCATGCTGCCGAACAGTTGATCGATCACCATCTTCAGCCCGTTGCCATCGAAAGTCCATAACAAGATCAGAAGTCCGAAGTATCTGGAGAGGTATGAAGCGATCCGTCCTCGGATGGAGTCGTCCTGAGGCTCAGGGTAGCTCCTTCCGGTCCAGATCGGCCGGCGGCGGGCCATAGATCCGCTCGCCCGTTGCGGAGTAGCGTCCCCCATGGCAGGGACAGTCCCAGGTGTGTTCGGCGCTGTTCCACTGAACGATGCAGCCGGCGTGGGTGCATACGGGTGACAGGAGATGCAGTTGGCTGTGATCGTCGCGATAAACGGCGTACGTTCCACCTTTGTATCTGACAACTCGCCCTTCTCCATTCTTGAAGGACTGAAGCGAATCGACCTGTTCTGCGCGGATTCGGTCACCCACAAACCGCATCGCCGCGTTGAGATTCTCGCTGACAAGATCCTTGGCCGCCGCCATCGGTTTGAGACGGGCTGGCGAGAATACGTCGTTATCCGGCGATGAGCCCGTCAGAATCATGTCCGCCAGGATCCTGGCGGCAGCGGTGCCATATGTCAGGCCGGTGCCGGAAAACCCGGTGGCCAAATACAAATGCTCGGTCATGGGCACGCGTCCGATCATCGGCAACCCGTCGGCCGGTTCAAAGAACTCGGCCGACCACTGGTGCTCGATGCGGTCGACCTTGAATCGCCGCGAGACATACTCCACGAGTTGTACGGTATGCTCCTGCGTGTCTGCCTGGCCGGTCTTGTGATCAGCACCACCTACGAGCAACAGCCGCGGGTCGTCGCTG
>CAYSCH010000032.1:0-4716 GCA_964429355.1 uncultured Planctomycetaceae bacterium | reverse complement strand
GGCACCTCATCGGCAACCCGTACGGCCATCACGTAGGACTGGTATGGCCCCTGCCGCATATCGAACTGCGAAATTCCCAGATAGGCACTGTGCGTGGCCAACAAGACGCTGTTGGCGTGCAGTCGGCAACCGTTCGCCTCGACGACGCACGGGCTGGCGTCTCTGGGTGGCTGGACCCGCGTGTTCTCGTAGATTGTGGCATAGTCACCATGGACTTCGCGAGCAAGGGCGTGCAGATAGCGGAGACTATGAAACCGTGCTTGATTGCGGACCGCGTAGGCCGCCGCCGTTTTGAACGGAAGTTCGGCGCTGGGCTTCATGATAACATCCACACCGAGCTTCAAAGCCGCATCGTATTCCTGGCGAATCCGGCCGGCTCGGTCTGCTTGCTCCGTGAAAGCCAGGCCGGGGACCCGTTGAAAGTCGCAGTCGATGCCCAGTTCCCGGACCCAAGTCTCGATCTGATCGATGGCCTGCCGGCGAACCGTGGTGACGCGTCGGGCGGCTTCTTCCCCAAAATCGCCGATCAGGGTCTCCCATCCCTGATCCGGCACGATCTCGAGGTGGCCGCTTGTTCCGCCGGTAGTTCCTGCGCCGACCTTTCCGGCCTCCAACACGGCAACTCGCTTGCCAGCCCGTTTCAGATGCAGGGCGGCGGTCAGACCGGTGATTCCTGCGCCGATCACCGCGACGTCAACATGGCAATCGTCCTGTAGCGATGGAAACGTGGCCGGTCGTTCCGTGCCGGTCCCTTGCTGCCAGTAAGAATGGGAGCTCAAGTAATCCATGGTAGTCTTCCATATAATGGTCTCAACGTTGCGCACGAATCGCTGCGATGAGTTCTCGCTTCTTCATCCGGCTGCGCCCCGGAATCTTCAGATTGGTGGCGATATTGCGCAATTCTTCGACCTTTCGTTCTTCGAGCACGCGCCGGGGATTTCCGGTGCCTTGCGTCGTCTTATTGGGAGTTCGGCCTTCTTTGCGGCGCTGTTTGTTGACCGTTCGGGCGGCGATTTCTTTGGCCCGCTTCTCCGAAGTACCGCGTTTCTTCGTACTGTCCCTAATGTGGTCGTACTGCCGTTCATCTTTCTCGGTCCATGCGTTGGGCATAAGAATCCCTCCTGTTCACTACGACAATCCGGCCGAAAGCCGCGGAACTCGTAGCGTTTCTGTCGAGTCTCACTCTCTCGTAACATCGACGTCTACTTCCCCTGTATCCTTGTCGCGTTCGACTTCGACCTCTTTGTCGGGGGTTTCGACCTCAATGACCTCTTCCTTCCGGTCGCAGCCCGGTGCCACTGTGATCGCGGCAGCCAACAGACATCCGCCAGCAAACGTTCGTGCCAGTTCTGTGATAGTCATAGTGTGGTTCCTTGTGGCTTGGGTATCGTTTTGTACCGCCCATTACACCGCAAGGATCATGCCAATTCCCACCGGAATGCGGTTCTTCCAATTATCAAAACCACCGATTGTGCATGTCCCTGCGGGTGGGAGACCTGTACGTTGTGATAGGACTTCTTACCCCGTCGAACAGCAGGTTTCGATTTGGCAAGCAGTCGCACGGTCGCTCTCGAATCAATCTGACTGCAGGACAAGCAGAGGATAAGCCAGAAGGCGGAATTGAAAATGTCTTCTGGCTCACTTGGAGTCGTCCCCGGACTCTCCAAGAACTGCAGACACGTCGGTAACGGCGGCCCACTCGACCGCCGTCACCGACGTGACGAATCATAAGCGTGGAGTCTTCGACTACTCAGGGCTGTTCAGGTCCCGCTTCAACGACTCGAGAGCGGCCTGGACGTCGTTGCGTTCCGATTCCCATTTCAGGAGTTCGGCCGACTCAACCTGGTCCAGTTCCTCCTTGACGGTATCCCGCTCCTTCTCAAGCTGAGAGATCCGATCGTCGAGTCGCTTCTTGAGGGCCTCGTCTTCCGTACTGTCCCTTTGGGTCTTGAGCGTCTCGATCCGTTGATCGACGGTCTTCAACGTGACGTTCACCTCGTCCAAGTACCGATCCCGTTCCCGCCGGGCTGACAGTTTGGCCTCTGTCTCGGCAACGTTCTGCTCAGCTTCGCGAGTTTCCTTTTCTTCTTCCCGAACACGACTCATCGCGTCCTGGCGGGCCTCACGAGCTTCACGTTCTTCTTCCCGAGCGGCCTCCACCTTGTCGGGCGGTATGATTGGCCTCATCGCCTCGTGCCGCGCAGCCGCCGCTTCCTTTTCCTCTTCGCGGACCGCCTCTGCTGCGTCCCGGCGGGCTTCTTGGGTTTCGCGCCGTTCCTCGGCCGCATCCTGCCGGGCATCGGCAACGTCATCAGGACCCACACTTTCACTGCATCCAGTGCACAGGGCGAGCGGAACGGCCGTCAGGGCCGAACTCATTCTGTAAAGAACCCACTTGTTCATCGCTTACTCCTTTTCACGAGTGTTGGTATTGGCCGGCGCCGTCTGGCAAGGATCTGAGCGACCGATAGGTCGCAGACAGCTTTTCGAAGACCGGCAGAATTTCCTTGGGAACCGTCCTCGAGGGAGGATTCAGCAAACGCTGTGCCAACCGCACAAGTCTCCAATCGTCGTCCCGAAGAATGCATAAGAGCGAAGCGGTCGCTTGGCTCTCCTGCATAACTCGCGACGATTTCCGCTGATCGGTACCCGTTCGAAGTGATCACTTCTAACCCAAGTAGAATTGGACCACTGCAAAGCTGCACGTTGACGGGTGTAAGGTCATGTTGGCGACAAGCGGCCAATAGGAAAGGAGTTGGAGAAAATCTGCGATTACCGCCACTTCCTGAATGGATTTGGCATGTGGTGTGCAGGAAGAGCCCCCTGTTGGCGCCTGACGTGGCGCCTGTACAGCAGGCTAAACATTCTCTTGGAGGAAGCGGACATGAACTGGGAGCAAATCAAAGGAAAGTGGAGTCAGGTGAAGGGGCAGGCAAAGGAAAAGTGGGGCGAGCTGACAGACGACGACCTTACGCAGGTCGCAGGGAAACGAGACCAATTGCTCGGGGTCCTTCAGGAGCGGTACGGGATCGCAAAGGAGGAGGCCGAGGAAGAAGTGAAGGAGTTTGAAGGAGCATGCAACTGCTGATTGCCGGATGAGTCGTAGGAAGGTTGCGATCCAGACTTTCGAGCGGTTCTCAGTCCGGCGGCGATGGTGACGTTTCCCATCTGGGAGACCCGCTGGCCGGGATTTGAGGCCGCTCTTTGAGATTATCGAAGGAGACGAGCGATGAGTTCTATTCGTGTGGGTGCTGGGCTTCTGGCAATCGGGATTTGTGTGGCTGGTATGGCCGCGGAACCCGTAAACCAGGATACGAACGTGCCGGTCGAGGCTGGTGCCCTGGATGACGTAACGAGCGGAGCGAGCATTCGAGCCAGCCAGCTCATCGGCATGAACATCCAGAATCAGGAGGGAAAGAGCCTCGGTTCCGTGCACGACATCGTCATCGATGCCCGTTCGGGACGCGTGCGCTATGCTACCGTTTCCTATGGCGGCTTTCTCGGCCTTGGCGACAAGCTATTTGCCGTGCCCTGGGGCGCATTCCATTACACAAGAGCGGCCGATGGCGACGACTACCGCTTGGTGCTACGGGTCACCGAGGAGCAGATGAAGAGCGCCACGGGTTTCGACCAGAACCACTGGCCGGACTTCGCAGACCGCAACTTCACCTCCCAGCTCGACAGGCACTACGGCATCGAAAGCCGGTCCGATCGCCGTCGCGGCAGAGTCGACGTGAGGGTTGGCCCGGGCGGCGTGGATGTGGATGTGGAACGCAGGCCCGCCCGCAACCTGGATCGATAGTCAACTCCGAGTACGTCTCTGGGTAAGAATACCGTGAGGTGTGAAGAAGCCCGCGGGGGCACCTGGTTCTGGCCTGTTTCTCGAAATAGCGCAGGAAGGGTGCCTGAGAGTTCTTCGCCGGAAGCCGCTGCGCGGACGCGAGTCAAGGAGTGGTGCGTCAGGCTGCCGAAGGTGCCGCCAATCCAATGAAGGCGGCGTGGTCGCATCATCCACCGTTGGGGAGTCATCCGGGTCTATTCTCGGATCGGTGCCACGGCAGCCCGCGTCAGCGGCCTCCGGCTTGTTTTGCCTCAAGAGGACGGGAATTCAGGGGCGTGCCGCCTCTTCGGCACGAGTGGGCGATTCCGGGCGGCACCGCTCACAGAACACCTGAATATACTCGGCACCAAGGAATAGAATGGTGGTCGCATAGAAGGTCCAGAGCATGATCGCCACAAAGGAGCCCACCACGCCGTAGACGCTGAATCTTGACCCGATGACGACCGCTGCCAGCACTCGCCGGCCAATTTCCCACATAACGGATGCCAGCAGCGCTCCGCGGGCGGCCTCTTGCCACGCGATGGGTACCTTCGGCAGGAATTTGTAGACGACTACAAACAGGACCCAGTTCAGAGAAATCGCGGCGGCCGTCGTGAGCAGAGCCGTAACCGATTCATACCGCGAGAGCCAACCGCCGGCGTACCCTGCGAGCGCCGTAAGGCTCATGCTGGCAACGAATCCGCTGACAGCGAACAGCCCGACTCCCATCAGCATCAGGAACGCACGCAGTCGATCCGGACAAATCCGGGGACACAGTACAGGACAAATCCGGGGACACAGTACAGGTTATGGTACTCTGCGCAGTTCTGATGGGCGGCCTCCTTTTTGTGGGCCTCAGGGCGCGGCCGACCCTCCAATCGGTCCAGAGGCAGAGA
>CAYSCH010000031.1:0-42189 GCA_964429355.1 uncultured Planctomycetaceae bacterium | reverse complement strand
CCAAGTCTACTTTCGGATCACACACGCATGCGTTCCAAAACTATCACATTCACACCACCAATAACACATTTTTACCCTGTCCCCCGTCTCCTGTCCCCCGTCTCCTGTCCCCTGTCCCCTGCCTCCTGTCCCCCCCCCCCCGCTCCTTGCCCCCCCCTCCTTGCTCCTTGCCCCCTGCCTCCCCCCCAACCCCCCCGCCCCACAACACCGTCCTCCCCCCACTTTCCACCTCCCCCCCGTTCCCTCCCCCCTGTCCCCTGACTCCTGACACCTGCTCCCCGCTCCCCGCTCCCCGCTCCTTGCTCCTTGCTCCTTGCTCCTTGCCAGGAGCAGACCACCAACCGAGCGGCAGCTCGTACCGCCCGGCCCTGCCGCCCCACCGCCAGGCCCGAATTTGGCAGAATCGCCCTTCCGTTGACCAAGTTACGGCCGGCGGCCCCACCGCCCGAATTTGGCAGAACCAGCCCTCCGCCCCCATTCACTCACCCCCTGTTTCCCATCAAAATCGCCAACAATGACCCATGACCAATGACAACTGACCAATGACCCCTGTCCCTCCCGTCCGCCCCTGTTCCTTGACAATTTGGCAGGCCGGGTACTGACGTCAGCCTTCACGACCCCGGCCATACGTAGTATAAGATATCACTCAAAAGTGGGGTCTTGGCGGTTGGCGGTTGACCGGGGCGTCTGGGCGACTTACAGTAAGGACTTGCTGTATCGACGAACAGAATCGCTCGAAAAAAGGCCGCCAAGGCCGCTTTGGCGGGGGATAAAACCCTGCTGCGTCCCGGGGTGTTGGCCCTTTGAGCGCTTTAGAAAAGACGTAACGCTTCAGCCAAGTGAAGTAGCTGGAAAGGTTGGCAGTCGGCGGAGCCTCGGCCGTTACGAGCACGCTCAGATGCAGAAAAACGCTTTCCCAGTCCGACCCACGTTGCCCGCTTTCGGACCGGAAGTCCTGCCACTGCAGATGGCTGAATAGATAGAAAAACAAGAGCAGGCATGCCGCTTCCACGGGCATGTCGACTGGACCGCAGACCTCGTCCGTGGGATGGGTGTTTGTCTCTTCTGTGGTTCCGAAGCTACACCGGCCGCCTGTGCCACGGGCGGGTATGTGATGCTCGCGAAACGGATCATACCCTGTCTTGATGTGAATGAAGGCAGGGTCGTGAAAGGAACGAATTTCCTCAATCTGCGGGACGCTGGCGACCCGGTGGAAGTTGCTGCGCGTTACGAGAGCGAGGGTGCCGACGAGCTGGTTTTCCTCGACATCACAGCGAGCCATGAAGGCCGCGACATCATGCTCGACGTCGTGCGGCGCACGGCGGAGGTGGTGTTCATGCCGCTGACGGTGGGGGGCGGGATCCGCACCATCGAGCACATTCGGGAATTGCTCAATGCGGGAAGCGACAAGGTATCGATCAATTCGGCGGCCTGCCGCGACCCGGCATTCGTGCGAGAATCGGCGAGGCGATTCGGCAGCCAGTGCATCGTGGTGAACATCGATCCCAAACGTGTCGAGAAGAACGGATCGGAGTTTTGGGAAGTACACATCAACGGCGGCCGGATCGGAACCGGGCTGGAGGCGGTCGAGTGGGCCCGAGAAGTGGAGCGTCTGGGAGCCGGAGAGATCGTGCTCACCTCGATGGACGCGGACGGGACGAAGGACGGTTTTGACCTTGAGATCACCGCGGCCGTGTCGGCGGAGGTGACGATTCCGGTGGTTGCCAGTGGCGGCGCGGGATGCCCCGAGCACATGGCCGACGCGATTCTCAAGGGGGGTGCGGACGCGGCGTTGGCTGCGAGTATTTTTCATTACGGCCAGTACACAATTCGAGAGACCAAAGAAGTGATGCGGGACCGGGGAATCCCGGTCAGGCTCTGACCGCCACCTGGCGGCTTGCCCTGCATCCTTTCCAGAGGCACCCGAAGTTTTCGACGGAGGATATGGCATGTCGATCCCGGTTGAAGCGGACCAAGAACGATTCAAGAAGAAACGAGAGCCGCTGGAAATCGACAAGCTTTTCAAGGCGCTGGTCAAGCTGCAGGGGAGCGACCTCCACTTGAAGGTTGATCGGCCCCCTTACATCCGCGTCAGCGGGTCGCTGCGTCCGATGAACCGGGAGCCGATCGACGACGACGAAATGGTGCGGCTCATCTTCCCGATGATGGACGAGCGCAACCGCAGGATCTTCGACGAGGACGGCGGGGCCGACTTCGCGTACGCCCTGGACATCGACGGCAAGCCCTGGCGATTTCGCGTGAACGTGCTCCAGCAGATGGGACACGTGGGGTTGGTGGCCCGCCGCGTGAACAACTACATCCCGCCGTTGGAGGGTCTGTATCTTCCCACGGTGCTGTACGAACTGTGCAAGTTCAGCCAGGGGATGATCCTGCTGGCGGGCATCACGGGTTCCGGAAAAAGCACGACCATCGCCTCGATGCTCAACTGGGTCAACCAGAACTACCGGAAACACATTCTCACGCTCGAAGACCCGATCGAATTCACCTTCAGCGAAGAGAAATGCCTGATCAACCAGCGCGAGATCGGCATGGACGTGGTGAATTTCGGGATCGGCATGAAGCATGCCGTCCGCGAAGACCCGGACGTCATGCTGGTGGGAGAAATGCGTGACCGCGAAACGTTCGAGACCGCGATCCACGCGGCCGAGACGGGCCACCTGGTGTTTGGAACGATCCACGCCTCGACGGCCTCCAGTACCATCGGCCGTATTCTGGACCTTTTCCCCGCCAACATGCATTCGGCGATCCGCAGCGCCTTGGCCTTCAACATGCGGGGAATCGTGGCCCAGAAGCTGCTTCCTTCGATCAAGGAGGGGGTGCAACGGGTCCCCACTGTTGAGATCATGATGTTCAATCCGACGGTCCGCAAGCTGATCCTGGAGGAACAAGACAACAAGCTCCCTGATGCGATCCGGATCGGAATCACCGAAGGGATGCAGGACTTCACCATGAGCTTGAAGCACCTGGTTACCGAGCGGCTCATCGATCGCGCCACGGCATTTGAAGTCGCTCCGAACATCGAGGCCTTGAAGATGGCCCTCAAAGGAATTGAAGTCAAGGAGCCGGGGATCCTGTAGGATGGGGGCGGCTGCGCGCCCCGGGAAGGTCCGCGCGGATCGGACCGCCACAACAATCGAGAATCCACTGCAACGAAACTGCTCGAATAGGTTGTCACCTGATGCGTCGATATCTTCTGCTGATATGCATGTTTCTGGCTGCCTGGGCTGTCGCTTCGCCACCGCTTTCGGGCCAGGACCCAAGTGGGCAACCGCCGGCCGCCGACGGAGGTTCGGGAGGCTCGGAAGCGGCAAGCGCCGAGGCAGGGAGCTCCGAAGGAGAGGCCGCCGCGCCGGCCGGGCCCGGCTGGGCGGGTCCCGGACTCTACATGAGCCTCGTCAAGCTGTTTCTGGGATGGATTGTCGTGCTGATGTGGGTCTACTCCACCGACTGGGTGAGTACGGACGCCCAGGAGCACAAATTCGATCACATCAAGTGGAATCCGATTGTTTTTGCCCCCTTTCTGGTCGGAATCATCGCGTTCTGGATGATTCCTATTTTCTTTATCGGTTTTCCCCTGCTCCTGGCCTGCCATTGGGCGCCGCTCCTGGCTTATGTGAAGACCAGGAATGCGGAATTGGCCGACGACCAGAAGGTTCTCACCCCGAAGCACATCAAGGCCTGGATCGGGCATCTGTTCCGCAAAGAAGTCAGCATGGAAGACAAAGACCCGCACGCGGCGGGTCCGCCGGTGACGCTGAAGGCAACCGGCAAGGATGAGCGGCAGAACAACGTCAATCTGCTCAGTGCCCGCCAGAATGTGGTGGCGTTCACGGATGCCCGCAAGATCATCGCCGCCGGTTTGGCTCGCCGGGCCGACGGCATCATGCTCGACTACTCGCAACAGGGAGTGGCGATCCGCCATCAGATCGACGGGGTGTGGCAGGAAGCCGACGGGATGGAGCGAGAACAAGGCGACCCGGCGCTCGAGGCGTTCAAGCTTCTCTGCGGGCTGAAGGCGGAAGATCGGCGGAGCCGCCAGTCGGGGGAATTCCTGGTGGAATACAAGAAACTCAAGTACCGGGCCACGATCAACAGCCAGGGCACGCAAACGGGCGAACGGGCGGTCCTGCAGTTCGAAGGCTCCCGCACGGTCTTCAAGACTCCGGACGATCTGGGTATGCGCCCGAAGATGCAGGAGCAGTTCAAACAATTGGTGTCGGCCCAGACCGGATACTTCATCTTTTCGGCGATGCCCGCGACGGGACTGCGAACCACGACCCACGTCATGATCCACAGTGCCGACCGATTTGTTCGCGAATTCATGGCGCTCGAAGACGAGGCCAACCGTTACGAGCCGATCGAGAACGTCCACACCACCACCTTCCGAAAGGACGACCCCGAGAAATCGGTGTCGGAATCCCTGCGGCGTTTCTTCCTCCAGGAACCGCAGGTATGTATCCTTCGGGATCTGGTTGACGGACAGATGCTGGGCGAGATCTGCACGGAGATCCTTCGGGAGAAGCGGTTTGCCGTCAGCACGATCCGGGCCAAGGACGCGGCCGAGGCGCTGGCACGCCTGGCCGCGATGAAACCGCCCCTGCGGGAGCTGGCCCAGTGCATGACCGGCGTCCTCAGCCAACGACTGGTCCGCAAGCTGTGCGACGACTGCAAGGAAGCCTACGCACCTCCTCCGAACGTTCTCCAGCAACTGGGAATTCCTCAAGGGCGGGTGAACGCCTTCTACCGCCCGCCTCAGCCGCCGGAAGACCCGCGGGAGATCTGCAAGACCTGCGGCGGTTTGGGCTACGTGGGGCGGATTGGACTGTTCGAACTCCTCGTGGTCGGCAACGCCGTTCGCGAAACGCTGGTGACGCAGCCGACGCCGGATGCCCTGCGCGCGGCCGCCCGCAAGGACGGCATGCAGGGACTGCAGCAGGAAGGCATCGTCCTGGTGGCCAAGGGCATCACTTCGCTGGCCGAACTGACGCGAGTCTTGAAACAATAGCCGAACAACCTGCAAACCGAAACCTGGAGGGGTTCCTCGGACCAGTTTGACCTGCCAGGTAGAACTTGACTGAAACGCGAAGTGTTCCGCACACAAAGAAATCTATCGAACGGAAATAACCGATGACCTGGCTCTTCCCGCTGCTTCTGTTCATCGTGTTTCTCGCAACCGCCTTGTGTCTGCTGGCCGAGGGGATGTGGAGCAACGCGATACGTTTCATCAACGTGGTCTTTGCTGGCCTGCTGGCAACGAATTTCTTCGAACCCACCGCAAAACTTCTGGAAGGGGCCATGAAGGGCGGAAGCTACTGGTGGGATTTTGTGTCCCTCTGGGTGCTGTTTGCCCTGTTCGTCACGATCCTCCAGACCATTACCAACCGGGTTTCTCGCGTCAAGGTTCGGTTTCTGGCGATCGTCAACAAGGCTGGCGGGATCGCGCTGGCCTGCGTTACCGCAGCCGTGCTGGTGTGTTTTGCCAACTTCACGATGCACACCGCTCCCTTGGCGGAGAGGGCCTTTCAAGGGGGCTTTCCCAGTGCCAGTTCGATGTCGCCGGATCGCCAGTGGGTGCGATTCGTGAGCCTGACTTCGGGCGGATCTCTCGCCCGTTTCGGATCCGCCCGGCCGTTTGACGGAGGCCGGTTCAGCAGCGCTTACTCGGCGCGGCGGAAGGCCCTGGAGGCACAGGTGGCGGGAGGCCAAGGTTTCGGCGGGAATAGCGCCGGTTCGCGATAGCTTCCGGCCCTTGCTTCTGAATAGAGGCAGGGAGAACTGTCGGGGGCGAAATGCCCTGAACGATGTTCGGCTGGCGGTTTCGGAATTGTTCAATCGAGAGATAATCACCCGTTCCGAGGCGGTTTTATGGACGATCAAGCGAGTGTCAATCGTTGGGGGAAGTTTTCGGATGCTGCCGAGGCGGAGCTACCCCAGTATCGCGCCCTTTCCGGGCTCGCCGTCCTGGGTTTCCTTCTTGGACTTCTATCGGTTCTGTCCATCGTCCACGTGGGCCTGGCGTTTGTCGGGGCCCTTGCCGCGATCTGCTGTCTGGTTGCGATGGGAAGGATCGCCAAAGCCCCTTCCGAGATGTCAGGTGGACGGCTCGCCCTGGCCGGGCTCCTGTTGGCCGTGTTCTGGACCATCGCCGGATCGGCTCGCGAATTTACGGAACGATGTCTGGTCGACATCGAGTCGCGAGACTTCGCGCTCCAGTGGTTTGAGTACCTCAAGAAAGGGGAACCTGAGAAGGCCCTCGAAATGGCGAGTCGTCCCGGCAGCCGGCGGGCTCTCAATGAGAAGTTGAAGGAGCAGTTTCTAAGTTCGCAGGGAGACTATGAGGAACTGGAGCAGTTCGTCAACAAGCCCGAGGTTCGCTCTCTGCTTGCACTTGGAGATCGGGCCCAAGTGCGGCATTACGCCTGCCTCGACGCCGGCGGAGGCACCGCTTCTCAGGTCTATGCCGTCACCTACGACGACCATGGAACCAGGAAGAGCTTCCTGGTCCAAATCAATCTGGTCCGATCGGAACTTCCCGAGCTTGGCGTGTACGGATGGCACATCGGTGGCAGCGATGCACCCTGGGTACCCGGACGTTCGACCTGATGGGCGACTATTCCATCGTTCAGGCTTGCGGTTACCCGTCGCGTTTTCGGCGTATTAACGTCGCTTCTCCACCTCGACCGGAACGGCAATCGTTCCGCGAGAGCCCGCGGTAGCCGTTCCGAGGGGAACGGCAAGAGTGGGGCGCTCGAGGATATCCCTGCCGGCCCCGGTACTGACCAGGTGGGTTTCGATGGCCTGGGTTCGATCTTCGATCTGCTGAACATCCCATGTCGTCCGAGCCTGACTATCCGGCGACGAACCGGCTGGCGTCGTTTTGATCTGAAGGGTGCTGCAGGCCGCCGCCAGTTTCACACGATGGGCCTGTTGAGGCGTCAAGGCCAGGGTCACGCGGAGAACCGATCGGACGCCTTCGGAGATCCCAGAGGCCGTTGCCTCGAGAACTCCAACATCCTGGATCAGCGGAGCCGATCTGCGCTGGTGGTCGGAAATCGAGTATTCCCAAGAAATGTCGACGCGATCTTTTCGGCCCAGCGAGCCGGCCTTCCGGTTGACCAGATCGAACGAGATCAAGCGGCAACCGCGTGGTACCCCCGACATCCATTCGAAGGCGGGCGATGGATCCGCGTGGTTCTTCCCTGAGGGCTCGCCCCCCTGCACCGAACTGACGGCCCCTAGAGCAACTATGCCGACCAGCCGCCAGGCAAGACCACGTTCTCCACTGAGCATGTACATAGGCCTCCAAGATTCGTCGGAAAACCAGCGCCGAGAAGGTGCAGCACATTCCCTGCAGAGCATTTATTCTAACCACAATATCCATATTCACAATTGGAATTGATGTGGAACTCGGAGGGTTCGGGCGCAAGCGGCGTCAAGATCGGAAGCTTGCGTAAAATGCGCCGTTGCGTGAAGGTATGGGAATTCTGGGATAGAGTGGTTGCATGCAAAGAGAGGCAAATCTGTAACGAATGACACGAAAGTAATGGTTTTGCGGGTCTTGAGGAGCCGAAGAAATGCGTAACCGAGCAGGTAATTGCTCCGTTGGTCGATCGCGAAGAAGGACTCATGAGGAGGAGTCGCGTCGTGTCAACTGTGGTATGTGTGATTTGCCTCCTGACGACGATGACCGGCGGCGAACCGGCTGGAACGGCCTGCGTGGATGATGCAGGCGTTCTCGAGAGCCAGCCGGCGGCAGAGCAAGCGAAATGGGCAACGCGGTTCGTTCCAAAATTCTGGACGCGTCAAGACGGTCGCATGCCCGAGCCGTTGCTCTATATTGATACGAACTGCATGACAAAATGGTACACGCTTCGCGGCGTGGTCTATGCCAGACAGCCGTACAACTATCTTGTCCAATTCGATTACCCCTGGCACCCCGAATGCGGATGTCGAATGTGCATGGGATGCGGCATGCCGGCAAACATCGCCCTGGGACCGAATGCAGCGCTCGCTCCTATGCCGCCTCTTGACGCTGCAGGGATGGCTGACGCCGGAACGAATCGGCCCAGCGCGATCCGGAAGGTCGATTGAAGAAACTCCCATGCCTTCTTAGAGCTTCCAAGGAATTGCGGAAACTTTTCCGACAGACCGTCAATATTGCTTGACAATTCACTGCATATTCGGACAATTACTTCATTCATCACGTTGCTTGAAGGTGAACGATCGCAAGCAACTGAATTGCACAGTCAAGTGCGAAGCAAGCGGTGGCATAAGGCTGCTGCGAGGCGGTGTGCTGAAGCAAATCAACTCGCCCAGTCTCAATGACTGAGAGGGATCCTGAGAATGCCTGCGTGGCTCTCTTTTCCAGAGGGTTGCGAGGGATGAGTGATCCCGATACCGAGAGTTCCTCGGGGGGCGGCGACCGAAGGGAACGACAGTCGACGGCTTACGTCGTGGCCGGGATGGCCCCCTCCTTTTTTCTTAACGCCTGCAGACCAAAGAATCGCGTCTGCAGGCCGGGCATAGAGGAGGTTCTTACTCCGAGGCCCGTACCCTCGACGACCACTCATGCCCCATTGTCTAATCGGCCTCGGCTCGAATCTCGGCAACCGCGCATCGCTGCTCGATGCGGCGCTGGCCAGGCTCGGCGCTAATCCCCGGATGGAGATCGTCGCCAGGAGCCGGTTCCATGAGACCTCGCCTGCCGGCGGACCGGCCGGACAAGGAGCTTTTCTGAACGCGGCCCTGCTCCTAAGAACACCCCTCCCTCCCGGCGAGTTGCTGGGCACACTGATGCACATCGAAGCGGACCTGGGGCGTCGGCGCATCGAGCGATGGGGCCCCCGGTCGATCGATCTGGATCTGCTGCTCTACGACAATTTGGTTCTCGAGTCGAAGACTCTTCAACTTCCACATCCGCGAATGGCTTGGCGGCGTTTCGTTCTGGAACCGGCGGCCGAGGTGGCGCCCGAAATGCTGCATCCCACCACCGGCTGGACAATCGCTGGCCTGCTCAATCACCTCGACAAGACCAGGCCGTACGTGGCAATTGCCGGGCCCGCCGGCGTGGGCAAGCGGGAATTGGCCCGAGCGATTGCCAATCGTTTCGGCGGTTGTCTGGTTGCCGACCCTGCCGGGTGGGAGCGAGAGCCGTCCGGGGAGGCCAATTCGTATGGCGTAACACCGGACCAGGAGCTAGAATTCGCGAAGGGGCGGGCCAAGGCCGTGGCCATCGATTCGGCTGTTTGGTTCCAGGATCAGCCCCTTTGGGTCAGCGACTTCTGGGTGGGTCAGTCGGCGGCAGCGATCCGGGTGTTTTCGGAAGCAGCGGAGCGGCAGGCGCTGCTGGAGCGATGGAACGGCGCCGCGAGACAGGCTTGCCCACCGAGACTCACGGTCCTGTTGGACGCTCCCGCCGAATACTGTGCCCGGCGTCTGGTCCAGCGTGGCGAGCGGCCGCTGAGCGAAGAGGAGCTCGAGCGAATCGAGACGCTTCGCCGGGCCCTATTGGAGCAGGTCCGACAGCCGGACCTCGGTCCGGTCCTTTTGCTCGATGGGCAGCAACCGGCGGACGCTGAGCACGAGCTGGCAGCGGCCGTTTCGTCCATGTGATGCTGCCGGGCCGGAAGTAACCACTTTTTGGAGACCTTTTTTGAGTCGCTAACAAGACCACCGGCTTTGCACATCGATACCGGTGGGAAACACGTAGGTTTTGTGAGGGCTTCTCAAGACCGTGGCGACTCCGACAGTTCTCGCCGTGGGGCACTTCCGTCGTTGTTTTGAAACCGCGTCTTCGGCCCTTCGAGGGAGCTGGTGTGACTATGGAAAAGAGGCGGCCGCGAGTGATTCGTGATCCGGCAGCGCTGTACGGCGAAGTCGCCGAGCTGCGGCGGCAGGGGAAGAAGGTCGGTCTCGTACCGACCATGGGTGCATTGCACCGGGGACATCTGAGCCTCGTCGAGGCGGCCTTCCAAGAGTGCGAAGTCTGTGTCACCACGATCTTCGTCAATCCCTCGCAGTTCGGCCCCTCCGAAGATTTCGACAAGTACCCGCGAACCCTCGACGCCGATCTGGATGCGTTGGCCACGGTGGGGGCCCAGATCGCCTTCGTGCCCGCGACGGGCGACGTCTATGGCCCCAAGCATGCCACCTGGGTCGAGGTCGGCTCGGTGGCCGAACCGCTGGAAGGCCAGTGCCGGCCCGGGCATTTTCGCGGTGTGGCCACGATCGTGCTCAAACTGTTCAACATGGCCGGGGCCGACTTCGCCTACTTTGGTCAGAAGGATTACCAGCAGGCCCAGGTGATCCGGCGAATGGTCGAGGATTTGAACGTGCCGGTGCAAGTGCGAGTCTGTCCCATCGTTCGCGAACCGGACGGTCTGGCAATGAGCTCCCGCAACGCCTACCTGAGCTCCGACGAGCGGCAGCGGGCCCTGGCGCTGTCTGAAAGCCTCCGCCTTGCCGCGAAAATGATCGGCGAAGGGGAAACCGGTGTGGAGCGGATCCGGAGCGCCCTGGAGAAGATTCTCGTGGAACGCGGAAAAGGGCAGATCGAGTACATTGCCCTGGCCGACCCGGAAACGCTGGCCCCTGTGGAGCGAATCACGGGTGAAACGCTGATCGCCCTGGCCGTTCGCATCGGCAAGACGCGGCTGATCGACAACTGCCTGGCCGGGCCCAACTGACAAGCCGAGACGCACCATGCTTCAAACGATCTTTTACATTCCCAACCAGATCGGCGGGATTCCGCTGTTTGGCTTCGGCCTTCTGCTGGCCCTGTGTGCGATCGCCTGCGTTGTCACCGTGGGCTGGCTCGCCTGGCGTCAGGGATTCAATGCCGATACGCTCGGCTACATACCCCTGTTTGCAATCCTGGGAGCGATCGTGTGGTTCGTGCTCCCCTTTGTAACCGAACCCGAGGGGCTTCCGATTCGCGGTTACGGAACGATGTTGCTTGTGGCCGTCCTCCTGTCGATCGGGCTGACGGTCTGGCGCGGCGGCAAACTGGGAATTGACCCGGACACGCTTGTGATGCTCTGTTTCTGGATGATCCTGCCCGGGATCATCGGTGCCAGGGTTTTCTATATCATCGAGTACCGCGAAGACTTCGACACCTTATCGAGCCTGCTGAATTTCACGAAAGGGGGCCTTGTTGTCTACGGCTCGATAATCGGCGGAATCGTGGGCCTGCTGGTCTTTGTGTATCGCCACAAGCTGCCCCTCATGGCCACGTTGGACCTGATGGCTCCCAGTTTCATGCTCGGCCTGGCGATCGGGCGATTAGGGTGTTTTCTGAACGGCTGCTGTTTTGGAGGCGTGTGCGACCTGCCGTGGGCGGTCGAGTTCCCGGTGGGGAGCCCGGCCCACATCCACCACATCCGGCATGGCCAGAGTTACCTGCACAGTCTCCGGCTTGGAGGAATGCTCGAGGACCCGCCGGTCATCGCCGCCGTCGAGCCGGGATCGGCGGCCGAACAACAAGGACTGCACCCGGGCAGCGGGATTGCCGCCATCCATGGAATGCCGGTTCGCAGCGTTCAGGAAGCGGAACACGTTCTGTTCCATTTGCAGCGCCCCGGGAGCAAGCTCGAAATCGTGACCGCCGACGGCACGGTTGCTCGATGGGCGGTCGGCAGCCACGTTCATCCGCCGATTCACCCGACCCAGATCTACAGCTCGCTCAACGCACTGATCCTCTGCCTGCTGCTGGTGGCCTTCGCTCCGTTTCGCACGCGCGACGGCCAGGTGTTCGCCCTGTTCCTCACCATCTATCCTGCGACACGGTTCCTGATCGAGATCATCCGCAACGACGAAGCGGCCATCTGGGGAACAGGCCTGACGATTGCACAGAACGTCAGCCTGGTGGCCTTGGTCGCGGCGGGGCTCCTCTGGCTCGCGCTTTACCTGAGTCGTCCCCGCCTGGCCTTCCCGACTTATCGCCCCGCGACGGAAGATGCCTGACGCAGAGGTCAGAAGGCTTAGGCATGACAATTAGCCATCAATCGTGGCTTCCACTGGGGCAAGCCCTAATGGCGGCCTTTTCCTGGAATCACGCAAGGCCATTCAGGGTCCTTCCGGAATCGGCGCGGGCGTGAGATCCTCGGGGGGAACGCCGCCAATTGGCTGGAGAACGGCCTGGCGTTTCTGCTCGGTCCACTCTCGGGCTGTCTTCCAGACGTCGGTTGCCGTGCACGGTCCACGTTTGACATTCTTGCGGACCCAGTCGCGGCATTCGACAAACAACTCGTTGGCCTGCGATTTGTAGGGCTCGATACCCGTGCCGCCGGGAACGACGCCGGTCGAGTCGGGAATGGCATCCAGATTCCCGCCGGCCAGGTTCTTCAGCATCTCAACGCTTTCGGCGGTCTGGCTGAGCATCGACAGGGGCAGGTGATACTGGAGTTGGAACTCGTCGATGTACTGGGCCATCTTCCGAGAGGCCTCATCGATGCACTGGCTCTTGCCCTCCGGGGAGAGCAATTCCTCACCTGGCTCCTGGGGTTGGGGAATGGGTTCCGGGCTGGTCACGGGGACGCCCGACTGCTCCATCACTTGTTTCACGGCCGACTGAGCGCGCCACCAGATGTAGAGCGGTACAACCATGGCCACCACCGCGAGAAGTACGCCCCCCGCGATCGCATAGCGGCGCCAGGAACGGGAGCGGATCGGCTCGTCTGCGTTTTGGGCCGCTTTCGGGACGGTAGCCGGTGGCGTGTCGCGCGTCGCGGCGGGTGCCGGCGGCCGCGCGGCGATGGGGCCGTCTGCCGCCGATGTGGTCTGCTTGAGCAAGACGGCCGCCGGGCAGCCGCAGTGAGGGCACCCGGTGGCGCGGCGCGACACCTTATTGCCGCAATCCGGGCAGAGCACCAGGCGGGCGGGATCCTGGTCGTCGGCGCTGGCTGCGCGAGCGGCCGAATCGGATTTGCCCGTCGGCGTGGGCAGATCGGGATAGATGTCGTCGGCCCATTTCCAGGCTCGCCAGTCGCTGCGGCGAATCTGGCAGAAGCTGAGTCGCCCCTTGGTCGCCAGGTTGTCGAGTTGCTCCTTGGTCACCGGGCCCATCTGCTCGCGGTTCTCGGTGAGAATATACCAGGAGGTAGAAGCCGACGCCGGCTGGCTCGGCGTTTGGGGACTATCGGCCGGACCTTCTGCCGGCACACGAACCACGCCCTGGCAACCCGGGCACTTGACGGATTTTCCGGCCTGCGTGTCGGGTGCGCGAAACTTCTTCTGGCAATGGGGGCATTGGGTCAAGATCGGCATAGGAGTTCCCAACAGAATGGCAAGCTTTCCACGGACATGGATCGACACCATCGAGCAGTCTGCTTGGGGGCGCGAGGAATTCCGGTCAACGGGAGACGGGACTGGATTTCCCACGTCAGCCTACTGTCAGGAGCCCAGCAGTGTCAATCAATGCCAGTGCGACGGTGTGTCGGCCGGCCAGCCTGTTTTCAGTCTCCCGCCGTGATCCAGTCTTCGTCGAAGGCCGCGTGCTTCATGGTCTTGCCCCCTTCGACGAAGCAGGAATATACGGCATGGATCGTGCGGTCGGCCGCCTGGATCACGGCTGGATAGTGGTAACGGCCGGCCTTGTCGTTTTCCAGATGCCGGGTCCAAGGCCACGTCTTTCCTTCATCCTCGGAAATGGAGGCGGCAAGGCTGTGCCGCCCGTCGGTGGTGTCGTTGTAGACGAGGAGCCAGTGCCCGTTGGCCAACCGCACGGCATCGAGTCCGGAGCCGGGATTCGGCAGGGGGCTGGAGAAGACGGGTCCCCAGGTGATCCCGTCGTCCGGGGACTCGCTCACACGAATGTGTTTGCTCACGCCGTTTTCCCGCATGTAGGCGACGAGAGTTCCGTCGTTGCGCCGCAGCACGCTGGGCTGGATGTTACCCAGTCCGATCAGGGGCTTGCTGGCATACCAGGTCTGGCCGTCGTCGTCGCTGACAGCCATGATCGAAATGGAGAACGTATCGGTGTAGAGGGGCAGCAGGATCCGGCCGCTGGGGAGGATCGTCGGTTTGCAGCGCGGCTGCCAGCCCAGACGCTGATAGAGTGGATTGCCCAGCTTCGTCCGGGCTTCGTCGATTTCTTCGCGGATATCCTGAGGGAGCACGGACTCCAGGCCGCTGAGCATTTTGTCGAGGGTCTCGACGGTTTCCGCTTTGAAGTCGTCGGGTTTGAGCAGCACCAGCCCTTCGCGTTCCCAGTGGGGAGCCCCTGGGCCGGCATACTCGGACGACACGCGGAAATTGGTCAGGCACGATTCCCACGTGTTGGCCAGGATCGTCGGCCAGAACAGCCAGAGCCGCTTGTGCCGATCGATCATCATGCAGGTGTTGCAGTCGGGAAAGCCCGGCCGATCGGCCATCAGGAAAGTTTCGCTCCACTGGCCGGCCCCGGGGGCAAGGCGGGCGCCGTAGACGGCCACGTCGTCGGCCGTGCGCTCGCCTGAGCCGCGGTACCAGGAGACCAGCAGGCTCCCGTCGGGACACTCGACGATCCCGGGGGCGTGGTTGTGCTGATCATGAAGGGGAAATACCAGCTCCGATCGATACTCGGCACCTTGCGACACGGCGCAAGCCGTCCCCAGAACCAGCCACGCGAAAACACGGTTCAACATGGTCTCTCCCCTGAGAAGCAGATTATTGCTGGTTGATGAGTGTGCAGAGAGAATAGTCGAGTCCCTGGAACTCGAATTGGAGTTCGCCGTAAAGGGCGACAAAGCCTTGTTCAGGCCGGGCCACGGTTCCGACCCATTTGCCGTCCTTTTCGGTCATGGGCTGTGAACTCCACTGGGCGTCGCGAAAATCCTTGTCGGCCGAGCGGGCACTCCAGACCCGGGCCGCCTTGGGCGCCTCGGAAGCCTGAACGCTGACCTGAAGTTCCTGGGCTTCGGACTGGTGGGTCCAGTCGAGTTCGGGCATCGGAGTCGCGCTGGCGACATGGCGGAAGTAGGCCGACAAAGTCGAATAGGCCAGCTCACGGCCGCCTTCCAGACCGTGGCCGGCGTTCGGGACCTTCAGGAGGTACTTGGGCCCAACCAGGTCGGACCAATAGAAGTTGTTGGCATCCAGGACCCAGTAGGGGTCGTTCGTTCCATTGATGATCAGCTTGGGGAGCGTCAGGCGGTTGCGGTAGGTGTAAGGGTCCATCATGGTCCGCAGCGCGAATTCGCGTTGCGTCTCGTCTTCGAGTTTGATCAGTCCCTTGCTGGTGTAGT
Source organism: uncultured Planctomycetaceae bacterium (assembly GCA_964429355.1). Classification (GTDB taxonomy): domain Bacteria; phylum Planctomycetota; class Planctomycetia; order Pirellulales; family Thermoguttaceae; genus JAAYAY01. The sequence goes on along the minus strand of CAYSCH010000031.1, from coordinate 26,947 downwards.
CGTAGATCTGCTCGCTGAACTCGCCCCACGTGTCCAGTTGATGGCGCATCTGCGGCTGGAAGTTGAGAACATCGATCACGATCGGCGCCGTGGCGATCACCCGTTTGTCGGCCACGGGGGTGAGCCAGCTCGTCCAACCTCGCTTGGAGCCGCCGGTGATGACGAACCCATCGATCTTTCCCTGCCACTCTTGGGTCGCGAGGGCCTGGACCGTATCGATGGCCTTCACGGCGCTCTTGACCATCGGGAACAGGAGCGGCCAGGTGGCATCGCCCGTTTCGATGAAGCGGAGCCAGGTTTCTGTGATCAGGTCGTCTTCCACCCGCCCGTCGAGCAGCGGCTGGTTGGGCACCTGGCTGAGCACCGCCACGCGGGCGCCGGTCAGCTTTGCCAGGAGCAGTCCCCGCTCGATGTCGCCGTTACCCGGTCGTCCACCGTTTTTGCCGCCGCTGACGAAGAGGAGCACATGTTTGGGATACTGCAGTTTCGCGGGTTCGAACACCTGGAGCACGTGCTTCCAGACGATTCCCTGCCACTCCTGGGAGGTGAGGTCGATGTCGTAGACCGTGCCATGTTCCGAGGGGAGCTTACCCTGCAGGCGCCAGCCGTAGACCGACTCCGGCCGTGTCACGTAGTCGAGTAAGGCCGTTGGAACACCTTCTTCGGCACTGGCAGAAGAATCACCGGGAGCCAGCGTCAGCACCAGAATCGCGACCACTGCGACAGACAGAGACACTCTGTGCGGGCAACCAACGCGACGTTTCATGCGACCGTCCTTTCTACACTGCGGGCGGGGAGAAGAGGATCCAAATCATCGAGCCTTCGGCCACAAAAAAACCCGGGGGCGAGGCAAGCCACACTCCCGGGGTCTCCGGCAGGTACCATAGGAGATTATTGGCAGGTTTCCGGCCGCCAACAAGAGCATGGATCTTGCATCTCCATGCCCGTCGGCAACTCCTGCCCGGATTCTGGGCCGGCTGGGACTCTATCCCAAAACCGCCGAGAAGGCTTCCCCGGGGCATGGATCAGGCACCATCGGCGTTCCGCCAGCGGCTCTAGAACTCGGTCCAGATCCCCGGCACCGGTACCGGAAACTGGCCCTTTTCGTCGGCTTTGACCGGAACGGGGCTCTCAGGCGACAGTTTGTCCAGATAATCGCAGAACTGGAAGTCGGACTGCATCATCTGGTCCCAGGTGACCTCCTGGCCGATATGGCAGGCGGCCCTGCCCATGAGGGTGGTCAGGTCGGAATAGACCGCGCGTTTGGCCTCGTTATGGGGCTTGTCGTTGCGAATGCTGGCGATGAAGTCGTTCCATTCGTACTGCCAGGGACTGACGGCGTCGGGGGTGGGCGTCCAGGTGATGTACTGGTCGCCGATCCGCTGGTCCTTGAACATATTGACGGTCGCGGCATGGATGTCGCCCGAGAACTGGGCGGCGCACTTCGTGCCGTGAATGTAGGTGGCGAAGTCGGAACGGCACTGTTTCTCGCGGCGGAATCCGCAGAAGGCCTTCGTGCCGTCGGCGAAGGTGTACTCGATCGAATAGACGTCGATATTCTGTCCGCAATCGGTGCTCTCGGGGGATCGGCCGCCCATGCCGATGGCCGAGACAGGCCAGGCGTCTTTGATCCAGCAGCATTCGTCGATCTGGTGAATGAGGTAGTCGACGAAGTGGCCCGAGCCGATCCAGTAAAGATGGATTCGGCCGAACTGGAGCTGGCTCATCAAATCGTTGGACCGGTCGCCTTGCGAGCCGAGCCAACCGACGCCGCCGAGACGGTTTGCACGGATCAGCGGGATCTCGCCCATGGCGCCGTCGCGAATCTTGTCGATCAGGGCCTGCCGTGCCGGGGAGTGGCGGCACTGGAGACCGGCGGCGATCTTGACGTTGTTCTTCTCCGCCTCTTCGCCCGCACGGAGCAATCGCTTCAGTCCACCGGGATCGGGAGAGAAGGGCTTTTCCATGAAGACGTTGATGCCCTTCTTGACCGCGTACTCCACGTGGACGGGCCGGATGTAGGCCCGGGTCGTGCACATCGCGATGTCGCCCGGCTTGAGCAGGTCGATCGCCTTGCGATAGGCATCGAAGCCGAGGAATTTTCGATCGTCGGCCACGTCGACCTTGTCGGCGAATCTCTCGGTGATCCCCTTCAAGGAGACGTTCATCCGCGCTTCGTCGAGATCGGCCATCGCGTAGAGCTTGACCGGCCCGGCGTCGGGAACCGAAAGGGCGTCGACAACGGCCCCGGCTCCCCGGCTACCACAGCCGATCAGGGCCAGGCGGATGGTATTGTCTTCGGCCGCGTGGACCGCAGGGGCAACGCTGGCGAGGGCGGCTGCACCGGCGGCCACTGCGCCGCTTTGCTTGAGAAATTGCCGCCGGTTGGGATTCTGATGGTCGCTGGATTGTGTCATGAGGTAGGCTCCGCGTGAAATGGGCGATCCCCCGGATGGGGATAGGCATGTGCCGGAAATTCTAACAGGCCAGCGCTGCTCCGTGCAAGCAATCTGAACGGTCGAGAGAACTTGCCTTCCCTTCCAGGGGATACTACAACGGGAGACAACTTGTGTTTTCCCGAAAAGCTTTTGGAGCCGTTAGGGTCTCTTACGAAACTGAGCCTCGCCATGGGAGGAACGAAGTCCATGCGTCTGACGAGCAACCACTGCGGGGCAATTTCCGCCATCTTTCGGACCGCATCGCAAATTCTCTTCTTCTCCGCGGTCCTGGCGATGGCTGTCGCGGCCTGGGGGGCGGCGCCTTACGAAGTCCGTGTCGAAAAAAACATCATGGTCCCCATGCGGGATGGCGTGCGGCTGGCAACCGACGTCTATCTGCCGATGCTGGACGGAAAGCCCGTCGACGAGCGGCTGCCGGCGATCCTGGAACGACGGCCGTACAACAAGGAGGGCTGCGGAAGCACAGGATACTATTACGCCTCCCACGGCTACGCCTTCGTGGCCCAGGACACCCGCGGACGCTACAGGTCGGAAGGGATCTGGCACATGCTGGTCGACGACGGGCCGGACGGCACCGACACGGCGGCCTGGATCGAGTCGCAAACGTGGTCCAACGGGAAGCTCGGCATGATCGGAACGTCCTATGTGGGCGGCACCCAGCATGCCATGGCCATGGCCAAGGTTCCGCAGCTCGTAACCGTGATCCCGGTTGACGCCATGTCGAACCTGGGCTACGCCAGCATGCGGAACGGCGGGGCCTTTGAACTCAGGTTTTGGAACTGGATCATGTTTACCTCTCCCACCGGCAGCCGCCACGCGCAGGATCCGGGCACCCAGGCGGTGCTCCAGGAGATGTCCGACAATCGCCGGCTGTATCTGAAGAACCTGCCGCTTCGCCAAGGTACCACACCTCTCAAGCTGGCGCCCGAGTATGAAGCCTGGCTCGTGGAGGCGATGAAGCACGGCGCCAACGACGAGTTCTGGGAACAGAACGCCATCATCGACCATCCCGAGCGATACAAGGACATTCCCGTGTACCTGGTCGGCGGCTGGTACGATTCGTGGGGGAGCAACACGACGGCCAACTTTGTGACCCTCAGCAAAACCATCAAGGGCCCGGTCTACCTGATCATGGGGCCCTGGATCCACGGCGCCCAGCACGAGTCGGTCCACGGCCAGGTTGATTTTGGTGAAGAGGCCGCCATCAAGGACCATCTCGGCTGGCGGCGCCAATGGTACGACCACTGGCTCAAAGGAATCGAAAACGCGGTCGGTCGCGAGGCCCCCTTTGCCACGCCCGTCAGGATTTATGTGATGGGCATCGGTGACGGCCACAAAACGGCCGACGGCAAACTCTACCACGGCGGCTCCTGGCGCGACGAACGCGAGTGGCCCCTGGCACGAACCGAGTACACGGAGTACTATCTGCAGCCTCGGGGGGGACTCTCGGCGGAGAGACCGGACGCGGAAAAGGCATCGACCGATTTCACCTTCGACCCGGCCAATCCGGTGCCGACGATCGGCGGCAATATCTCCTCCGGCAACGACATCATGATCGCCGGCGCCTGGGACCAGCGGGGTGGTGAGCACATCTGGAACTTCACCGATCCGATCCCGCTCTCGGCACGCAACGACGTGGTGGTGTTCCAGACGGAGCCGCTGGAGCAGGATCTGGAGATCACTGGCGAGATTGCCGTCAGACTCTGGGCGTCGTCGTCGGCCGTCGATACGGACTTCACTGCCAAGCTGCTCGACGTCTACCCGCCCAGTGCCGACTTCCCCGGCGGTTTTGATATGAACATTGGCGACGGGATCCTGCGGGCCCGTTTCCGCGACTCGATCGCCCAGGAGAAGCTCATGGAGCCGGGCACGCCCTACCCGATGACGATCAAACTCTATCCCACGTCGAACGTTTTCAAGAAGGGGCACCGGATCCGGGTCGATATTTCCAGCAGCAACTTCCCGCGGTTCGACATCAACCCCAACACGGGCGAGCCCCTCAACGATCACCGCCGCCAGGTGATCGCCGTGAACACGATTTACCACGACGCCGCCCACCCGTCGCACATCCTGTTGCCGGTGATTCCCAGGTAGGACCGGTGTTTTTCGAGTCACTGGGTCGATAGGCCCTCCGGACGGCAACTTGAACACCTGGGCGAGGCCGATTCATCCACTGGTCGAGCCATGGCCATACGAGCAGAGCGACCCGAGAAAGGCTGAGCACAACGATGGCCGCCTTGAGGAGCTTGTCGATCCAATCGTCGGGCCGTCACCGCTCTGCGCGTTCCCAGAGCAGCGGATGATACCGCGCGAAGTTGTCGAGAAACCGTCATTTCCCATAGACCTCATGTCGCGACGCGCAGAGCGGAGATTGTGTTCTACCGCTGTACCTAGCCATTTCAGCCATGCATCTTCAGGCGGCCGGTCGCACCAATACAGCTCCCGATCCACCAGTTCCGCACTGGCGTTTGCGACTGAGAAAACTGCCCTCTTCTTGCGGTCCATCTCAAACCGTGTGGACTATCTGCAAGAATATTGGCACGCTGATTCGACGCCACACCTTGCCGTGTCCGTCTCGAGCACGGCCATTGGCAATTCCGGGGGCGTTAAGATGCGCCGTCAAACCCCCTCGACCTGACTGGTGCGATAGCGGCACACGCGCCGATGGGTCTAATTTCTGTGATACTGTCACGCAGACAGTGCCAATCGCTTGACGGGGACGTATGGGCCAGTATACTCCGGGGTGTAGTATCTGCGTAGCATGCTCTGCGTCAGCCACACGTTCACGCAACATGGTACCCGTCTCACTTCCTCGCCTTGTCTGCTGACAGGCCGTTTCGGCAAGGGACGCAAATGGGCGGGGAAGGCGACCCATACTGCTTGCTGGAGGACAGAAGCATGATAGGCTATTGTGCCCCCCTTGTTATTCTAGCGACGCTGTCGTCATCGCCTGAGGTCCATCTCAAGTCGTCAACAGTGTCCTCTGAAGACCTGCGTGTTGCTGAGTTGGCCCTACGTGAAATGGTCGATGCGCGAGGGCGGCTGAGGACAGGTGTGGTGCGTGCCACGGGCACAATGCTAACGGGTGCCTCGTCCGATCAACAAGGGGGCACTGGCCCCGTTGAAATCTACAATGTCTTCGACAATCCGGCAGGGTTGTTTCGCTTTGACCTCTCGTGCATCAAGCTAATTGACAACAAATACCAGACCGTCCGCGGCAAGTTCGTTCGTACTCCCGAACGTACCTTGTTGTGGCGAGATCCTTATGATTCACATCGCGTGATCGTCGGCAAAGTTGACGCAAAGCCCCTGACAATGGATATTGTCTTTGACATGCGAGTAACCGGCTTGACTGGCCCGGCAGGACTTCGAGGGGGAAGCATGCAAACGTTGGATGGCGTATTCAGAGGCCTTTCCAACGATGTCGAGGTGACGGCCGTCAAAGAAGACGGGCCGGTTCTTCAGCTTGATACGCAGTCAGTGGAGAGCAAGTACGCGACATCCTCCTTGTGGCTTGATCGCAGCCGAGGGTGTGCTCCAATCCGTGTCGAACTTCGCCTGGAATGTTCTAGTCCGTACCGCAGCATAACCGAGCTTACCTGGAAAGAGGTTTCGGATACGTGGGTACCTTCTTCCCTGTCGATGCGCGATTACCGAATGGATCACTTGGAAGAGCAGCTTGAACTGGCCTTTTCATGGGAGAGCGTCAACGAAGTCATTGATGACGTACTGTTCACGGTGCAGGCGTTGGGACTACCTGGCGACACCGAATTGGTGAGTCGCGAACTAGGAAACACGGAAATCCTCCTGGGGCCGATTGCCACCAACGCACCAAGCGCCGGCCCTCCCTAGGTCATTGTGTCGGTAAGGATCAGCGAGATAGTGACGACCAACATACTGTCAGAAGCGTTACCGGAGAACGGAATTGTGAACACCCTCATGAGGATCTTTGAGGAGCAGAAGCCGAAAGAGGATTTCCGGACAACTACTGACAAGAGGACAGAAACGTCAAAGCGACTTGAATCTTAGTGCATTGGATGTCTTGAATGGAGCCCTTGGATGAAGAGCATTCTGATCGCAATCGCGCTGGCCGGAGCAGCGGATCCGGAAGGAGCTGCGCCCTCGGCCGAAATTAAGGCGGAAGCGCGTTTTGTACTTGCGGGATTCACTGAGGGACGTAGCAGGCTGCAGTCCGGAGAATATTCCGTTGACGGATATCTTGACGAAAGCTGGGGGGACGATCGTGACGTTGGTCCGGTGGAAATCTACTCGGCATTCGATTTCCGGCGCGGTGCACTTCGGTTCGACCGTTCTTGGATGTCTCAGTCTGCGGATGCTAATGTTCCAGCTCCTAATCCCTCTGGTCCTATTAGGAAAAGAGGTGGCATGTATGCCCAACTTCCGGATCGCTCTATTCGATACCGGTTTGACGGGAATCGGTTAGTGACGATCAATCCCCCGGACTATGGAGCACCCGCTGACGTCTACCCGTTTGATGTGCGAGTCATCTGACTCTGTTGCTGGCTCACATTAGAAAAGAACGAAGATCTGGAAGGTCTCCTCCAACGCTACGAACCATATCTATTTGACGCGACAAGCGCCGGGACGATTCATCAGCTTACATGGGTATGTGACAAGTACACGAGCCGGTGGGAAATTCATTTTGATAGCGAACGGGACTATGTGCCTATTCGTTGCGAGTTGTTCTCTAGAAGAAAGCCTACGCAGGGCATTCTGGAGTATCCGTTGGTAGAAACAGTACAGGTAACCTGGAAGGAAGTTGACCGTGTGTGGGTTCCCTCATCCTGTTCCTTTGACAAAGTCCGCCCATACCCGAGTCGACGAGAATTGACGTTTTCGTGGAAGTCAATTAATCACGATCTTCGAGATGCTGTATTCAGTTGGCGTTCGATGGATCTGCCAGCCGGCATTCCGGTCTTTGACGAACGTCTCGGCACCATGGTTCATCTTGGAAATGTGGGTGATGCCTCCGTCTCGCACGGAAGCCTCAGCCATCCCTGAACTGCCAGCTCCCGGGATACGTTAGTGGTTTGTGGGCGTCAGCCGTGTATTGCGTCTTGCAGTGGGCGTGGTTCTGTTGCGAAAACGCTCTTTCGTGCGACGCATTGAGACATTGGTTTGTCACGGCGTGAGAGTGAGCACGACCACCGAGGGGGGGTGCCGGAGCGTGACGGGACGCTCGCTCCGACACTCTCCAACAAAGGTACCCCCGCCGGCACTCAATGGACTCTCTGCTACTGCCTCTCGGGTGGTATTCGATTTGTCGGGCGCACCCTGGACATTGTGCTCCCGATCTATCACACTGGTTAGCATTCAAGGCCGGCAGATGGCTGCACTTGCGCCCCTTTGAGCAGTTAATCCATGCGTGTTGTCATTGTTGACGATCACCCGATCTTTCGCCGCGGCATTGCCGAATTGATCGGCGAAGAGGCCGATATGGAAGTGGTTGGCGAGGCCTCCAATACGGCCGAAGCCATCCGGCAGATCGCCGAGTCGGCGCCCGACGTGGTGGTGGTCGACCTGTCGCTCCAGGATGGGCATGGGATCGAGCTGATCGAGCAGCTCGCCGAACGGGAGGACGGCCCCAAAGCGATCGTGTGCTCCATGCACGACGAGTCGCTGTTTGCCGAGCGAGCCTTGAGGGCCGGGGCCATGGGCTATGTCAACAAGCAGGAGACGACCGAGAAGCTCGTCGAGGCGATCCGCCGTGTCCAGAACGGCGAGGTGGTGCTGAGCGAGAAGATGACCCGCCGTCTGCTGCAGAATGTGGTGGGGGGCAAGACGGGGGAACAGAACCCGGTCGAGACCCTCAGCAACCGCGAGCTGGAGGTCTTCGAGATGATCGGGGAAGGGCTCACGACCAAGCAGATTGCCAGCCGGCTCGACCTGAGCCCCAAGACGGTCGAGGCTCACCGCGAGAAGATCAAGAGCAAGCTGGTCCTCTCCAACAGCGCCCAGCTCAGCCGCCAGGCGTTTCTGTGGGTCTACGAGCATCGGAAGTGAGAGGCCGGCACAGGACCGGCTCCCATGCTGCACGGCAGGTCTGTCATCTGGCTCAGCAGGGTTCGATCCTGTCCGGCAGGGTCACCGGAGCATCCCGCATCTGGCCCTCCCCCGCCCTGCGCGGAGGAGGGAACTTGCCTCGCCAGCTGTCTGCCGAGCGAACTCGTCACTCCGTCACTTTGCCGGTCGCGGCCCACTCGACCGAGCGGCAGATCAACTGCTTCACCGTCGGTGTTTTGATGGCCTTGTCGTCGTGGCCGAAGGCGTTGTGGATCGAGCGGCCCTTGCCGTATTCCAGGCAGAACACGAGCGGCTCGGTGACCTTGCTCCAATCGGAGTCGGCCGTAACGAGCACATGGATCGGGGTGTCGCCCTGGAGCTTGGCGTAGAGTTCGTCGTCCATCTGGAAGTCCTGGAGACCCTTGGTAACCGGGTGCTCCTTGTCGACGATTCTTACGGGGAAGATGCTCCGGGGGCCGTGGCCGGAGGTGCCCATGACCCACTTGCGGCCGCAGAGCTTGCCGAACTCGTCCCATTCGCTGAACGAGGCGCTGCCCAGGTGCTGGACGTAGAAGCCCTTGCCGTGGTTGACGAATTTGAGGAGGTTCTCTTTGGCCTGGTCGCTGATTGTGGGAAGGCTCATGTTGAACATCGTCAGGACGATCACGTCGGCGGCATCCAGGGCGGAGGGCGATTCGAGGATCGCCGGGGTTTCGCTCACGCGAACGTCGAACTTGCCCGACTCGACGAGCACCTCGCGGGTCGACTCGGAGATTTCGCGCCAATTGTGGGCCGGGGCCGCGTCGTCGCCCGCGATGAGGAGGACTTTGATCTTGTCGTTCTCAGCCCCTTGCACGGCGGCTCCACAGAGCATGGCCAGGGCCAGTCCGACGAAGAAGAGGCTTACATTCCGGGTTCGCATGGTGTTTGTCCTCAGGTTGGTGGAGAAATCAGGTTCCATTCGCAAGCGGGTAGTATAGTCGACGGATTGGGGGATGGCAAAAGCTGGCACAGTGGGTCCCAGTGCCGCCGTGCATCTTGGGGTTGTCGGAACTCAAGGCCGAGGGACTAGGAATGCCTCATGACCGGTGCCGATCGCGGCAACCTTGCCCTCGTGGATTCGTATCCCAATTCCGTGTTCTTCGTCCCATGGAACGGCAAATATATTTCTGCGTGGTGCGTGAAAGGCCGTTTCTATCGAAATCCCTTTGAACAGGACGTGTGCCGTCACGAGAATTTCGGCGGTGAAGAGCTCTACGGGAGGGCCAAATTCTGGCCAGTTCGGCTACGGGGGCGGGCGGTATAGAATCCGTAGCCCGCCAGGGCGAGGGTTACCAGGCCGGCGGAGATGCCGGCGGGGGCGTACCAGGCCTCCCAGTCAAGGGTGAGGGGATTCTCCACGAGCAGGCCGTGCACAAACAGCCCGACGGCGAGCGCGACGAATCCGACGCGTGTGAGGACGAGCAGGACCGCCATGCCAGTGACGAGGCCGAGAAGCCACGGCATCGAGGTATCGATCCTGCCCGAGAGACTGTAGGCGGTCGCCACGACGACACAGAATACGATGGCACTCCGCCGCGAGTCGTGGAATGCGATCCGCAGGAGCAGCAGCAGGAGGAGCATGAACATGGCCAGGGAAATGGCCCCGAGCATCTCGGCGATCACGTTGCCCATCTTGTAACGCAGCCCGAGCAGCTCACCCAGATCTTGGCCTGCGGTGGGCAGTTTGCCGACGATCGTTCCACTGCCGAGCAGTTTGCCGACGAGAACGTCGACCTGCTGGAGGCCCGTCAGGGCGGTTCCGAGCACGGCGCCCACGAGCAGGTCGCGCCCCACGAGCGGATCGCGAAACCGGCCCGCAATCAATCGGCTCCAGGTGACAATCGTCTGCGGCCAGAGCCGTCGAACATAGGGTTCCACGGCCACATAGGTGAACCAGGCAACGGCGGCCAGGAAGGTGGCCCGAGACGTCCACAGCAGTGCGGCCGAGGCCTCTTCGGGAAACGCCGACGAGTGCGGTTCACCTACGATCCAATCGAGCATGGCCAGCGCGAAAACGAACACGGCCAGTCGCCGCGCGGCACGCAGGTCGCCTCGTCCCATGCGGAGATTGTGCCCAGCCAGAACGAAGGCGGCCAGGAGCGTGATGATTCGCAGCCAGAACGCAGTCACAAACGCGGGCCCCGTGGCGATCGACAGCAATTGAGACGCGGCCTCCTTGTCGGCTTTTTCCCAAGGCAAGACGACATCGAAGAACACGATCCGACCGCCGGCCGACGCCGCCTCGACACCGGGAAGCGACGAATCGGGGTCGCGGGGCTGCCAGGCAACGAGCTGATCGGCGAACATGGGAGGCGTAGAAATCGGGGCAACCGACCTGTAGTCTGCCGGATCGAGCCCTGCCGCGCTGAACACCCGGGACCAGTCGACCGGATAGGGCGGTCCTGCGACCGTGCCTCGTTCGGTGTTTCGCGGGTAGACGGCCAATCGCAGGAGACGGCCGCTGCCGTCGAGCTGAACGAGACTCATTCCTTCCACGGGCGGAAGGCGGCGAGACGAGGTGGTCCCGCCGAGCGGCGGCGGCGGAGCGAGCCGCCGGTCGCCCTGGCGATACCAGAAGTAGGCCCCCGGCAGGTCTTCTTTGGCCGCTTCCGGATGCTCGGCCACATAGTCCAAGTAACCCTGATCGACAGCCAGCCCGCTGGCAGACCCCGGCTGGGGCGCCTCGTGACTGAGTTGCTTCAACAGTTCTTCTGCCCGATCGACAAGTGCGGCCGGCGGTTTCTTCAGCCCGGCCTGGGCGAGAAACAAGGTCGAGTCGGCCAGGAGGAAGACGACCGCCAGGCCGATGACGGCAGCCGCGAGCAAGGCAACCATCGACCGTCGATCGGCCGGTTCTTCCGAGGCTGCGGCGACCATCTCGGGAGACGGGGTGTGACCGGCCGCGACCGCCGCGGCCAGGGCATCGCCACCGGGGATCGCTGCCAGAACCGCGTAGGTCGATCTCGGCCGGTCGTGCGGATCGGGAGCCAGGCAGCGGCGGATGACTCGCTCCAGTTGAGGTTCGATGCCATCCGGCGCCGACGACGAATCGGTCCATCCACCTGGAGCGCGCGGCAGCTTGCCCGTGACCATCTCGTGAAGCACCACACCCAGTGAGTAGATGTCGCTGGCAACCGACGCTTCGCCTCCATCCAGGAGTTCGGGGGCCATGTAAGCCGGCGTTCCAGCGGAGCTGGCGGAGGCGGTATCGGACTTGGCAACCGCGATGCCAAAATCCATGATCCGCGAGTGGCCAAGACCGTCGATCATGACGTTGGCCGGTTTGAGGTCGCGATGGAGCACACCCTGGTCGTGGGCGGCTCCCAGACCGGCGCAGAGTTCCCTGGCCACTGGCAGGGCTTTTTCAATCGGCAGCCGCCCTATTCGCCGGAGCAGCGAAGCCAGGTTTTCGCCATCGACGTATTCCATGGAGAGGAACACCTGACCATCGGCCTCGCCAATGTCGTAGACGCGATTCACGTTGGGGTGGGTCACACGGCGGGCAAGGCGGACCTCGCCGTGGAAGCGGGCGAGCCAGTCTTCGTCAGCGGAACGGCTCCGAGTGAGGAACTTGAGCGCCACGGGCTGGCCGAGCCGAAGATCGTCTGCCCGGTAGACTTCTCCCATACCCCCCTTGCCCAGCAGGCCCAGCATACGATAGCGGCCCGCGAGGATGGTTCCCGGCGAGAATCGTTCTGGTTCGGCGTCCACGGAGCGGCTCCCTGCTCGGGGTGGAACGGTGCCGGTCGTGCCGCTGGGCGTGGCGAGGAGCTCGTCCAAGGCCGGCCGCACGAGTTGGCCCGCCCCCGCTTGGCGTGTCTCGTCGACCAGCAATGTCACCGGACGATGGTGGGCCAGGAGCGACTCGACTTCGCGCCGCAGGGCCTCATCGTCGGCACAGGCCGCCGCGAGGAATGCCGCGACCTGCCTGGCGTCGAGTTCGGCGGCGGCCATGTAGAGCCGTTTGACTTGTTGATATCTCTGGGCGTCCATTGGGACGTGCCATGGATGGGAAGGGGAGTCGTGTTTGGCAGATTCTTCAGCCTGGCAGTTCGCTCAGTTCGCGGCGCAGCCAGCTTCGGATCATATTCCACTCGCGTTCGGCCGTCCGCTTCGACATACCCAGGGCGGCGGCGGCTTCGGCGACACTGAGCCCGCCGAAGAACCGCAATTCGACCATCTTTGCCTGCTGCACATCGAGGGCGGCCAGCTTCTGGAGCGCCTCATCCAATTGGAGCAGGTTTTCGTCGCGCCGGCCGGCGGCCAGGAGCTGTTCGTCGACGCTGATTCGTTGGTAGGCACCGCCTCGCTTGGCCGCTCCCCGAGCCCGCGCGTGGTCGACCAGGATCCGCCGCATCGCCTGGGCTCCCACGGCAAAGAAGTGCGTTCGTCCTTGCCAGTCGACACGCGTCTGATCGACCAGCTTCATGTAGGCCTCGTGAACGAGCGCCGTCGGCTGCAGGGTATGTCCAGCCCGTTCGGCCCGCAGATACTTTCGGGCCAAGGCGTGGAGATCGTCGTAAACGATCGGGAGGAGCTCGTCCGCCGGCGAGCCTTTCCCGGCGGCCGAACTGAGGATCTCGGTAACCTGAGTGATGCGATCGTCGGGCATGGGCCTTCTCGCGGCAGGGCACGGCTGGGGGGCTCTCTTGCCGATTATCCAGCCAATGGGGGTGGCATTCAACCCACCCCTCTCATGTCTCCTGCCCCGTTGCCTGAGGGATTGTAGCACGACGAGGGAGCCACCCACGGGCATTGACGGACACCGTCGGTGATCTTCTGCCGGCTCCAAGAAGTTCCCAGATTCCTGGCGGTCTTTCCGTCTTGATCCCGCGTATTCGTACAACCTCGGCCAACTGGAGGAAGAACTGATACGAAAGGACGGCAATCATGATCTCGGAACCACGAATGGACCAGAAGGCTCCCGCGCCGGGTGCTCCTGCCGACCTTCAATCAGGCACTTGGACTGCGATCGATCGCAGCGACGCCGACACGATCCGGGAGATCCTGGCGGGCAACCGGAATGCTTTCGCCAAGCTGGCGGGCAAGTACCAGGATCGGTTGTTCAACAGCCTTGCCTACGTGCTGCAGGACCGCACCGAGGCGGAAGACGTCGTCCAGGAAGCCCTGACGCAGGCGTACCTGAGAATCTCCACGTTCCGCTACGAAGGAGGGTTCTACACCTGGCTCTATCGGATTGCGTGGAATATTGCCTGCACGCACCGGCGTCGGCGCCGGCGGGGAGTGTCTCTCGATCAGCTTTGCGACCTGTCGGGGGCGCAGTTCGTCGCGACACCTTCTGTTCCGCAGGAAGATCGTGACGACTCGATTTACCGGGTCCACAAAGCGTTGGCCGACCTGGACGAACGGTTTCGCACAGTGCTCGTTCTGCGACACCTGGAAGGACACAGCTACGACACGATTGCCGAAATGCTGGACCTGCCGGTTGGAACCGTTCGCAGCCGCATTCACCGGGGCCGGAGCGAACTGCGGCGCAAGCTGGAACGCGGGCTTCGGGTGGTGCAATGAACTGTCAACAAGATCAGCCGTCCAGGTTCCCCGGTTCGTCGACGATCTACGCGGTCGGCCTGGTGTTCTTGGTTGATAGCCAATAAATGGGTAGGCCGATCAGCAAGATGACGAGGCCAACGAGAGCCACCCGAGGTTTGTAGATCACTGCGGAGTAGATCAGGAATCCGCAAACAACAATGAACAGCAAAGTGGTAAGAGGAAATCCGGTCACTCGATAGGGGCGTTCCGTGTTGGGATCTCGGAATCGTAACACGATCACGGCCAGGCTCGTTGCCAGGTAGAAACTGTAGACAACGGCTGCCGTGTAGAGGATCGCATTGACGAACGAACCCAGGATGACGATCAGAACGAGGGCGATGATCGCCTGGGTGATGAGAGCCAGCGCGGGGGTGCCGGTGTTTGTGTTCCAGCGGCCGAGCAGACGAAACGGTCGATGGTCTGCGCCCAAGGCATAGGAGATTCTCGCTCCCGTAAAGATCAGCCCATTGGTCGCCCCCAGGGCCGAGATGCAGATCAGTCCGCTGATCAATCCGGCTCCGACTCGGGGGAACACGGTCGAGACCGTGTCGGCGGCAACGGCCGACGAATTGGCCACGCCCGCGTAGCCCAAGACGTAGAGAAACGCCCCGTTGACGAGGAGATAGAGAACCGTCACCGCGCTGGTCCCGAGCACCAGTGCCCGAACAATGTTCCGCTTCGAATCCTTCACCTCGGCCGCCACGTAGGCCATCTCGTTCCAGCCGCCGAAGGTAAACATCACGAGAATGAGGGCAAGGCTCAACGGCAACGGATTAACGGCTGCTGTGGTCGTGCCCTGAGCGGGTGGGACGAACATTGCCACGGCCACGATACTCAGCAGGCCGATCGCCTTGACCGTCGTGAGCACGTTCTGCGTCCACTTGCCCTCGCGAACTCCGATCACGTGGATGGTCGTCAGGGCGACGACCGCCAGGGCGGCGTACAGGAGTTGGCTGGCCGCCACGTCAGCCCCCTGGTAGATCTCCCAGGGCAACAGATGATAGGGAACGATCGCATCGGAAAACGGGTCGTACAGTTTCTGGGCGTAGGTGGCAAAGATGAATGCCATACCGACGATGTCGCCGGGACGGACCACGACCAGCTGAATCCAACCGAATAGAAATCCGGCCCAGGATCCGTATGCCCGACTCAAGTAGACGTAATCTCCACCCTCCTTCGGATAGGCGGAACCCAATTCGGCATAGCCGAGCGCACCACAGAGCGACAACAGTCCGCCGACGACCCAAATCAACATGAAACCCCACCAGTGCGATGTACCCGCTGCGACCATCGGAGCTACTTCATAAATCCCCGCCCCGATAATGATCCCCACGATCAGGCAGGTGGAGTCGAACAGCGTGAGTTGTCGTTTGGGTGTGTCTTGCACGGTGGTCTCCGCACTTGTGGGCCGCTCACCGGCCGGTCGCAAGAACCGGCATACGGAAGACCATCAGGATAACAGACCGCCGAGGGCCGCATCAAGCTTGGGGAAACCTGCCGGCTCGATTTGGGCAGTAGCCGCCGCCAGGCTGCCGGGGTTATGATGGCCAGCCGGTACGTGGATCTCTCCAAACCCGAGGTGTTGCCATGAGACTTTCGCCACTGACCGGATTTGTTTTCTTGGTCCTCGGCAATGTCTGCGCTTCCGAGGTACAACTCTACGACTTTCCGACCGAAGCCCCGAAAGCGGGAGATTTCCGCGTGACGGTCAACGGGCAGGAGGCGTTCGTCTACGACACAAAGGTTGCCGCCATCGCGACGTTCGGCATCGACGGCGAGTGCCACCTCCGCGTCGAACGGAAAGAACCGTTCAAGAAGGTCGTTGTTCGGCCGCTCCATGCCGGGATCGAGGCGAAGGTTGCCGGCCAGACGGTCGAATTCACGATCTCGACTCCGACCCGGCTCAGCGTGGAGTGGGACGACGACATCCGGCGGCCGCTCTATGTGTTTGCCAATCCCCTTGAGAATCGTCCGACCGGCGAGCCGTCGGAGAAAGTGAAGTATTTCGGGCCGGGTAAGGTGCACCGTGCGGGCCAGATCGATCTGGCCAGCGGCGAAACGCTCTACCTGGCCGGCGGGGCGATCGTCGAGGGGTATGTGCGGGCAGCGGACGCCGAGAACGTCCGGATTGGCGGGCCGGGCATCCTCGATGCTTCGTACCGGCGCGAGGAGAAGATCACCAGTGTTCTCCTCCGAAGGTGCCGCAACGTCGAGATCGGCGATCTCCTGATTGCCGACAGCTTCGGTTGGACGGTGCATCTGAGCCAGTGCGACGGGGTGGAGATCGCCGGCATGAAGCAGGTGGGATGGCGAGCCAATTCGGACGGCATCGACATCGAGGCCAGCCGCAACGTGCACGTGACCGATACCTTCCTGCGGAACGACGATGATTGCGTGGCCGTCAAGAGCAAACCGCAAGGCGACGGCAAGGGCGTTGTGACGGAAGACATCCTGATCGAGAACACGGTCTTCTGGAACGCCCTGCCCGGCAACGCGATGGAGGTCGGCTTCGAACTGGTCGCCGACGCGATCCGAAATGTAACGTTCCGCAACTGCGACATCATCCGGGTGGAGCGCGGCGCGGCGTTCAGCATCCACAATGGCGACAACGCCCTGGTCGAGAACGTCGAGTTCGAGAACATCCGCGTGGAGGATGTGCGCGGCGATTTTGCCGACTTCTACATAGGACTTTCCATCTACAGCACCGACTGTCCCGACCCCTATCGGCGGAGCGATCCTCGGCGCAAACCGGTCCCGCCGGAACTCCAGGATCCGCCTTCGGGCGACAACCGCGGCCAGTGGTTGCTGCCGAAAGACAAAGCAGAATATGCGGGCAAACGCGGAACGATCCGAAACGTCGTGTTTCGCCGCATCCAGTTCCTCTCGCCCCCTGGCGGCAAGTTGCCTTCATCGCTCTTCATCGGCTACGACGACGAGCACCCGGTCGAGAACGTCTTATTCGAGAATATCTCTCTCGACGGGCAGAGGTTGACCCGTTGGCCCGAAGGAGCCGTCTACACGCGGCATGCGAAGAACGTTCGGTTTGAGGAGTGAATCCATTCAGCGGGGCAGACTTGTATGCCTGCGATGCAGCGTCGGTGGTAGACGCTGTCTCGCAGGCCGCTGTTGCGATCGAGTGAAATTATCGAAGCATGCAAATGCCTACTTGGCTTCCGGTTTCACTTCCGGTTTCGCCTCCGGCACCGGCTGCCACACGCCCAAGCGGGGGCATTGGCCGGTCGCGATTCCGTAGCCGACACCCCCTTGGCCGCGCCCCCAGCCTGGTCCTCGGCCGCGACCGCCTCGGTAACCGGCGCCGTAACCGCCCCCATATCCGCCCCCGTAGCCGCCGCGTTGCCATCCGGGTCCCATGCCGCGTCCTGAGACTCCGGCCGCCGGTCCCTGCCCGACTGCCCCCCGGCCGGCCGCCCACGCAGGTCGAAGGGTTTCATCTCGGAGGGTGACCATCCGGTCGTCGAGGGTCAGCGTGCCGGCGACATAATGGTCCTTCTTCATCGCCTCCGTCTGGAAAGCCTCCACTCGCACTTCCTTGTCCTTGGTCAATTCCTTGGCAACGAACTCCACCGCTCCTGCCGGGCCGAGGTGGATGTTGAGCGTCTCCCCCTCCGAGTTCTGCATCAGAAAATGGGTCCCAAGGATAGAACGTCCGGTCGTGTTCTCGCAGGGCCCCGTCTCCACCTGCAGAACCTTCCCGGTCAGAACCACGACCTCAGGCCGAACCGCCTGACGGGCAACCCCTGAGGCCTCACCCACGCCGCGCTGCGCCATGGCCGTCGACGCAGTCAATCCGCACACGGCCAACGCCAGCATTGTCACTTTTGTCCATTTCATCTTCGTACCCTCCACACGGCTCTCAGAGCCAGCACACCCTGCAAGAGTTTCGCACCGCCAACCGGGGCGGCGTGACGAATCTGCACACCCCGCACTCGCCTCCGGGCACCAGGATGGCAGAATGCCGCGGAATGGCGTGCGAATCGAACGATGACGACTCGCATGGAGAGCATCAAGATGCAAATCGGGTGCCGAAGAACAGGATGCTGCTCGCTTGCCGCCGCAGGGGCCTGAAACGGAGCATCGGTCTCCAATTCGGTTCCCATGCGGCGAAGGGGACCTACTGTTCGAGCTTCGCCCGATAGTTGAACCGATCGTTCGGCGCCGCATCGCCGTTGAGCGTGAAGTCAGACCACTGGCCGGTCTGCTGGATGTTGTCGGCCCATTTGAAATCGATGGCGCTGGGAGACCCGCCCGTGCCGAGCCCGTCTCGCGGAACAGCCATTTCCAGTTCCTTTTCCCCGATCTGCACCGCGACCTGCCGAGGCGAAGTCCATGTGTACTCGTTGCCCACATTCTCTTCGAGGACGGCCTGGCCGTTCTGGATCGGCATGCGGTTGAGGATGCGATCGTAGCCCAGCCAACCGGTCTTCGCATCACCGTCGGCGTCGATCAAGAGAAGCATCCAGTTGGGCTCGTTGGGCGAGGTCAACTTGTCGCGGGTCTGCACATAGAAGTAGACGCACTGTTCGTCGAAGCTGACCTTGGCCTGGAGAATGTCATTGCGTCCCGTGCGGTTTACGAAGTGCGAGGCCGGGTTCCAGCCACGATAGTCGCGGGCGGCCGGATCGCCCACCGTATCGCGATACTCGGGCTGAACTTCCTTCCAGTCTTCAAAACGGCCGTCGATCGAAATCGGTTGCCGCACCACAGGCGAGATCGGCCTGGCGCCCTTGTAGCGGCGGATGTGGGAGGTCAACTGGTAGTAGTAGTTGTCGCCATGGCCGCCCTGCATGGGCTCGCAATCACGGCTGAATTCCTGGTTGAATTGGTCTACGAAGGTCACCGGTCCGGAGCCGTAAAAAGGAGCGTTCTTGTCGAAGCGGCTCGCGATCCACTCGTTCCAACTGGTAACGAACACGAAGGGCGGGTCGATCTCCATCGCCCGTCCCCACTGCTCGTCGAAATTCCGCCCCGATGTGTCATAGTCGCCCGGCTCCGGCTCGCGCCCCTCGTGAAAACTCCGCCCGTGAGACCGCGGATTGCTGAGCACGCTCAGCTTGCCGTCCACGGCATTCTGGCCCACACCCACGGTGACCTGCTCGGGCACACCGGGTGTCTTGTAGAAGGCATGCTGGGGAAAGACTTCCAGCCAGCCCCACTGTTCGGGCCCGGTGGGGCCCACGAAATAGTCGGGCTGAGGCTTGCGGAAGGTGAAGAAATTGCGGATCTCGCTATTCCTTCCCTCGGTCGGTACGATCCGCAACGACCGATCGCCCGGGCTGGCGGCCGCATCGGAGAAGGCGGTGCCGCCGGGTACGAGTTCCTTATCGGTGCTCCACCATCCGACCTTTCCCTTCGCTGCCGACGCTTCCAGGTAGTACCTGCCGGGCGTTTGAGGTGCCTGGAGTTCGAGCATCAACCAGGCGTTGTCCACCACATTCTCGAAACGCCGGGAGGCAACAGGCTGGCCGCCCGGCCCGTCGCGATACAGCGAAAGTGTTACGGCTCCGCCGGTTTCTGCCCAGGTGGGAAAGCTGCCGCCGACGGAATCAAAGGGCTTTTCGGTCGTGAACGATTGCCCAAGCGCCGTGGCGGCTCGCAGCTCAACAGGGATGTCGTGGCTCTCGTAGGTCAGTCCGTGCGGAATTCGGGAGGGATCGGCCAGGATCAGGGGTTTTCCTTCCCAGCGAAACCACAATTCCTCGTACAGCCCGGGGCGGTAGAGCTGATCCCAGAGTTCCTCGACAACTTTGCGTGGATCGCCGAAAGGGCAGAGGAAGGCGATCTGGGGCACGCGATTGCCGGCTCGGCGGGACTGGTCCCAGACGCGGCAGAGGGCCTGCCAGCTCTCGGGGTAGGTGTGTTGATTTGTTACGTCGAACACGACCATGTCGACTCCGGCGTCGGAGAGCATCTGGGCGTGTTTTCGCAGCACGAAGTCGTCGTCGGAGATGTAGTAATCCAGCAGCGGCTGACCCCAATGGTGGAAGACGTGCATTGGCCCCCAGAGCGGACTGGCGGGATTGTTGATGGCTGCCGGATCCTCCGCCAGGATCTTCGAGATATCAAAGGGGCCTTGCTCGCCGTGGCGTCCGAGCCAGAGGAAATAAAACATGCCGACCGTCTTGCCGGCACGGGGCGGACCGGCGGCGTCGGTCGTGGGGAGCGACCGACCGAGGGCGTCCGTGGCGACCCAGGTATCGCTATAGGTGTCCCAGGGAACGTTCGGCAGTTCATCGGCCCTGGTGCCGGTACTCATACCGAGGAAAAGGACGAGCAGGAGCATCCTAGTCGCTCCAGTTGGAAGTGGTTGGCTGCATGTGAGACGTGTCATGGCTGGTGGTCGCGTGATGGTGATCGGGTCTTGTTGCAGGGCTCGTACGGGCCGGCGGCCCTGCCGCCCTGTGAGCTTTCCAGTGTATCGCATGGCCCCGCCGGCGCGTACAATTCAATCCGTGATTTCTGCAAGATCAATGGCTGCCCACTGACAGAAACGGACCGTTGACCGAGAATCGAGGAAAACATGCGATACCTGTCTCTTGCCATCCTGGCCCTGCTTTCGACGACTGACCTTGGAGCCGCTGAGCTGGAGTACGACGTTGTCATTTACGGTGGCACGTCGGCCGGAGTGGCCGCCGCGGTGCAATCGCGAGAAATGGGCAAATCCGTTGTGCTCATCGAGCCGACGCAGCGATTGGGCGGGCTGACCAGTGGCGGCCTTGGGCAGACCGATATTGGCAACAAGGCAGCGATCGGCGGACTGGCTCGCGACTTCTACCGGGCGATCCGCCAGCACTACAGCGATCCGGCATCCTGGAAATGGCAGGGACGCGACGAGTACATGGACAGCGGCCAGACCCGTACGGCGGCCGACGAAGACACCATGTGGACCTTCGAGCCGAGCGCAGCCCTGGCGATCTATCACACATGGGTGAAGGATCACCAGGTGGAAGTCGTCTATGGCGAGCGTCTGGATCGACAGGCTGGTGTGGCAACCACCCGTTCAACCCCCTGGCGGATCTTGTCGATCCGCATGGAGTCGGGACGCACCTTCCGCGGAAAGATCTTCATCGACGCCACCTACGAAGGCGACCTGATGGCCGCGGCCAAGGTGAGTTACACGGTCGGACGCGAAGGGAATTCGCAGTACGACGAGACCCTCAACGGCGTTCAGACCGCCCAGGCACGTTTCCATCAGTTCATGCCCGGCGTGGACCCCTACGTCGAGAAGGGCAAACCCGAGAGCGGACTCCTCCCGTTTCTCGATCCTGACGGGCCCGGCCAGGAAGGAACCGGGGACCGGCGGGTGCAGGCCTACTGCTTCCGCATGTGCCTGACGGATCATCCCGACAATCGCATCCCCTTCCACAAGCCGGACGGCTATGAGCCCCTGTGGTACGAGCTTCTCCTGCGCAACTTCGAGGCGGGCGAGAACGGTATGCCCTGGATCAATTCGTCGATGCCCAACCGGAAGACCGACACAAACAACCGCACCGCCTTCTCCACCGACTTCATCGGCGAGAACTACGATTATCCCGAGGCGTCGTACGCCGAACGCGAGGCGATCGTGGCCCGCCACCGGCTCTACCAGCAAGGCCTGATGTGGACCCTGGCCAATCATCCCCGCGTGCCGGATGCAATTCGCAACGAAGTCGCCCGTTGGGGAATGTGCCGCGACGAGTTCACGGAAGCGGGCGGATGGCAGGAACAACTCTACGTCCGCGAGGCTCGCCGGATGGTCAGCGATTACGTGATGACCCAGCATAACTGCCAGGGACGCCAGGTGGCCGAGGATCCGGTCGGGCTGGGTGCCTACGGGATGGATTCGCACAATACCCAGCGCTACGTCAATGCGGAGGGAGAGGTTCGCAACGAGGGGGACGTCGAGGTGGGCGGGTTCTCCCCTTATCCGGTCAGCTACCGGTCGATTGTCCCCAAGGCCCAGGAATGTTCGAACCTGCTCGTGCCGATCTGCCTCTCCGCGTCGCACATCGCCTACGGTTCGATCCGTATGGAACCGGTCTTCATGGTCCTCGGACAGTCGGCGGCAACCGCGGCGGTTCACGCGATCGATGAGCACGTGGCCGTGCAGGACGTGGACTATGCGAAACTGAAGGAACGCCTCCTCGCCGACCGGCAGATCCTCGAGTGGACCGGCCCGAGCCGGCCCGGTGCCGTCGCGGGTATCAAGCCCGAGTCGCTCCCCGGACTGGTGATCGACGACGACCAGGCCGAGCTTCAAGGTTTTGCCTCCACAGGCAACGTGGTCGGCCCGTTCGTCGATACCGGTTACCATCACGACGGCAACCAGGACAAAGGGCACCAGTCGGCAACGTTCCCCTTCACGGTGGAGAAAACGGGCCGCTATGAGATTCGGATCGGCTATCCGGTCAATCCCAATCGGGCCACGAACGTTCCCGTCGTCGTCCGGCACGGCGGCGGTGAGACGAGTGTTCGGTTGAATCAGAAGAACTCGCCGAAAATCGACGGACTGTTTGAGCCCCTGGGGCGCTTTGAATTAACGCAGAAGGAGCACTACAGCGTCGTAGTCTCCAATCAGGGGACGGATGGCTATGTCGTCATCGATGCGGTGCAGGTGGTGCCGGTGGAGGAGTGAATTAATTGTGCGCGTCTGCTGAAGATAAGATGTCAGGCAAATGCACGAAGGCGCAGGTCTCCCTGTTTTCGCCGCGGATCGTGTTTTCTCTGTTGACATTTCTGTCTACAGTATTGTAGACTAAAGTGTGACTTCGGAGGACATGTCAATGAGCAGCACGACGGTACGGGTCAGCGCACCAACCCACCAGATGCTTCAAGAGCTTTCCGAGCAGATGGGCATACCCATGCAGGGAGTTCTCGATCGGGCTATCGAAGATTACCGGCGGAAACGCCTGCTGGAGCAGGCCAACGTCGGATATGCCGCCTTGCGTGACGATCCACAAGCGTGGCAAGACGAGCTGGCGGAGCGAACGCAGTGGGAGTCAACTTTGGCTGACGGGCAGGCGGAAGAATGAGTCTTGAGCTCCCATCCCGCGGCGAGATTTGGATGGTCGATTTGAATCCCACCCGCGGCCATGAACAGGCCAGAGTTCGGCCGGCTCTAGTCGTTTCTGCCGACACGTTCAATCACGGACCGGCCGGTTTGGTCGTTGTGCTGCCGATCACGTCGCGAGATAAAGGGATCGTTCTCCATGTGCCCGTAACCCCTCCGGAGGGTGGCCTCGCCTTGCCGAGTTACATCAAGATTGAGGATCTCCGTTCGGTAGCTCGTGAGCGTCTGTTGCGTCGGCTCGGCCAGGTGAGTGTGGCAACGATGGCCCGGATGGCCGATCGTTTGCGGGTTCTGCTCGATATTTGAAACCAAAACGGCGTCGCCGAGCCGCATGCCCTGGTTCTTCTACCCGGTCCTTGACCGAACGGTCTCCCAGCCGTAAACCTGAAGGTTTGCCTGAGACCGGTTTCCGGTGCTCTTGCCGTCTGCTCGCCATCTGGCTTTATGTTGCGACTCTTGCTGGAAAGGTCCCTCCGAAATGACATCCCCCCCCGTTCGACGAGCCCTAATCAGTGTTAGCGACAAGCTGGGTCTGGCCGGATTTGCCCGCGGGCTCGTCCAGGCAGGGGTTGAGGTTTACAGCACGGGCGGAACCAGGGCCCACCTGGAGAGTGAGGGCATTCCAGTCGTCGACGTTGCGGCGTACACCGGTTTTCCGGAAATGATGGACGGGCGGCTCAAAACGCTCCACCCCATGGTCCACGGCGGGATCCTTTGCCGCCACGACAATCCGAGCGACATGCAGGCCCTCGACCAACACGGGATCAAGACCTTTGAACTGGTCGTGGTGAACCTCTATCCGTTCGAGGAGACGGTCGCCCGGGAGGGGGTGACCGAGGATGAGGCGATCGAGAAGATCGATATCGGCGGGCCCACGATGGTTCGGGCGGCCGCAAAGAACCATGCCTTCACCACGATTGCCACCAATCCTGGCCAGTACTGCGAAATCTTGGAGGAAATCACGGCCAACGGCTGCACGTCGCTCGAGCTGCGGAAGCGGCTCGCGGGCGCGGCCTTCGCCCACACGGCCAAGTACGACACGGCGATTGCCGCCTATTTTGCCGGCTTGAGAACCGAAGGATCGTTCCCCGGGCATCTGTCGATCGGGCTTTCGCGAAAGACCGTGCTCCGCTACGGCGAGAACCCGCACCAGCAGGCGGCTCTCTATGCCAAGGCAGAGTCGCCGGCGGCGAACCTGGTTTCTGCCATCCAACTCAACGGCAAGGAACTCTCCTACAACAACCTGCTCGACCTGGATAGCGCGCTGGGAATCGTGCGAGGGTTTGCCGAGCCGGCCGCCTCGGTGATCAAACACAACAATCCCTGCGGCGCCGCCGTGGGGGGCACGCTGGCCGAGGCGCTCGCCAAGGGCATGGAGGGCGATCCGCTGAGCGCGTTTGGATCGGTGATCGGATTGAATCGACCGGTCGACGCCGAAACGGCCGAGGTGCTGGCCAGGCCGGGGTTGTTCGTCGAAGCGATCGTGGCTCCTGACTTCACGCCCGAGGCGCTGGAGATTCTGACCACCAAACCCAAATGGAAGAGCAACGTGCGGCTCATGAAGGTCGGCAATCTCGACGAAGCGCCTGAACGCTGGGCGTTTCGCTGCATCGAAGGGGGCGTGCTCATGCAGGAGGCCGACGTCCAGGCCGATCCGGAGGCGGAGTGGAAGGTCGCGACCAAGGCTCAGCCGGCCGCAGCGCAGATGGCCGACCTGCGCTTCGCCTGGGACATCGTTCGCTACGTCAAGTCGAATGCCATCGCCGTCTGCAAGGACCGTATGCTCCTGGGGGCCGGTGCCGGCCAGATGAGCCGGGTCGATTCGGTCGAGATCGCCATCAAGAAGGCGGGCGACCGCGTGAAAGGCTCCGTGCTTTCTTCCGATGCCTTTTTCCCCTTCCCCGATTCGATCGAACGCTGTGCCCAGGCCGGGATCACCGCGGTCATTCAGCCCGGCGGTTCCAGGGGAGACGAGGCGGTGATCGAGGCCTGCAACAAGGCTGGCATCTCCATGATCTTCACCGGGCGCCGGCACTTCAAGCACTAGGACCTATCCCAAAACCACAAGAAAGGTCTCCCACGGGCGGAAAACGGTAGGAGCGGCAGCAGTTTTGGGATCGGCTCTAATGGCTTTGCGGGATTTGCAGAACGGTAGTCATGAAGATAGCCGCGTGGGCTTGTCCCGCGCTGGCGTCTTGCGTGCAAATCCTGTCGGCCCCGTCCCATCGAGTTCCTCCAGCGCCTTGCCGCAATTCCCTCCGTGAATCGCGCAAGGCGATTTAGAACTTGCCTACAACCTTTTGCCTTTTGCCCTGTAAGGGCTCAACAATCTGGCCTGCCAGACCAGTGCGCCGCCCCTCTGGGGCAGAACAACTCATGCCCACCATTCTCGACCGAATCGTCGCCACCAAACAGCAAGAGATCGCTCGAGCGAAGGCGGCCGTGCCGCTTGCAGAACTCGAACGACGCCTCGACGGCGCGCCGCCGGTGCGGGACTTCTTTGCGGCACTGACCGGGCCGGCCGGGATCAGTCTGATCGCGGAGGTGAAGAAGGCGAGTCCCTCCAAGGGGGTCATCCGCGAGGATTTTCAGCCCGTCGAGATTGCCGCGATTTATGAAAGGCATGGAGCAGCCTGCATCAGCGTGCTCACCGACGAGCCCTATTTCCAGGGCCGCCTGGACTATCTCACGGCGGTTCGCCGAGCCGTGGGGATCCCGGTACTGCGGAAAGACTTCATTATCGATCCTTATCAGGTCGTCGAGGCCCGTACGGCCGGGGCCGACGCGGTTCTGTTGATTGCCGAGTGCCTCGACGACAGGCAGCTCGCATCGCTTCACGACCAGATTGTCGACCTGGGAATGACCCCGCTGGTCGAACTCTACGATCCGGCCAATCTGCCCCGTGTGCTGGCGTCGGGCGCAAGGCTGATCGGCGTCAACAATCGCAATCTGCATACGTTCGAAGTCGACCTCGACCACACACTCCGGCTGCGGGAGCAGATTCCGGCCGATCGGGCAATGGTGGGCGAAAGCGGGATCCGCACACGCGACGACGCCGAGCGGCTCCAGGCGGCCGGCGTGGCCGCCATGCTCGTGGGTGAGACCCTCATGCGCGAGCCCGACATCGGCGCCGCCGTCGATCGCCTCCTCGGGCGGAAGCCAGCATAGCCGGCATATTTGTTGAGTTTTGTCAAAAAAAAGACCGCCCACCTGTTGGGGGGCAGGATAGGGAAGTGCCTGGGCGGCAGACTCTACGTGAGGGGCGTTTCCGCCACTGGCCCTTGCCGCAGGGAATTTGACACCGACCACGCGAATTAGTAGGATCGTCCACAGGAGGTGTGATGATGGGCTACTCGCGAATAATGCGCTATTGTCCGCAGTGTCGGACAAACACCCTTCAACATCGTGAAGAAATCAATCACGTCCTTCACTTGTGCGTTACGCTGTTTCTGTGCGGACTCTGGTTGCCGGTCTGGGGCCTCTTGACTCTATTCGCTCCAAAATGGGAATGTGAAGCGTGCATGACACGCCGAACACCATCCTCACACCCAGAGCCAAATGCCGACAATAACTTCTGCATTCATTGTGGCTGCGAAGGTATGACAGCGATGGAAATGGACAGAACAGTGGTGTATTGCCCAAACTGTCATCAACGAATTGGCTGACCGGTCAGCATCCGCTATTGCTTGCCGGCCAATGCAGGTCTCGGGCACGGCGGTATGTCTGGCGGCGACTGCTGCCTGGGCCGGCTAGCCGATAATCCGCTTCCACTTCTCGATGTTCCACATGGCCTTCTCGGCCGAGG
>CAYSCH010000030.1:33610-42469 GCA_964429355.1 uncultured Planctomycetaceae bacterium | reverse complement strand
CCGCAACTTCCACGACCGGCGGTGCCCATCACTCGGTCGGCAACCAGGTGATCCGGCGTAGTCGAGCCCGGCTGGAACGAACCGGCTACTTCCATCATGTCCCCGGCTCCGTGATGACGCTCTCGTGGCGTCCCAACTCGGAAGAGCCACCGCGTGCATCCGTGTTGGCCGGTTCTTACCTGCTGGCCTTCAATCAGAAAACAGGCCATCCGGTCGGCGACCCCCTCGACTGTACCTTGATGCCCGGTCGTCCACCGCTCGTCGCCGACCTGGATGGCGATGGTGCTCATGAATTGGTGCTCATGCAAGAACTGCCGGCCAATAGCGGCGCCCCGGCTGGCAGCTCCCAGGTTCGAATGGTGGGAGTGTCGCTTGCCTCGCGGCGAGTGCTGTGGGTGCGATCCCTCGCGGCCAGTTGGCCTCATACGGAACAGTTCGGGCTCCCTCCGCCCCAGTGGCCCCTGGCCGCAGATCTCGACAACGACCGTCGATTGGAACTGATCGTGCCTGACGGTTCCTCGCAATCCGCCTTCAGGATAGATGAGGCTTGGGGCGAATTGGAGGTACTTGACGGTATCTCTGGCAAGACTCGCTGGAGACACCGGCTGAAGACAATGGACCAGCAAGTGGACCATTTCCTCGCCGGCCCGGACGTCGACGGTGACGGGATCAACGATGTCTTCGTGGCCACCCTTTGGTCCCCTGCCATCGACCTCTATGTCGATGCGTTATCGGGAAAGGACGGACGAAGCATCTGGGTAGGTCACGAAACGCTGCGTCAGATCAACGAAACGGCCTGGTTTCAGCTGGCGCCGCCTCTGTGGTGGAACTCAGGACTCGATGGGTGGCCCCAGTTGGTCGTCGCAGTCCATCCCGGCGAGAACACCCAGGCCGGTCCCCTCGTACGCATGTTTTCCGCCGGCACCGGAAAAACGACGCGAACCGGCGGCGATCTGATCGAATTTCAGCCAGCGGATGGCGATGGAGACGGGATCGAAGACCTCTTCGCCTTCACCAGCCACAACGAGCAGGCCCTTGACCAAGGCGGTACCCTCGTTGGTTTTCGTGGGCAAAGTCGAGAATTATGGCAAACCCTGGGCGATCCGTGGTCGCCAACGGTGGATCTCGACGGTGACGACGCATGCGACCTGGTCCGCCCCATGGCCGACGGCTCCCTGACGGCGGCCTCCAGCCGCGACGGGCTCACGTTGTGGACCACGCCGCGGCTGTTCACCGGTCTCGTGACATCAAACGTGATTGCCGCAGTACCGCACCAGTACGGTCCGACACAGCCAGGGCGACTCGCCGAGTCGCCACCTCTTGGCGCGAGCGTATTCGGCCAGGACGGCCGATCGCAGCCAGAAGGTGGTAACCGATCGAAGGCAGCTGACCTGAACCAGGATGGAACACCGGACCTCCTGGCATACACGAGCGGTATCCATCCGATCCCTTATTCGCCGCTTTGTGCCGTTTCTGGCCGCAACGGCCAGAAACTGTGGGAAGCGAAAATCGAGCTCCGTGGCGTTGACAAAGTATTCGCTCTCGACTGTCGCGATCTGGACCGCGATGGCCTGGCAGAAGTAATCTGGGTGGCATCTGGCGATTGGGACTCCACGGACGCCAGCGTGGCTGGAACCCAAAGAAGCCAACTCATGCTGGTGGTCCTCTCCGGACGCAGTGGCCGGGTCCTATGGAAGGCATCCCTCACCAAGGCTTATGGATTCACCCCTCTGCCCGGTTCGCTCCCCTATCAGTTCGATCCGGGCTCCCTCGCAATCTCGTGTGGCGATCTGGACGGTGACGGCACTCAGGAATTGATTGCGCCTGCCCAGCCCGATGCCGACCCGACCCAAACCCAGTTGGAACTGCGGGCCTTCAGCGGCAAGACCGGAAAGGTTGTCTGGACCCATCCCTTACCCCCGCCACGTGACGTTCCCCATGCTTTCGGCGACCTGCCGCCGCCGGCGGTGACCGATCTGGACGGCGACGGTCGGCTGGACTTGGCACTCCTGACGTTTGAGAAACCCACAAACACATCCGGCACACTCGCCGTCCTCCGGACACTGCAAGGCCACGACGGAAGCGAGCGATGGTCATGCCGATTCGATGTTGCCGATTCTTGCGGAAAAGTCTCGGCAGACAATCGCCTGCTGGTCGATCGGCCACGGCCATTGGTGCTGCAGTCGGCCGACGATTATCCCTTGATCTGCCTCAATCTCTGGGACAGTCCCGAACGGGTGGTCGTTGTCGACGCGACTGGCAAGACCATCTCGGATTTCCGTCTTTCCTCCGAACGGGGTTATCACCGCGGCCCGTTCCGCGTCTGGGCCGCTGACATCGACGGCGACGGCAACGATGAGTTGCTGCTGCCCGACCGCGGTCATCTAATGGCCATTCGCCCCCGGGACCCTGGACAGCCGCTCTGGCAGCATCCGGTCGAGCACCTGTGGTCCGATGAAATCGAAGGCATTCTGCCCGCCAGTGAATTTCACGGCCAACTGGTCGTTGTCCGGCACATCGATGCTCCGGGAACTGTCTACGCCCTCGACGCCCGGACTGGCAAGCCGGTCTGGACAGTCCCCGCACCATCGCCACAGCGCGACGGCCAGTTCTTCTCAAGCGACCGGCAGAACGTCGCCCTCCTGTCTGTCACCACGGCAGCGCACCCCCCATGGATGTTCGTGCACAAAAACCTCGTTTCGTCCGTGCGCGAGGCACGATTCATTCCCCTCGATGAAGAAGAACCCCCGCACTCCGTTGCCCAAATGCCGCAAAACACACGGGCCGCACCGCTTCTCGGGAACTTCGCACAAGATGCGCGCCGACTTCGGCCCTTACCGTGGATTGTCTCCGGCATGGGACGATCGGACCTGTCTACAGCCCTTGCATGGGCAATCTTCTACAGCGCGACGCTCCTTTACCTGCCCGGCGCGTATGGGATCAACCTGTTGGTACGACGCCGATTCAGCTTGCGCCGGTTCCTTGCCTTGCCAGTTGTGGTCGCCCTCGCAATGATGGGTGTCATTGCGGACAGTTCGGATCGGCTTCCCGGCGAGCTGACAAGCCGATTCCTGATTGCAGCCTTCACGTTACCCGCCCTGATCGCCTTCGTGCAGATCGCGCGATGGATGCTGAAACGGCGGTGGCAACTGGCCGGCGCTTGGCTGGCGGCAACCGTGCTCGCCTCGGTGGTCCTGGCAGTTCTCGCCCTCGTGCATGCCCAATTCGTTTCGCAAACCGCCCTGCAACCCGATGAACGTTACGCATGGAGCGGTTGGTACTTCATTTGGCTCTATGGTGCCTACACGGTCGCCTGGATTCTGACACTGTCGCTCTTGGCACTCGTGATTCTGAAAGCCGCGTGGAGATGGCTGAACCGCCAGCGTCCTTCGTGCGTTGTGACTGAGTAGATTCCTGCGGATCGGAGATTTTCCAGGGCAGAACTGCCCGCATCTGGAATCACCCAACCGCATTCAGGGCGTTTGACCGACGCCACCAGGCGTCTTTCCCGCCCCCGCTACTTTCCCACGCAGAACCGGCTGAAGATCCGGTCGAGGAGATCGTCCGTATAGACCGCTCCCACGACCTGCCCGAGAGCGTCCAAGGCGGCACGCATTTCGGCAGCCACGAGTTCCTCCCCTTCACCGGCAGCCGCCAACGCTGCTGCCCGCTCGAGACTGGCGGCAGCACCGCGGAGGGATTCGCGGCAGCGCACCGCCGTGCCGATGACCACGTCCCCCTCCCCCATGCTCAGCTCAACCACCGCCTCGCGAATACGGCTCTCCAACTCCTGGATGCCTTCGCCAGTCGCAGCGCTCGTGGCGATGCTCGCGGGCTCCGCCTCCCGCCCATCGCCAAGGTCGGCTTTCGTGCGGACGACAACGACAATCGAGTTCGCGTGATCACGCCGCGGAACAGCCGCTGGCCCACTGCCGGCTTCCTGGCACAGCAGCAGGACGTCGGCCTCGTCGGCCAACCGGCGAGCGACCTCTTGCGCGAGCTGATCGAGGTCCTCTCCGGCTCGCTGGCCATCCGCGGCAATTCCCGCGGTGTCGATCAGACGGCAGCCGACGCCGTCCAGGTTCAGCTCGGCACAGAGATAGTCTCGCGTGGTTCCGGGAATCTCGGAGACCAAGGCTCCCATGCCCGAAGCCAGTGCGTTGAACAGACTGCTCTTGCCTGCATTGGGTGGCCCCGAAAGCACAACGCGCACCGTCGCGTCCGACTCCCGCCGGGCGGCCATGCGCCGAGCGACCTGCTCGATCTCGTCACGGGCGCGCTGCAATTGCCCCTGCAGCTGGTCGGCTTCCAGGAAGGGCAGATCCTCGTCGGCGAAATCGAAGCCGGCTTCGAGGTGGGCAAGAACTTCGAGCAACATTTCGCGTAGGTTCTGCAGCGGGCCGGCCAGGCCACCGGCCAACTGGATGAGGGCGGCGTCCAACTGCCGGGGACCGACGGCGTCGATCGTTCCCAGCACTCCCTCCGCCTGGGTTAGATCGATCCGGCCGGAAAGAAATGCCCGGAGTGTGAACTCGCCTGGTTGGGCCAGACGCGCCCCCGCCACGCAGAGGACCTCCAGCAGATGTTCCAACAACGGGGGACTACCGAGCGTGTGGATCTCGGCGGCAGGCTGGCCCGTGTAGCTCCGCCCCGAAGACCAGAGGTACACCTCCGCTGGCAGGGCCGCCAGAGGAGCCGCGTTCAAATCGACCGCGATTACAGCCGTTCGCCCGATGGTCGGCAGACTTCCCCCGGGCAACAAGGCCTGGAGGCACTTGTACGTCTGCGGGCCACTGATCCGAACGATCCCTCGCGGTGCACCGCCACGGGCGGAGGCAATGGCGGCGATCGTGTCGAGTGGATCGAGCATGCTCCGGCGTCTCTCTTCGGCGGAGTTGTCATCCAACCGCCCAAAACCCTCGCAGGGCAAAAAGCTGTCCAACCGCCCCGTCGAAATCGCCGCTGTGACGATGCCTGCCTCTTACCGCCTGCGTTTCTTCTTCTGCGGCGGCTGTCCGGCCGGTTTCTGCGATTGATTCCGCCAAGGCGAGATGGTCGACGGCCCCGTCGACGGAACCGGCGCGTTGCCATGGGGTTTTTTTGGCAACAGCTGCTTCTCGGCAACACCCCAAAGGCTCGACGCAATGAAGTAGATGCACAGGCCGCTGGCAACCTTGAAGAACAGCAGTCCCATGAACACCATCATGAACGTCATCACATTCTGCTGCATCTTCGCCTGGTCATCCGTCGGCGGAGGCATGAACATCTTCTGTTGAACGATGAATAGCGCAATCGTCACCAGGGGCAGAATATTGAAGTAGGGGCCGAGAGCAAACATGCCCTGACCCGTATTAAACGATTCCCACCCGATCCTGTCCCAAAAACCCCCCCAGTAAAACAGCATGTCGGGAGCCGCCAGGTTCGAGCACCACCGCACTCCCGGCCCCAGCAACGACGCTCCACGCAACTCCACGTCCACCATCAACGCTCGGTAAAGACCGATGAAGATCGGCAACTGGATGAACACCGGCAGACAGCCGCTGAGCGGATTGTAATTGTGCTTGCGGAACAACTCCTGCTGCGCGTGGCGAAGTGCCTCGGGATCCTTCTTGTATTTCTCCGAAATCGCCTTGAGCTCGGGCTGCAATTCCTGCATCTTCTGGGCGCCAAGGGCCTGCTTGCGGCTGATGGGGAACATGCACAACCGGACGACCACCGTGAGCAGAATGATGGCCAGGCCGTAGTTGAAGACGATATAGCCTTCGAAAAAGTGCAGGATCCACTGCATGGGAATTGCCACATACCAGAACCATCCGTAACTCACGGAGTCCTGCAGTCCATATTGTTGGAGCAGCGGCGGCCGCTTGGGGCCCGTGAACACGCGAAATGCATGGGTGATCTCGGCACCCGGTTCGAGTTTCGTGGGAACCGATACCACCCGGCACGAGACGTTGGTCAACTTGGAGTTCTTCTTCTGATACTCTCCCACACGAATCGGGTGGGATCGCGAGAACCAGGACGCATCTCCCTCTTTTCTCTGAGGTATCAGGATCGAAGAGAAGTACTGTGAATCGACTCCGATGTAGCTGAGATGGTCCTTTTCTGAAAGAATCAACGTCCCCAGATCATCCACGGAAATTTCCGGCCCACGGTGCACCGTGGGCGTCGTCTCGTTCAGGGAGATGAGAACATCTCGCAAACCATACATCCCCCACCCAGGGCCTACCTTGTACGCATACCAGTCCCCTTCAACGGGAAGCCCCGTAGGGCCATCCAACTGGTAGGCCACCTCGTGTGCCGTATCACCCGCATTCCGGACCGAAACAACCAGTTCCAGGTGGTACGCGGGGTAGTCGGCGTCCTTGGCCGCCTCCGGTGACGCCGTCGCCAGTCGATAGGTCTTCGTGACTTCCAGCCCTCGCGCCGTCCGGCGAAAGACCGCCTCGCTTTCGCTGCTCGACACCAGCTCCCAATTCTCCTCTCGCAGCGCCACCCCCTCCAGTTCCTTGCCGACCAGCGGATCGCCAGGCACGATCTCTTGGGTCTTGTCTTTGCGGATCTTCTGGTACGTCTCTGGATCCAGGTTGGGAAGCTTTTCTCCATCGATCTGATGGAGCGTCACCAGGAACGAGAGCGGATCGTACGCATCGCCGCCCCTGCCCTCGCTCACCTCAGGACGGATCACTTCCATCGGCCGGCGGCTGAGTTCCGCCGTCAGGGTGACCGCCTTTCCCGCCCGCTGCACTTCGATTGGGACTTTCTGACCAGGTTTCGTCAAACGAAGGGCCAAGGTGAGTGAGAAAGGTGTCGTGACCGGCTCGCCGCCAACCGACGTGATCAGGTCGCCCGGTTTCATTCCGGCCTTCTCGGCAGGAGTACCTGCGCCCACTGCCTGGACCAGACACTCCGTCTCGGCTAGGCCCGAATTGTCGACGACGTGCCCCAGGTAGCCGCTGCGATCGTCGACACTCGGGTATCTCGCGCCATTCAGTTCCGCCCGCACCACCGCCGCCCCTCGAGTGGTCAGCGTGACCAGCATCCGATAGGGGCTTTGAGGATCGGCCGAGCCAAGTGTTGCGTATCGAGTTGGCAGATCGACCGGCGGCTCATCAGCCTCCACCTTCTCGTCAGTCTTCTCGGATGGCTCGGATGGCTCGGCTGCCTCCGGCGGCTTCTCCTCCCCCTCCGGAGCCTTCTTCTCCCCATCCAGATCTGCTGCCTGTTCCGCCGGATTTCCGCGCTGCGGCTGATTTCGCGACATCAGGTAGCTCTGAAGCCACAGAATGCCGATCGAGAGCGTCACAAACAGCAGTGTCCGCTCAAGCATTCTGTTGTCGTTAGGCCGCTGCTCGTCCATCAATCATTCCTCTTCCGGCCGAACCGAAATACCCCGGTGGCCTTGTTTGTTCTCGATACTTCACGGTGCCGCTCAGCCACTCCAGCCCCAGGTGCGGCTCCGCGCGAACCTGCGCCAATCCAAAACGCAAACAACGGAACAATTACCGTAACGTCTTCCTACGCTTACGTTTCGGATAATACGGCCTGTCGCAGATCGCGACCACTGGCCAGGACCCCTCCGAGGCTCATCGACCACACCGGTTACGCGAGGTTGTCCCTCCCGAGCGACAATGTCGATCGCAATCCAAGAAGCCCTGACAAAACGCGGGAATCCTACCGGCATGGATATGCACAATCGGCGGTTTTGGCAGCAGCTCTAATAACTCTACCGTTTGTTCTTTCGCATCGGTAGGCGGGTTCTTGGCTTCCCGGCAAAGATACCGACCGGCGTAACAAAACAACGCCCGCCGGCACTGCCCGAAACCACCCTGAATAACGGCCTGTAAGCCGTTTAGTGAATAGAGTTTACGCGATGTTCTCAGTGTCAGACGTTTCGCCAAACCTGTCGTCGCTCAGCGCCCGTCCCGAAGCCGGTCGCCCAGGAAGTTGTCGAGCTCCGGGATCGGATAGATCTTGGCGATCGTCTCATCAAAGGGATACTCGACCCGGTGAAATGTTACTCTGCCGTCGTGCAGAATTGCATAGCAGGCTCGCGGATCCCCGTCACGAGGCTGCCCGACCGACCCCACGTTGATCATCACCTTTTCCGCACCAAGCACAAATTCGTAATTCAATTCGTCGGGACTGTAGAACTGAAAGTCCTCAGTGAACACACCCGGCACGTGGGTGTGGCCCTGAAACGCGCAGCGGTCGATCAACGCGAAGATCTTCTCCATCTTCCGCCGATTGTAGATATCCTCGGGAAATACGTACTCGTTGAGCGGATTTCGAGCCGATCCGTGAACATAAATACAGTCGCCATCCTTATGGCTTCGCGGACGCTCTCCCAGAAATTCCCATCGTCGAATGCCGTCCGGTGATCCGGGCGGGTAGTTCTCCAATTGGGATCGTGTCCAGAAAATGGCTCGTTCCGCTCCCGTATTGAAGCCTTCCGGGTCAAACAGGGCCCCTTGATCGTGATTCCCCAAGAGGCACACGTCGACCTTCATCACCTCGTCGATGCATTCACGCGGGTTTGGGCCGTACCCGACCACATCGCCCAGGCAATAGATCTCGGTGACTCCCTGCTGGCGGATGTGAGCCAGGACTGCCTGCAAGGCCTCGATGTTGCTGTGAATGTCGCTGATCAGCGCTCGTTTCAAGGGCTCAGCCTCGCAGGGTCCGACCTTCGGAATCGCCAAAACCGCTACACAGTCTATTGTTCCGAAAAACAGGGGTCAAGTCGAGGTCCCCCTTGCCCACGGCCAGGCGGCCAGCCAAGTTGAAGAGACACGCCCTCGACGACGCCCCTGTTCCATTCGGCTCCTCGGGTTTGGCGTCGTCAGTCGGACCGAGTGTCGC
>CAYSCH010000030.1:18241-33600 GCA_964429355.1 uncultured Planctomycetaceae bacterium | reverse complement strand
GGCCTCGATGTTGCTGTGAATGTCGCTGCTCAGCGCTCGTTTCAAGGGCTCAGCCTCGCAACGTCCGACCTTCGGAATCGCCAAAACCGCTACACAGTCTATTGTTCCGAAAAACCAGGGTCAAGTCGAGGTCCCCCCTTGCTCTGGGCGATCCAGCAAGCCAAGTTGAAGGGAGACTTGCTCAACGACGCCCCAGTTCCATTCGGCTCATGGGGTCTGATGTCGCCAGCCGGAACGAACGTCGCCTGACAGAATCCGACCCTTGCAGGGCAGGATTGCATCAATCTGCCAGCATTCCCGGGGTACGAAGCCCCGAGAACCAGTCCTCACTGGGGGGACGCATGAGAATCCTTGCTATCGAAACAACCGAACGAATCGGAAGCGTTGCCCTCGCCGACGGCGGAGACTTGCTCGCCCAGTTGCAGCTCCCCGACCACCTGCGCAGTGCCCAGTCACTTGCTCCGGCCATCCGGCAGGCTCTTGGACAGGTCGGCTGGACGCCCCAGGATGTCGAGCTTGTTGCCGTCCCCGCCGGCCCCGGGTCCTTCACCGGCTTGCGAATCGGCATCGCCACAGCCAAGGCCTTTGCCTATGCCGTTGGAGCCGAGGTGCTGGGCGTCGACACGCACGAGGCCCTCGCTTGGCCTTGTCCCGCCGAAGTCTCTCGACTGGTAACCGTCATCGATGCCCAGCGTGGCCAGGTGGTAGCCCGTCTCTTTGCGCGAAACGGTTCGGGCCATCTGGTTCCCCATACGGAGTCGGAATTGCTCGACGTCGATTGCTGGCTCGCATCGCTTGGACCCGGCACACGCGTTACTGGGCCAATCCTTCACCGGATTGCCGACCGGCTTCCCGAGGGCTGTGATGCCTTGCCCCAGGACCTGTGGCACCCCTCGGCCGGTTCCGTCGCCCTTCTGGCCCACCGTCAGCACGTGGCTGGCCGCCGCGATGATCTCTGGCAACTCATGCCCGTCTACTCCCGCCCCAGTGCCGCCGAGGAGAAGCGGAGGGCGAGGTGATGTGCGGACTTCTCGTAGCCGAAACCGCTCAGACTTTGGCCCTTCGACATAACCTACCCGAATTCTCTTCCCCGTAGCTGAAGCCGCCAGGCTTTGGCCTTTTTTGCCCAACGGTCAGCAGGTTGTCGCCATGATCCTCGTTTTCGGTTAAGCTGGTGTTTGGTACGAATCCACTCGAACAAGTTCCCTTTCTTGACTGCGTCGGGCTTTCGCATCGCCTGACGGTCCCGGGAGTTTCTTTGCCGCAACCCAGCGTCATGCCCGAATCTCACACGGTCGAGCACCCTGCCGAACTTCTCCCCTTTCTTTTTGCCTGGCGCCCTGAGGTCAAGCGAACCAAGGTGCGCCAGTGGCTCAAGCACGGATCGGTTCAAGTCAACGGACGATCCGTCACACGCTCCAACCACCAACTGCAGACCGGAGATGTCGTTTCCATTCGCACCAAGGGCCAGGTGCAAGCAGAACTTTTGCTGCCGCTCAAATTGCCCCTGTTGTTTGAGGATCCCTCGCTCATCGTCGTCGAGAAGCCTGCAAACCTGTTGAGCATGGCCAGCGATTCCGAACGCGACAAGACAGTCTACTCGTACCTGACGCGCTACGTCCGCCGCGGCAACCCTCGCAGCCCGGAACGGGTCTGGATCGTCCATCGGCTGGACCGTGAGACCTCCGGGCTTATGGTTTTTGCGAAGACAGAGCAAGCGAAGCGGGCCCTGCAGGCCGATTGGAGCGGGGTCGAAAAGCGCTACCTGGCCGTTGTCGAAGGCAATCCGCCCGCCGACCAGGGCGTGTTGATGTCACATCTGGATGAAAGCCGTCCCTTCAAGGTTTACACGGCTCCTCCCAGCGAGCGAACTCGCCATGCGGTGACCCATTACCGGGTCCTGAAGCGAACCGCCCGTTGCACCTTGCTCGAACTGACACCCAAGACCGGCCGGCGCCACCAGATCCGAGTCCATCTGGCCAGTGCGGGATGTCCGGTCGTCGGCGATCGCAACTACGGAGCCGCCAAAATTCCCGCCCGGCGGCTGGCCCTGCACGCCAGTTCTCTGCAATTCAAGCACCCTGTGTCCGGAGAACTTCTGAGCTTCGAATCGCCGTTGCCCCAGGACCTCGCACGCCTGCTGTGAACGTGTTACCGCACTGCCAGCACCCGGTTCTTCGCCGGCAGACTGATGGGGCTCGAGTAGTGATACACCTTGCACAGCTCCTGCTCGCCCTGAAAGATCGGTGTCGGCTGTTCAATCACGAAGTCGCAGAAATCGGCGGTGTTGAACACGGCGAACGCCAAGCGAACACTGTCCACCGGCGGCTCGAATCGCTTGCTCAGATCAGGAAACGCAAGCGGGCCCGTGTCAACCTGCCAGATCTCTTTATCGATACTGATGTTCATCGTCTTGATCGGATACTCCATCACGCACCGCAGGCCGGTCTCCGCGTTGACGATCTCGGTCTGGGCTGCCAGCGGCGTGTCGGTTGCGGTGACGTCGCGAATCTCCTCGAATGTCTTCAGTTCCTGGACCGTCTTACCGTAGTGGAGACGCAGGTTCGGTTCGCCCCACATATCCGCCACCTTGCGGAGTTCCCGGTAGCGATCACGGACATCAACGTGCCGGCGCAGAACCAGGATGTCGTCGCCGCAATAGATCGGCATGAAGTCGTAGTTGTCCTCTTGAAGCAGGTTCGTCTCGGCAAACGTGTTCTCACTCTTGCACGATCCGCACTGATAGATCACGTGCTTCGTCTCTGCGTTGTCGTCATAGAGAATCGTCCGGCTTTCCACCCAGAACCGCACGGCGTTCATGCTCGATGTGTTGCAGATAAACGACCGGCCGTAATCCAGGCACTCGATCGTCTCGCCTTCGGCTGCAGCGGCGGAATCCAGCAGGGTTCCCGCTCCTACAGCTGCCAGACCGGTCGCCAGAAAACTGCGTCGGGTTGGTCTCATTGTGGTGGCTCCTGTCAAGCAGTTCGGTCTTCGAAATGGCAGTAGGAGACTGTCCCGAAACGAGGACGGCCTCGCAAATGTTGTATGTCGAGTCCGCTGCGGACACAAGATGCAGGCTGTCCCTGTTCTCGAATCACAGGCAGATTCTGCGGGATCGAATCGATCATCGCCGTGCCCTCACTCGGCCGCCCTGCGACCGGCATATTCGGCAATCTCTGACTCGTCTGCAGATCTTCCGTCCGTTTGCCGATTGAAAGATAACGAGGCATTCTCTTGAATCGTTCCAATTTGCCCCCACGATGATCCAACCCATTCTCCTGCAAGCATTTGCGAGCACACCCCTGCGAATGGCCGCCCTCCAGAGGGCGTCGTCGACCGGTGAGTGCCCCAATTGCGGCCAGGTGGGCTGCGTTTGTGCCGTGACCGCGCCGGCGGAAATCGCCACCCAGCCGGTCGACGAACTGGAGCTTTCAGACGAGGGTCTCGCTGCCGCGCAGCAAGATGCAATGCGGGGCCCCCAGACGCCAGCGACCGGTGACGGCGCCAATGCGGCCGGCGCGCCCACCCAGGGCGACTCCCAGACGAGCGAAGCTTCCGAAGGAGAGGCAAACGAGCCGAACAACGGGGGGCCGGCGACAGCCGAGGAACCCCGTGATTCGGAAACCGAACTGACAGAGGAGGAAGCGGCAGAACTCACCGAGCTGAGAAGCCGGGATCGTGAGGTTCGCGCTCATGAGCAGGCCCATATTGCCGCCGCCGGCCCCTATGCCCAGGGGGGACCTTCCTACGAGTATCAGGAAGGTCCTGACGGAAACAGGTACGCGATCGGCGGTGAGGTGGGCATCGACGTGTCGCCTATCCCGGGCGACCCGGAGGCCACGGTCGACAAGGCCCAGCAGGTTCGCGCCGCGGCCCTGGCGCCTGCCACTCCATCCAGCCAGGACCAGCGCGTGGCTGCCGCTGCCACTCAGATGGCCACCGAGGCACGAATCGAACTTGCCGAGCAGAACCGTGCTCAACAGTATGCGGCGGCGTCTTACGGAACCGCGGAAAAGACGGGCATAACCGGCGCGCTGCTCGACCTGGTGGCGTAGGCCATCGCACGAATAAGTGGCGGGTTTCTGTGGCGGAAGGGTATTATGAAGAAGCCCTGAAAAAACGTACGCGTTTCCCACGGGCAGGCATGTGCACAATCGGTGGTTTTGTGAGCGGCTCTGATTTTGTTCCGGCCAAATTCGGGGAGTCTCAGCGATGAAGAAGTACCTGTCTCTCGCAGCGCTTGTGGTTGCACTGGTTGCCGCGGGCAGTCTTGCCCGGGAGCCGATTGCCACCGCCAAGGTCTACACACCGCGCAGTGCTGCCCTCGACGCCTATGTCCGGGCGGAACAAGCCCGCCGGCACGCGATCGATCGGCAGAGGCAGGCCGTCGACCTGATCACGTGGTACGGCACGTACTCGCCTGGCCGCTACCAGATTCCTCCCAGCTATCTGGCCGGGCGTGGCCAGTGGCGCTATGAACGAAAGCTGAGCAAGAGCCCGTATGCGCTGGCGTTTCCCAACGCTCCCGGATACGCGTATCCGGGGGGCGGGAAGGTTGTGCCCGTGCTGCCCTATCTGGACCCGACTCCACCACCGGTCGAACAACCGTCTGGACACAGAAAGACCTGGACCGGTCCGAACAGCTACGTCTACCAGCCCCTCTATGCGTCGGACCCAAACGTGGACGACACGGCGAACCCTCGCGGCGGCCCGCAAGAGGATTCTGCTACTGCGCCCGTTCCGATCCCTTCCGAAACAATACCTACTCCGCCTTCCCTGCCTGAGGCGATTCCGACCCCGCGGCCCCAGTGAGCCGGATTATTCCTGAGCCGGGAAGTTTGCGGCAACCTCTCTGACCAACTTGGGTGGCACGTCCCTGAGGCACGAAGGGCGTGGTGGGCTCGTGAAACCACGCGATTTGTGGCGTTCGGGTTCCTCCTCCCGTCTCCATCGGAGTTTCGTCAACGTATTTTGACGTGATGCCCTTACCGCAAGTACATGAACGGGTTGGAGTACAGCGGGAGATGGCGATAGTAGACTTCCAGCATGTAGATGGAGAGACAGGTCACGTAGAGCCGGCCTCCTTCGCCACCCCATTCATCGCGGATTGGCTTGACGGGATCCCAACTGCCGGCCTCGCTCCCTTTCTGAACCTGGGCTTTCGGGACCTCCTGGCACATGACCTTGTTCCATTTCTGCCAAGGCTCGCCTTCCATGTGATGCATCACCTGGGTGGCATAATACCAGTAATAAACATCCCTGTCCTTGGCATAGCTCAGTGCGTTCTCCGGCTGGAGAAGCCATTCAACACCTTCGAGCAACTCGGGATTGTTGCGTTTCCAGCCCAGATACTGGCGGCACAGAAGCCCTTCCGCGGTCATCGCGCGGGTCGGATCCTGACCCACTTCGTAAGGATACCGGCTTCCGCCGTTCTGGGCCATGCGATCGAGGTACCCGCGGATGTTGTCGAGTGTCTTGGCAGGTACTTCCAGGCCGGCCATTCGGGCGCTCTGGAGCCCCATGAGCACCCAGCCCGTTACCGACATATCGCTGGGGCCATTGGGGGTGTATTTCCAGCCGCCGAGAGGCGACTGGGTCTTGACGCAGTAGTCGATGGCCTTCTCGGCCGGCTCCTTGTAGGCCGACAGGAGCGTGGGATCCTTGGTCATTGCATACAGCTCGCAGATGGCGATCGTGGCCTGCCCGTGAGTGTAGAAACGGTGACCAAAATTCCCTTCCCGGAAGAAACAGCCGTCGCCGTCCTGCTGCTTGAGAAGATAGTACCAGCCTCGTTTGACGGCGTCTTTGTAGTCGCCGTACTCCACCGTGTTGCCGGCTCCCTGAAACGCCAGCAATGCCATGGCTGTTGCCGCCTCGCGATTCTCGTTGCGGGCCCCGTCTGCGTACGGTCCGATCAGGCTCCACGACCCGTCTTTCTGCTGGTGCTTGGCAAGCCACTTGAGACCTGCCGCCACGGCCGCTTCCGTGGTCTTGTTCCCGCCGTAGGCGGCCAGGAGCGCGCCCTTGGAGCCTGCGTCACGGCCGGTGAGCAAATGCCCGATGTTCGGTGAGGCTGCGTCCCCGACCATGGACTGGCCGGAGAATAGGCTTGTCACATTGACTTCGGGAGGTGCGGAAAGCGGGCTTTCCACCGGTGGCAGGTCGTTGATCGAAATCTCCGGCTTCTCGACCTTCTCCGGATCGTTCCCGGCAAGCGGCGAGTCGAATTCGAGTTGCTCGCCCAGCGTATCCGAATCGGCAAAGATCGTTTCGAGGCTGATCTGGTTGTTGAGCACTTGGGGCAGCAACAGGATCGCCATCAGGATCATCACGATTGTGTGGACCAGGGCGCTGATCAGCCAGGGCGGCGCATTCTTGAGCGCGATTTCGGCAATGTCTTCGTTCGGCTCCTCGACCGGCCGGTCCTGGACTGTCTTGGCCGGAGAGCCAGCTGCTTCCGCTGGACGAGATGCGGTACGCGGCGACCGGGGCCGGATGATGGGCTGTTCGCCCGATGCCGAAACCTGTTCCGTCGCGGCCTGGGGCGGCAGCGGATCGCCCGGCCGAACCGGGGCGCCTTGCGAGCCTGCCTGGGGTAGTCCACCACCCAAATTGGTGGAGTTGGGAGCCGCCACGATACTGCCTCCTCCGTCCTGGCGATGCCAATTCCTGCCTGGCGTTTCACGATGCAGCCCAGGCAGCACTGGCTCACGCTGTCGTAGCGAGGAAGAAAAAAACGAAAAGAATGACGTACACATGGGTTCGTGGAAATTATACCAATCCCAATCCAATCTACCAGGAAGCCGTGTGGGCCACAACGAAAAAGCCATTGCAGTGCAAGGCTTTGCGGCGGACGGGTGACGCGGTTTGCAGGGCTGTAGCGATGTTTCCGCGGAGCCGACTCCCCTGGCGACACGAAATTCTCTGATGTGGGTCTCGACGCCGACCGAAAACATGATAAATTAAAGGACTTCCGTTGAAGGCCGATTTGGTCCCAGCCGGAACACAATAAC
Source organism: uncultured Planctomycetaceae bacterium (assembly GCA_964429355.1). GTDB lineage: Bacteria > Planctomycetota > Planctomycetia > Pirellulales > Thermoguttaceae > JAAYAY01. The sequence goes on along the minus strand of CAYSCH010000030.1, from coordinate 26,584 downwards.
GCGGGGTGGAGCAGCCCGGTAGCTCGCGAGGCTCATAACCTCGAGGTCGCAGGTTCGAATCCTGTCCCCGCCACTAATGATTCCGGCCACGTCTCGCCAGAATCAGCCGAATCAAGCCGAACCCCAAGTACCCCTTGGGGTTCTGTCGTTTCTTGACCAGCGTCATGCCCTGGCTTCGTCGCAAAATACGTCGCTTATCCAGGGCCGCACGTCGCATGGAACGTCGCCTTCTCGAAGCCTGCCTCCATGACCCGAAGATGGTTCAGTCTCGGGGATGAAGACACGGAAACACTCGTACTCCCGGCCGATACCACCGCAACGAAAGGACCCCGGAAGGGCACCGCAGCCCACCGTATCGCACAAGGGCAATAATCGGCAGGTCCAGCGTGACGTGGATCGTCGCACGATACAGGTTCGTGACTTTCTTGGTCAGCGTTCCAGTCTCTGCGATCCAACCGGCGCGCACGTCTTCACCGTCTTCAGGAACCGGGGCGCGCGTCAGCAGTCGGTTGTCGTCGTCAACCGTCACGTCCACCAGTCTGCGCGGTTCTGACTTCGCAGGCATCGTGCGACGGGTCGAAATAAGGAAAACGCCCAGTCCTCCAGGAGACGCCGTTCATTTCTTCCCGCCGTCCCGACGAAACAGACTGCCAGGCATCTGGGCACCGGATTGTCGAGAGCGGGCTTGATTCTGGTCACAAGACTCTTGATAATCCGTTCTTCCCCTAGGAAATTCCGAAGTGTATTTGTGGTTCCGCCACCGCGGAGCAGAGCAGCCGATCCTGGAAAGGTATTTCTCGTTTCTGAGAAAATGTCGCTATGCGTTCCATTTGCAATGAATCAGGAGGAAGTGTCATGAAACGAACCGCCAACCTTTCTGCCCTTGTGCTTGGCCTGTTGGTGATGGTTGCCTGTGGCTGCAGCGAGAAACGCCCTGAAGGGCTGCCCGAACTGTATCCAACGACGATCACAATCACCCAGGGAAGCGCGAATCTCGCCGGCGCAACGGTCACATTGTTTCCGGAAGACACTGCTCTCAGTCGATGGCCCGTGGGAGGGCTGACCGATGAGAACGGGAAGGCCTCACTGGTAACCTATGGCAAGTACCAGGGAGCGCCTGCTGGTAAGTTCAAGGTCATGGTCAACAAGACGGTTTCCGAAGGCGACCCGATCCCCGAGGCTCCCGCACAACACGCTTCACCTGAAGAGCGCGCCGCGTACGATCGCGCCATAAAAACCGGTTCCTTTGAAGTGTTTCAGGTGGTTGCAGAAGAGTATCGAACGGCCGCCCGCACGTCGCTTTCGGTCGAAATCGCAGCGAGCGGCCCGAACGAGTTCACCCTGGATGTCGGGGAGGCCATCAAGGAGAAGGACATCCAGGCAAGCGCGACCGGCAGTGGCGGTGAATACGTTCCTATGGGCGGAACGAAGTAAGCCATTTTGGCATCGCCGTAGCTTTCCCGCCGTCAGCAAAAAAGAGCCGGGCACCGCGAGGTGTCCGGCTCTTACGCTTTCGATAACGGATGCGTGGCCATCCTCGCTACTCTCTTGTGGACGTGCACAAGAGGGCCGCTTCGGCATCAAGGACCGTCCAGTCAATCACGGTCGTGCGGTCGCCTTTCGCTCCGCCAGAGCAGCGCCACTTTCGCGGTGCCAAGGGCGACAATCATTCCCTCGCCGATCCCAAGCTACGGGGCCGTCTTCGCCTCGCCACCGCTATGGGTCCCCATCGCTCCCCACACTCCGTAAGGGCTCGCCCCGGCGATGGGCTGCGATTTTGTCAGGTCGCCACTGTCGATCGTATCGCTGACGAACTGGACCGATCCATCGAGCATGGAGGCATTGACGCCGCCCGGATGATAGCTGTTCGGCGTGAAAATGGCGGCCCAATAACCCGCCGCGTCGTCCCAGCAACTGGGACCGTTCGGCGGAATGACTGTGTGAAAACCGTTCCACGGGGTCCCCACCTGGAAGAAGTTGCCTCGCCAGGTGTCGCACGGCTGCAGGTACAGCGACGGGTTGGCGGGGTCAATGACACCCGTCATGCAGACATCCGGGTGAATCACCGGCTGAGCGCCGTCGGGCTGAAGTAACGCACTATTCCAGCCCGAGCCGCCTTTGACCTCCCGTGACCAATAGCCCTGCGACGCCGAGGCTGATTCACTCATCGCAAGGGTGTTACTCGTTCCATCGGTGATCGAACCAAAGGTCTTCCAGGAATCAACGTGGAACGGGCCGCGATTACGAGCTTGGACATACTGATTGCTGACGTAGTTGGGATGATGCCAGGCAGCGTCGAGCTTGAGCATTCCGTCGCCCATATTGAACATGTAGTTGAGACGAGCATTCGAGGCGTGCGGCGATGGTTCCCGGGCATAGGGTTCAGACGGACAAATCACCCCGCTCAACAACGACGTGTAACAAGTGCCACCGAAAATGGCAGCCCATATATCGGAAGTCGAGTTGATTCGATCCTGGATAATGTCGTATCGGGCCCCCTGCTCCATGAACGGCAACAGGGATGTGATAAGACCAGGATAGTATCTGGCCGCATGCACACCAGCCGGAAGGACCCCGGCAGCCGGGAACGACTTGAAGGCGTCGTGGTAGTTGTGCATGGCAAGCGTGATCTGCTTCAGGTTGTTCGAACACTGCGACCGCCTCGCCGCCTCGCGAGCCGCCTGGACGGCCGGCAACAGCAGGGCGATCAGAATTCCAATGATCGCGATAACGACCAACAGTTCAACGAGGGTAAACGCCAGGTTTTTCGGCTGATGCTTCCTCATTCTGACCTACTCCTTGAATTAAACGATGGAAAGGAGGTGAAAGCCCGCTCTCGACGGCATGTCCATTCTAGACCCGACATTCGCCGTGTCAAAACTTCCCCGTCAAAACTTCCCCGGTCGTGGAACCCAGCTTCGACGGGGGCTATCGGCTACGAAGAAATAGGGGCACGATCACTTTACGGCCAATATCTCCGTCTACCAGAGCGATGTCAACTCTTTGCCGGAAAATGGGCCACTCCCAAATCCCAGGATTGCCGAGCTTTCCACCAACGAGGATGCGGCCACTCAAATGTCCCCATCGATCGCTTTCGCCCGTTCGTCCGACGATTTCTCGCAGGATGGCCGTGCAAGCTCCGTTTGCAGCATACTGGAGTGGACTGCCCATAATTGCCCCTCTGCCAGGGGACACAAGACTTGAGTGAGACCATCCCCTCCCATCTGCTTGTCCTTGGTTGGGGAATGCGATGGGCAGCCGAGACACGTGTCGCAGCCTGCGTTTCCCTGCCGGAACAGACGGCGCCAGAATACGCGAGCCAGATAGATTCCGGCTCCGGCAACCAGCACGACAACAAGGACATCTTGCCAGGGACTCATGGTATCTCAAAACCGACAACAAAATGCAGGACGGTACACTGGGCTCCCCTGGGAAAGCTCGCCATTTGCGAGGGCCTCATGGCATCTCAACCGGCGATCCAGGTGCCCACCTGGTAGGTGATCAGTGCACCCAGGTAGGCCAGGGCCGTCATGTAGGCAAAGGTGAAAAGGGGCCAACGCCAACTGTTGGTCTCGCGGCGGATCACAGCCAGGGTCGCCGCGCACTGGGCACAGAGAGCAAAGAACACCAGAACCGACAGGGCAACGGGAAGCGTGAACAATTCCCGGTCCGACCCATCCCAGGTCGCGGCATGGAGTTCCTTGCCAAACGCGGTCGATCCTTCCTCCGACTCAAGGTCGACTTCCTCGCCAAGATTGAAGATCACGCCAAGGGTGGCCACCACGATCTCACGTGCGGGAAAGGAGGCAAGGACGGCGCAACTGATCCGCCAATCCCAGCCCAGGGGGCGAAAGAGTGGCTCGATGGTTCGGCCGGCGCGCCCGAGGTAGCTTTGCCGCTGGAACTCTCCGGCACGTTCATGCTCGTAACGGGCCTGCAGAGCGGAGCACTCCGCGGAAGCAGGGTCGGTTTGCGCCAGTTCAGCCTTCAGCTTGACCAGATTCGGCCGGGAATCCACTCGCCAGGCGTTGTGAGGATAGTAGAGCGCCGCCCAGACAATGATCGAGACCGCCAGAATCATCGTCCCCGCGCAGCGGAGAAATAGCCACCCTCGCTCCCACACGCGGTGCAGGACCGTCCGGAACGACGGCCTCTTGTAGCTCGGCAGCTCGATCACAAAAGGGGGAGTCTCCCCTCGCAGCAGGGTCTTTTTCAATACCAGGGCAACGGCGATCGCCGTGACAACTCCCAGGAAGTAGAGAGCCAGGAGAGTTAGACCGTGAAGCCCCAGCACGCCGAGGACCGGCTCGGCCGGCACGAAGGCAGCAATCAGCAGGGCGTAAACGGGGAGCCGTGCCGAACAGGTCATCAGGGGCGCAACGAGGATCGTGGTGAGCCGATCGCGACGGTCTTCGATCACCCGCGTAGCCATGATACCAGGAATGGCGCACGCGAACGACGAAATCATGGGGATGAAGGATTTGCCGCTCAGCCCGACACGCGACATGAACTTGTCCATCAGGTAGGCAGCCCGGGCCATGTAGCCGCAGTCTTCCAGCACTCCGATGAAGAAGAAGAGGATCAGAATCTGGGGGACAAAGATGATCACGCCCCCCACACCGGCAAGGATGCCGTCGACGACGAGGCTCCGCAACGCCCCTTCGGCCATATGCGACTCGACCCAGCTTCCCAACGCGCCGAAGGCCGAATCGATCAGATCCATGAACGGAACGGCGCCGGCGAAAACGGCCTGAAACAGAACCATCATCAAGACGGCGAAGATCGCCGCGCCCCAGACACGATGGGTCAGAACACGGTCGATGCGATCCGTCCAGGTGACCGCATAGCCCTCAGGTTCACGAACAACGCCCTCGAGTACCTCCTGCACCCAGGCGTAGCGAGCTTCGGTCTCCACCCCCGGAATCCGGTACCCCGCCGCCTCGAGCCGGCGGCGAGATTCTTCGAGCCGGGCGCGGATGTCCTGCCCGTCGTTGCCAAAAAGCGATCCGGCCAGATAGCCGTTCGCATCCAGGATCAGACGTTCGACGAGATACCGATCGAGACGCCGACGATCCGAAACTTGACGCTCGGCACGAAACCAGGCGTCGAGGTTCTCCACTTCCTTTTGAAACTCCTCGGGCAAAGGACTTTTGCGCGACACACAGGGCGCCCCGATCGTCCGGTGAATCGCGGCCTTCAGATCGCTGATTCCCACATGGCGGACCGCCTGGGTGGGAATAACCGGAGCTCCGAGCCGCTTTGCCAGCTCCTGGCAATCGACCTTCACCCCACGGCTCTCCGCCACGTCGAGCATGTTGACGGCCACCACGACAGGCAACCCCAACTGGAGAACCTGATTGACGAGGTAGAGGTTTCGCTGGAGATTGGAGGCGTCGAGCACGCAAATGACCAGATCGACCGACGAATCAGAGTCGAGGCGGCCAAGAAGCACGTCGACCGCAACCATCTCGTCGCGGCTGCGAGGTGCGAGACTATACAGTCCGGGCAGATCGACAATCTCGATCTTTCGGCCCGCGTATTCCATTTGCCCGCTGCGGCGCTCGACGGTAACGCCGGGGTAATTGCCCACTCGTTGCCGCACACCGACCAGCGCGCCAAACAACGTGGACTTGCCCGTATTGGGATTACCGATCAGGGCGACCGTGGTGAGGTCGTGCGCGGTTGACGCAGTCATGTCGGAGTCGGTTGGAGCTACGCAACCGTGTCGGTTGGTACTACGAGCACTTGGAGCAGATCGTCGGAACGAAGGCAAACCTTGTTGCCGGCCATGCGGAGGATGCAGGGATTCCCCGGGCGAAACATTTCAATCTTGGCGCCGCCACGCAGGCCGAACTCTTCCAGACGATGAACATGGTCGGGTCGTCCAGAGACGCGATCGACAAAGGCCGATTGGCCTTGTCGCAACAAAGAGAGAGGAATCACGCCGTGAACCATGATTGGAAGCCTTGGAAGGGCCGTAAGGCAAGGGCAGGCAAGGGTTTGTGTTTGCAGTTCAAGTCAATCCGGGAAAAATCGCTGGCGCGCATTATAAATGAGAATCATTCTCACTATCGACTAATTGTACTTCAAATCTTTGGGGAGAGCAAGGTCGGCAAAAATCCTTTTTCCAACGCGGAACCGGTGACCCAAGTTCTTGCCATTTCAGATCTTTTGGGTGGCGTAACCTGCCCCGAAAAAATACCGGATTTTGGGGGGGATGCTGGGCCATTTCCGCACACAATGGCCGTCATGCCTGTCAGGAACCACCGCCGAGACGGAAGGGACAAGCCGAGAGAAGGGAAAATCGTACAGCGCGAGACGATCCGCAAATCGCGGGCTTCAGCTTGAACTCCAAATATGCTACCCGGCAGGTTTCTTCGGGCCGAAGAGCCAATCGCTCCCGGTCTGCCACACCCGGCCCAGCAGCCGGCCGGAGACTACCTCCTCCGTGACCGTCGTCCGCTCGCTGGAGAAGTTGCTCCAAACCGCATCCAGATAGGGCTTGCTTGACTCGGCCAGGGATCCGTAAAGGCCCTTTTGGCGAATGTCGTCCAAGGCGCCCACGTAGTGGCTGAGAATCGTGCGGTTGAAGATATTGCCGGCCGCACGGACCGTGGAGATCGCACCGAGGCCCGCCGCGCCAACCTTGTTGAGGGAGTAGAGTGTCATGGCACTGGAAACGGCCAACGGGTCGACGCCGTTCTTCGAGGCGATCTCGTGCATGTCGTTCCAGAGTTGACGGATCTCGCTTTCCGGTAGCACGCTGCGGGGATCGACCTTTCCGACGGCCTTACGGGTTTCCTCGATCGTCTGCCGTAGTCCCTCCACGGAGAGTGGCGGTGTGTCGAAGGCCGAGGCGGTCGTGCCGCTGGCCGTGGAAATGGCATCGAGAAAGTCGTCGAGCTTCTCGATGGTCGAATCCTCGTTGATCACACCGGCCTGCTTGAGTTCGCAGGCGAGTTCCTTGAGGTAAACCTGCGAGCCGTAGGCCACGTCGCTGACGATCGCCAGCACGGTCATGGGTGAGATGTGAAAAGTGGCCAGGCCGGCCAGTTCAACAAAATTCCCGACCGCTTTTCGCGCGACGAAGTTCTCCACCTTGGCCGCCTGGCCGTCTTTCCGCTCACGCTCGACACCCCCAACATCCTCCACCAGGAAATCGAGCATCTGGGTGACAAAAATCGAGTAGGTCTTCGAGCTCTGAAAGGCCTGCGGAACGAGCAGTGCAGCCGATTCCCGCAGCGTTCCTCCGACAACGCTCGTTGCGCTCCGCAGGGTGCGTTCGGGAATCGAGATCGAGTAGAGCAGAAAATTCAGCACGCTCCCGTACCCAGGGTCAGGAGGCAGCCCTTGAGAATTCTTGTCGTCCGTCATCTTGAGTGCTCCTGTGTCGTCCGCAATTCCGCCCGTGTTTCCCACGGAGATAATTCTCCCTCGATTCCAACAGGGCTCATCACGACGAAGCGTCACGGCTCCAGCACGAGGCTCGTGGCTGTGCTGCTATTCGGTGCAAAGTCCCGGATATTGGCGGTCTTCCCCGCTACCCTCCGAACTTCGCGACGGTCCGGAACCAGACAATTTGCGGGAGTTCCGTATCCAGGCCCTGGATCGCCTCCTTCGGACCATCGACCAGGTAACCGAGCACGAGAATCCGGTCGTCGGGTTGAATTGGCAGCTTTCGATCGCTGGCAAGCACAACCTGCGCCCCCGTATCGGCCACTTTCAGGCCCGTCATGAAACCCTTGCCCTTGGGCGTGTTTGGATTGTGGGCCGAGCCGGCAAGGAGTATGCCGTGGCTGGCGCGGTCAGGATTGCCGGCTCGCCTGGTTGCCAGTTGACCGATCTTTGCGACGTCGTCAATCGACAGATCCTTGAGGAGGCGCTGCATGGCGTCGAGCCGGCCCTGGGTTTGAGGATTGCCGTCCACGCGATCGATGAATGTGGCCGCAGCAGCAACGCGGCACCACATTTCGTAGGCTTCCTCGGTCAGCGGCCCGGCTTTTGCCAGGCGGTCAACCTCGCGCAAGGCTTGTCCCAACTCCTCGGAAGTTCGCTGGGGTGGATCGAGCAGACCGACATAATCGGCAGGCAAGGCCTTTTCCGACGGCGCCGGAGCAGCACCTGCCGAGTCGACTCGTTCTTCTGCGGACGGCAAGTCCTCAGGCGTCTTCCGGGTGTTGGCCTCCGATTTGGGCGTCTCGGCCGGCTTGGGCGTTTCTTGAGCCTGGCCTACGGCAGCACCGATCCCCGAGTCGAATTCGTCTTCAGGCGGTCCGCCGAGCCAGCCCGGTCGATAGACCGTGGTGTGCTTCACGCCCGGAAGATAGACCCGGAGGATGTCGA
>CAYSCH010000030.1:1223-18231 GCA_964429355.1 uncultured Planctomycetaceae bacterium | reverse complement strand
GGATGTCGAACCGGGGCCCACCGATGAGATTGAGCAGGTAATAGGTGATCAGCAGGCCGGCAGCCCCGCCGACGATCGCCCCAACCAGGTCTTTGAGGCCGCCACGCTCACGGTGAGATCGCCGAAGGCGTCCACTCTCGGGCTTGGCGCCCCCGGACGAATCGGCACCCACCGGCGCCGCAAACTCAAAAGCACCCGCCGCAGGAGTCGGCCGGCCTTCCACCGACCGCAGCCGGAAATCAGAATGATCGATTGCCGGGCCTCCCAGATCGATCTTAATGCCCGTTGGCCCGCCAGCCGGCTCGCGAATCGAACCATCTCTGAGAATCGCCGAAGCAGCCCTGAAACCAAGGGGTTCGTTGCTCCTGGCCAGGAGCAGATCCTGGAGCGCAAACGAGTCTCCACAGCAGGGACATCGCACTTCGACCGGCTCTTCGGCGAACGTTTCGTTCGATCCGTCCTCTGCGGGCGAATCCGGGCCAGATTCCTTCTTCTCGCTTCCGTCTTCCGCCTCCTCCAGCTCCGTCGATTTCCCCTCATCGGCACTCTCCGCGTTCTCACCGGCTGGGGCAGCCTCTCGGATCTCAACCACCGTGATCTCCGGCGGCCCCTCTTCCTCGTCGGAATCGGCCACGAAATCCAGGGCGTCCCTCAACTCAAACTGGGACAGGCACAAGGGACACTCGACCAGCGAGGCTGGCGGCACGTCGACGAGTGTCACTGGTTCCTGGCAACTGGGACAAGTGGACGTCTTCGGCATTGGCTCTCCTTCGGTTCCGGCTCCCCATTATGCAGTCTAGCATCCCGGGAACTGCCCACGCCAGCGCGAATTGGGGGGGACGATCCGCGAAAGGACCGGGCGGCACGAACCGCGCGCAACCAGATCATTGGCCGGCGGAGGAAATGCTGGCACAGGGAACGGACTACTCGATGCCGAGATTGCGTTCGATCTGACGGGCCTTGTTGCTGTAGGCCGTCGGCAGACGATCGTCATCGGCAGGTCGCATCGACTTGGGCATGCTGGACCAGTCGTCTTCAGGGAACGCGTTCCCACGAAGGGTCTGGTTGACGCAGCCCGTCAGCGACAGGCACAGGATCAATGCCGTCGATGGCGCCAAGCGACGTAGTATCCGATTACCAAATTGTCGCAATGCACTTCTGGTCATGGGAACCATCGCAATACCGAATACCGTAAGAATCGGGGGCGGGAGTGTGCCATATTCGTGGTTCCAGGTCCAGGTCAATTGCCCACTCCTGGCGCCTTTTTCGTACAATTCATCGTTCATTCAGAGGCCGGACTGCCGATCAGGACCGCCCCCCAGCGCCCGCAAACCTCATGAAAGTGGAGCAGATGTGCAGGTTGTCTTGGCAACCATGAGCGTTAAAGTGTTATATAATAACAGCTTAGGGCCACCAACCGATTCGCCGGCGGGAAAGGCCCATGCCCCCGATGAGTTGCCACTCCGGCGTCGCCTCGATCAGCTGCCCCCCATCGGCCAGTACGGAAAATCCATCCCCACGGGATCCTCCATGTCTTGCCACGATCTCGTGCAGCAACCACCCACACTTTCGGAACGAAGAATAACGCCATGCTCGACGTGCTTGTCGTAGCCCCCCATCCGGATGACGCAGAGCTCGGAATGGGAGGAACCATCCTCCGGCTCATGGACCAGGGCTTAGCGGTCGGAATCCTGGACCTGACCAGCGGGGAGCCTACACCTCACGGTGACCCGGAAACCCGTACGCGAGAGACGACTGAATCAAGCCGTGTTCTGGGAGTGACCTGGCGAGAAAACTTGGGACTGCCAAACCGGAGCCTGGAGGCAACGCTCGAAGCACGCGCCCAGTTGGCCGGCGTGTTTCGCCAGACTCGGGCCCGCTGGATCTTCGCGCCCCATTGGGTGGATGCCCACCCTGATCACTTGGCGGCCACCGAGTTGATCGAGGCGGCCCGGTTCTGGTCGAAGCTCACGAAGACCGACTTGCCAGGCGAACCTCACTATCCCGAACGGATCTTCTACTATTACTGTGTCCACCTGCGAACCATTCCGCAACCGGCTTTCATCATCGATATCAGCGACTATTGGGACCGCAAGTTCCAGGCACTTCGCTGCTACGAGAGCCAGTTCATCAAGGGGCGTTCCCCCTTGGCCCCAACCTTCCTCGATCGGCTGCGAGATCAGGCCGCCACCTGGGGTTATGCGATTGGAACCAGATACGGCGAGCCCTTCGCTTCCCGCGAGCCGATCGGCCTTTCGGGTATGCTGGAAATGCGGTAGAAACGCCCAAAGGAGAACCGATGAAGCCGGCCGCCGGGCCAAACCCGTTTTGGGGCTCCCATCCACCCGGCCGGCAGACCGGGATGAAATGCCGACCTGAATCCTGACCTCCGCCTCCTCCAACTCTGATGAATCGCGCATGCTGCCGAACGAACCGATCTACATGGACCATCACGCAACGACACCGGTGGACCCCCGGGTCGTCGAGGCAATGCTCCCGTATTTCTGCGACAAGTTTGGGAATGCGGCCAGCACAACCCACGGCTTCGGCCACGTGGCCGCGGCGGCAGTGAAGGCTGCCCGGGAGTCGATTGCGCAGGCGGTTGGAGCCAAGACGAACGAGATCGTGTTCACGAGCGGGGCAACCGAAAGCAACAACCTGGCCATACTGGGAGCTGCCGCTAGCTACGGCGACGAGGGGAAACATATCGTAAGCGTGGTGACGGAACACCCTGCCGTACTGGATCCCCTCAAACATCTCCAACGGCGCGGTTACCAGGTCACCCTGCTCCCGGTGACCAGCGCGGGAAACGACAACGCCGGCCTGGTGACGGCCAGCCAGGTGGCAAGTGCCCTCCGGAAGGACACGATCCTCGTCTCCGTGATGATGGCAAACAATGAAATCGGAGCCATCCCTCCGATTGGCGACATCGCTCGCCTCTGCAAAGAGCACGCGATTCTCTTCCACACCGACGCGACCCAGGCGGTGGGGCGGATTCCTGTGGACGTGGCCGCCCTCGACGTCGACTTGATGAGCTTCAGCGCCCACAAACTGTACGGTCCGAAGGGTGTTGGCGCCTTGTACGTCCGGCGGCGAAAACCGTTTGTGCGACTGGAGCCGATCGTGTTTGGCGGCGGGCACGAGCGGAGCCTCCGAAGCGGAACATTGAACGTCCCGGGGATCGTCGGGTTCGCCAGAGCCGTGGAACTCTGCATCGAAGAACTGCCCAGAGAAGCCGATCGCCTCCGCCAGCTTTGTCGACGGATGTTCGACGGTTTGACGGCCGGTCTGGAGGGCGTCTACCTGAACGGCCCGGCGCTCGACGAGCGGCGATTGCCCGGCAATTTGAACGTCGGTTTCAACGGAATCGATGGGGAATCGCTGCTCTTGAGCACCCGTTACCTGGCCGCCAGCAGCGGCAGCGCTTGCACCTCGGCCCACCCGGAACCCAGCCACGTGCTCCGTTCGCTGGGATTGACCGACGAACAAGCGCGTGGAAGCATCCGCATCGGCCTGGGACGAGGCAACACGGCGACTCAAGTCGACTACGTTGTGGCGGCGATCATCGACGCGGTGCGCAGGCTGCGGAAAATGAGCAGTTTGCCGGTTCTGCGGCCTGCGACATGACAGGCCATCCGGCTTGGGAATAGCGAGGCATATGCCGGCAAATCTGAGCGGCGTTTCTCCCGATCCTTTCTGTATGGCATGCTTTTTCGCTGATCCCCGACCCCATACGCGGCCAATCCGTGTCATGAATGTTTCCTGCCTGGTCATGGCGTGCAGTCTCGTGCTTGCCCAGCCCGATTCGACCCAAAAACCTGCTTCGGCCGAGCCCGAGGGGAATGCCTCGATCCTGATCGATTGGATTCACGCCAATGATTTCTCGATGATCGGTCTTCGGCCGGGAATCTACGACTACCATGTCATTTGCGGGTTTCGCCACGGCATGGAATTCCTCGCGTCTCGCGGCGCGGGCCATGACTACCTGAGCGAGGGGAGAATCACGCCGGAACGTCTGGCACCATACAAGCTGCTGTTCATCAATCTGGTGTCTGCCGAGCGCGAACCGTTCCTCGTTTCGGAAGTCATGGCGATTCGGGATTATGTGAAGCAGGGCGGTTCCCTCCTGGTGATCATGGACCATTCGAACTGCTATTTCCACAGCCACCGGCTCAAGCCGCTCCTGGAGGTCCTCGGAATTCAGGCCTTCGTCGACACCGCTTGCGACTCCCCGCCGCGTACGTTGGGCAACGGCAACGGCTGGTTGACGATCACAGAATTCAGTCCGCACCCGATTACCCAAGGTCTGCGGCGGCTGGGATACCAGACAGGGGGCCGCCTCGACCCACGTTACTCCGTGGCGTGGACGGGAGATCAAGCATGGGCCGATGAGTGGGCGATCAGCCTCTACGGGCAGAATAGCGACGGCGGTAATTACGGAAATTTCAAACGCGATGACCACGAACCGCTCGGGCCGCACGGCGTGGTCCTCGCGCGAGAATTCCACCAGGGGCGGATCGTCGTGGTGGGTGACCAGAATATGTGGGGCGATGCCTTTATCAACTACGGCGACAACTATCGCCTCTGGATCAACGTGGCGGCTTGGCTGCTCCGGGATCCAAAGGTGGCCGATTGGAAAGCGTACGAGACCTGGCATCACCCGAGAATCGTGCTCTATGAACCGGGTGATACACCGCGTTTCGGATCCTGCGAAGACGGCGACTATTACCACCTCTTCTGCCTCTTGGGGCGTCACTACTGGACGTTTGCAAACGATCGCCTGGACGAACCGGCCGAACTGCGAGTCGTGGCCGAAGGCCGGCGAGAATTCTCAGGGGAAGAGACCTCGAAGCTGTCAGACTACGTGCGCGGCGGCGGCAGACTGCTCATTCTGCCCCACGTTCCCTCGGAAACGCAGCCAAACGGCAAGAAAGAACCGCCCCTTTCGGCTTCCCTGGATCTCTCGGGGGCCGAGCGGAGTTCGACCGGGCACGCAACCGAATACGTCTTCCCCGCTGGCGGGCGCGTTGTGCTGCTTGCCGAAGGTCTGAACCCCGATTGCGGACGAATTGCTCCTGCAGTGCAAATCCCGAATGCAGACCAACAGGAGCGCGAAGCGACGATTCTGAAGATCGTTCGCCAGGTCCTCGGTCAGTGAGCCAATCACTCCCCCCGGCACCACGATAGCCCAGGGAATTCTTCCCGAGGAACGACGGACCGACCGGCCGCCCTTGCCAGCGACTTCGCATCACTCGCGAAACTGGTGCGGGAGTTGCCTGAGGCCGTGGATCTCGATCCGTGCGACGGACGACCAGGGAAGAATGACCAGGGAATGGGTCTGATCGCTCGTGTTCGTCGAGAAGACCAGCCGGCTGAAATCGCTCAGGCCTTTGGCCAGTTGGACGGGCACGTATTTCTGGCCGTCGGCAGCGACCAGTTCGACGGCAGCACCGTCCGGAAGGTCGGCGATCAGATCGGCCAGGAATACAGCCAGCTTTTCGGAGCCGGCAGCGGGGACCGAGTTGGCAACGCCTCGGACCAGGGAACGATTCAGGCGATCGCTGCCTTTCCCGGACAGGTTGCCGTTGGCCTGAAGGCTGCCGAGGGGATCGAGATTCACGACCGAGTCCTCGGTGGGAAGGATGTCCAGCGGTATCTCTTCGTAGTCAGCGAGGGTGGGGATGTGAAATCTCGAGCCACATTCCGGGCACTGGCCCGCGCGTCCCTGCAGTCCGATAGGCGCCCAGACGCGGTGGCCGTTGGGACAGAGAAACTCGATTTGCTCCTTGAGATGCCCGGTCGAACCCGGGGCATTGGAGGTCTCCGCGGGCGCCGTCGCCCAGGAGCCGGAGTCGGTGAGATCGGCGTCGTCGGGGCCGGGCACATAAAACTTCACGCCGCACTTGGGACATTTTGCCGGTTTTCCGGCGCGGTTGTCCGCACAGCGGATTTTGTGCCCTTGTGGACAGAGAAATTCGATCACCATGGCGCTCTTCACCTCGGCCCGCTCGGCTGCCGCGATTGCGGTTCAACTCCCGGCAAGGCCTTCCTCCATAACTCGATCCTACTTCACCGAGAGAATCCTTACAACGAAATGCGCCGAATCTGCAACCGATTCCCGCGGCGAATCGGCGCAGCGGCCTTCGCAATCGAATCGTCGTAAGTCTTGACAGGACCACGATGTCTGTCAGACTAAGCAGAGCTATTCATCGGTTCCACCCACTGTTTATCGCGAGCCAGCGGATGTCGATCACCGTTACCTGTCCCGGATGCCTCAAGCGATTCACGGTCAGCGAGAAATTCGCCGGCCAGACAGGCCCGTGCCCCAAGTGCAAGACCGCCATTCAAATCCCGAAGCTGGGAGAGGAAGTCGTCATCCACGGCGGCGAGGAGTTCGACCATGCGGGACGAGACGCCCAGGGAAAGCTCATCGGCAAGCCAATCCTCCGAGAGAAGTCCGAATTCACACCCACGGTGATGGCCATCGTCGGTGCGGCAATCCTCGTCACGGTCGTCGTGACCTGGATCCTTGGGCGGGCCGGAGTGTTCCAGAACACCCTCATGTGCTTCGTCGGCCTGTTGGTCGTGTCGCCGCCCCTGGCCGCCGGCGGCTACAAGTCGCTTCACAGTTCCGAAGAGCTCCAGCCCTATCGCGGACGAGCGCTGTGGATTCGTTCCGCTATCTGCTCCCTGGTCTACATCCTCTTCTGGGGCGTGTTCGGCTACCTGGCGGACCAGTTGACCGGTGAGATCTGGGAGTGGTTCCTCCTCGTTGGACCGTTTCTGGCCGCCGGAGGTTTTGTCGGCCTGATTTGCTTCGATCTCGACTACGGCAGTGGATTCCTCCACTACAGCTTTTACGTGGCCGTGACCATCCTGCTGCGGGCCATCGCAGGCCTCGGGTGGATCTGGAACATAGCGAACAATGCCGGTGGGCCCAGTTAACGATCGCTCAACAAGAAGAGTAACAAACAGAGACAGCCTATGGGAACTTTGCAGCCATTTCGCCATCTTCGCCGCGTGTATTGTGCCGGCCCGCTCTTCAACCAGGCCGAGCGACTGGAAATGACCCAAATCGCCGACGCGCTTCGCCGCGACGGCTTTGACCCGTTCCTCCCTCACGAAGAAATCGAGTTCTCGCAGGTCCATCCATCCCTGGTCGACTGCGGCCTGACGCCCGCCGAGGCCGCACGAATGCTCCACGAGGCAATCTTCGCGCTGGACGTCTATTTCGTGATTCTCGGCTGCGGATCGCTCGTTTTCAATCTCAACGGCCGCGTTCCCGATGAAGGGGCGGTTGCCGAGGCCACCATGGCCTGGATGCTGGGAAAACCCATGGTCTTTTACAAGGCCGATTCCCGCAGCTTGATCGAGGGACGCGACAACCCGATCGTCGCAGGCCAGACCGGGTTTGAACAGGTAGGCGAGTTCAGCCGGATCGGCCCAGCCCTCGAACGCACGATCCTTCAGGCAAGCATCGATCCGGCTGCTGTCGCCACCTGCCCGCCCCATGTGGGCCGGACGTTGCAGAAGGGACTGCACTTCCTCGAGAAGCTTGAGGAACTCGGTCCCGAACGTCCCCCGGAACCCACCGCCAGAATCGTCTACGAGCTGTTTGGTCATAGCGCGCCGGATACCCGTGTCGGCTCGCCCGGCGCCGCGTCGCCTCTCGACCCAAGCAGGGCATCATGACCGGTCTGCTCGAAATCCCGGAAGTGGTCGGACTCGACACCAAGCGGAGCCTGGTGCGGATTCCACCCGAACTGGATGTGCCGTTGACGGGGCGAGTGCGACAACTGGTAGACACGCCCGAATTCCGCAGACTGTCGCGAATCAGCCAGTTGGGCTTGGTGTCGCTGGTCTATCCGGCTGCCCTGCACACGCGATTCGAACATTGCCTCGGTGTGTATCGCCTCGCATTGTTGCTGCTGAAGCAACTTGCCCATGATCCGCGATTTGCAGATGCCGTACGGGCGGAGGATGGCGAGCTGTTCCTGGCAACGGCCCTCCTGCACGACCTGGGACACTGGCCTTTCTGCCATCCGATCGAAGATGTCCGTCTGCCCAGTGTGCCCCGTCACGAACTGTTTGCCAACAGCTTCCTGCTGGAGGGAGAAGTGGCCGACGTATTGCGGCACGACTGGCGAATCAACCCGCGCGACGTCGTCTCGCTCCTCAGCGAGAAACCCCAGGACCGGACCAGCAAGATCCTGGCAAGCATGCTCTCCGGTCCCATCGACATCGACAAGATGGACTATCTTTCTCGCGACAGCTTGCACGCAGGAGTGCCCTACGGGAGGAATTTCGACCAGCAGCGACTCCTCGGCAGCCTGTGCCTGAACGAAACCGGCGACGGCCTGGCGATCACCGATAAGGGAAAGACCGCCACGGAGATGATGGTTTTCGCCCGCTACGTCATGTTCAGCGAGGTCTACTGGCACCACGGTGTGAGATCGGCCACAGCCATGTTGCAGCGGGCGTTCTACCTTTTGCACGGACAACTCGACCTCGATCGCCTGTTTCGCCTCACCGAGGCCGAGATCATCGACGCCTTGCGCAAAGCCGCCGGAAAGGGCCCCGCAGCGGAGTTGCTCGACGGGCTTTTCGGACCCTCACGACGACTCTACAAACGATTGAGCCAATATAGCTACTTCGAGCAACGGGATCTTTACAACCGACTGGCAAGACGACCCTATCCGTGGCTGGCCGCCTGCGCGGAACACTTCGCCGCCGTCGCAAGCACCACTCTGGGACGGGTGGTAGCACCTCACGAAATCCTCTTCGATGCCCCCCCGGTACAGCGAGAGGTCGAGATCAAAGTCGACGTCTATTATGCGAAGGAAGACTGCTACCGGCCGCTGAGCGAGGTCTCCCCCGTCGTGCGATCGTTGGCCCGGGAGCAGTTCGACGACTACGTAAAACGGGTTCGGGTTTTCTGCCACCCGCGATTGTCCACTTGCCTTAGGGAATCTCCCGATCTGCCGACAATCCTGCTGACGGCAATCGATCGCATGGGGTAGCTCTCACTCCACTACAGGTGGGCAGCACGATAGGATTAGCTCAAACGAGGGAGTATCCAACTCAACTCACTGGCATTCCATTGCCCCCCCAATAGCTTCTGGCGAATCCTCACCTTTTCTTTGCCGGGGGTTATCCGTCCTTCTAGAATTCCATTCGGAGTGGGTCCAGACGATTCCTTGCCGGAATCGAACTATGTTCGGGCCGCCCACACTCTTCTAGGGCAAGCGGAGACCCCCACGAGCCAGTTGACTCAGATTAGGAGCGAGAGCCTTGGCTAGTTTGACTGTAGAAAATTACGTCAAAGCGATCTTCAAGATCTGCCGGCAGGACGGAAACCAACTGGCTACGACGGGACGTCTGGCGATTGCGTTGGAGGTTTCGCCAGGTACCGTCACGAGTATGCTCAAGGCGCTGAGTGATGCCGGCTTGGCTACATATACCCCTTACGAGGGAGTTCAACTGACTGAATCGGGACTGAGCTTGGCCCTGGAGATCCTCCGTCGACATCGCCTCATCGAGAGCTTTCTGGCCGAGGTTCTGGACATGTCCTGGGATGAGGTGCATGACGATGCGGAGCAGTTGGAACATTCTGTCAGCAACCGCCTCATCGACCGAATTGACCAGTACCTGAGGCATCCAGAGTTCGACCCTCATGGCGACCCCATTCCCCGTTCGGATGGCACTCTGCCCGAACGTGCGGCCCATCCCCTGGTGGATGCTCCCCCGGAGAAGTCATTCACTCTGGTACAGGTCATCGATCAGACTCCGGAGTTCCTCCGGCACCTGAGTAGCGCCGGTTTTGTTCTCGGTTGCCGATGCATTGTGAAATCAAACCGGCCGGAGGCCGGCGTGATCACCGTTGCCGTGGGCGACAATGAAGTGTCGCTGGGGATCGAGGCAGCCCGTAAAATGCTGGTGACCGAGTCCGCCCACGGTGAGACGGGGAACGTATCGGAGCCGGGTGGCAGTTCAACAAATTCCGTGCCCGCACCCCATCTTGAAACGATGTCCGTACACGTGCCCCGTTAGCCCGGATGATTCGGGGGGTGCGATCAGAGGCACATACTGCCTCTGAGGTACAAGGCACGGATTGCATCCGCTCCCATCGCTCACGCGATTGACTCGTCGGCTGTTGAATAATCCGCTTTGGCCGGAAAGTCGCACGGTAACCCGGTCGCTCCACCAGATGTCCAGAAACAGCATCGTCCATATTGTTCCCGCCTTCTTGCCAGTCAGTTCGTTTCTCCCCCTTTGACGAAGGAGGCTCCGCAACGTACAACAGGGGGAAGAATGTCGAATCGTTGCCTTGGCCGTCTGTGGCCTCCCCTCCTACTTTTCGGCAGCCCTCGATGCCGGCCTCCGGCGAGGGGCCCCTGCAATGGGGACCTGTGAACCTGGTTAGGTGCGAAAGCAAGCGGCCATAAGCAGTCCTCCTCATGTGCAGTGGGTCCCTCGCCGGGGGCCGTCTACGAAAGGAAGCAGCCTGCCCGTCCATCAATCCACCCTCTCTGGCATGTCCGACGCCCCGCCGACCTCTGAGCCACCGATGCCGCGCGCCGCTCGCTCGGCCGACTATGTCGTCGTGGCACGCCGTTATCGCCCGCAGCTTCTCGCGGATCTGATCGGCCAGGACCATGTGACCCAGGCTCTTTCCAATGCGATTACGACCAATCGCGTGGGCCACGCCTATCTGTTTACCGGCGCTCGCGGTGTCGGCAAGACGTCGGCCGCGAGGATCTTTGCGAAGGCCCTCAATTGCCACCACGGCCCGTCGCCTACGCCCTGCAACGCGTGCGAAATCTGCCGGAGCATCAGCACCGGCGACGACGTCGATGTGCTGGAGATCGACGGGGCGAGCAACCGCGGCATCGACGAGATCCGCCAGTTGCGACAGAACGTCAACATTCGTCCCAGCAGGACACGCTTCAAAATCTACATCATCGACGAAGTCCACATGCTGACTCGCGAGGCCTTCAATGCGTTGCTCAAAACGCTCGAGGAACCGCCGGAGCATGTGAAGTTCTTCTTCTGCACCACCGAACCGGCCAAGATCCCGATCACGATTCTGTCGCGATGCCAACGCTTCGATTTCGCGGGAATTCACACCGACTCGATCCGGAGACGCCTGGCCCAGATTGCCGAGAGTGAAGGGGTCGAGGCCGAACCGGATGCACTCGAACTGCTGGCCCGGCGGGCGGCCGGATCGATGCGCGACGCCCAGTCGTTGCTCGAGCAACTCCTGTCGTTTGCGCCGGTGAAAATTTCGGCTGCCGATGTCCACTCCATGCTTGGCACGGCCGGCGACGACCGGCTCCATCAACTGGCCTTGTTCCTCGTTGAGCGGAATCCGCCCGGCGCCCTGGCCGAACTGGATCGTGCGGCGAAGGAGAGTGTCGACTTCGCCCTGCTGTTGGAGCAATTGTTCTGCTATCTCCGCGATGCTATGGCCGCCGCCGCGGGATGCCCCAACGACATCCTGCTGTATGCGGCCCCAAGTCGTCGCCAGGACGTAGCGGATCTGGGACGGCGTTTGGGCCTGCAGAACACGCTCGCCGCCATGCAGATCCTCGACCAGACCCTGTCTCGCCTCCGATACAGCACGCAGGGAAGAATCCTGGCGGAACTTGCTGTCGTGCGAATCTGCTCGCTGGAAGATCTGGACGATCTGGCAGGCTTGATTGAAGGCTTGCGGGGCGGCTCTCCCACGGCGGCAGGCCCCCCGCTGCGACCTCGGGAACCAGGCCCCTTGCCGCCCCCTGTTCGCCCCGAAAATCCAGGGCCGGCCGCACCGGTACTAGAGTCCGGCGGGCGGGGCCAGGGCGCCGTCCCCGCAGTCGCCGATGAATCGACCCGCCCGGAGCAGGAATCCGCCGGCTTGCCGACTTTGGAGTTGACGGCTGCAAACGTGACCGAGGTGTGGAGCCGAGCGGTCGCTCGATTGGAGGGAATGGCAGCCGAACCGGCAAGGCAATTCGCCCATGTCCACCTGCCCGAACCGAATCGCATCCTCGTCACCTTCAAGCCGGGAGGCGTATTCAACAAGACAATTTGTGAGCAGCCAGCGAACCTCGCCGATTTCGAAAAGGCCCTCGACCAGGTGGTCGGCCGGCGCGTTCGCGTTTCGTTCGCAGTAGAAGAGTCCCCTCCCGTCGCACAGGAACACAGGCCGGCGGCACAGGTGGTCTCTCCTCATCAACGTTTGATGGAAATCACAAAGCATCCTATGATTCGCCGGGCGGGCGAACTTTTCGGCGCCACCCCCACCGAAGTCATCGATCCGGCCGATCGATCGAGTTAACCGTTTGGCGGAAATCGCCCTTTCTAATCACAGCGCTGTTGGAGTCAGGTCGTGTTTAAAGGCATCGGTGGATTGGGCTCGCTCCTCAAGCAGGCAAGCCAGATTTCGAGCAAAATGGAGGGCCTTAACGAGGAACTTCGAAACCGCAAGGCCACCGGCTCCGCAGGCGGCGGCATGGTCGAGATCGAAGTCAACGGGCTTGTGGAAGTGCTCAATTGCCGGATTGAACCCACCCTCCTGGCCCAGGGCGATACCGAATTGCTCGAGCAGCTTGTTGCCGGTGCGGTGAACCAGGCAGTCACCAAGGCAAAACAGATCCACGCCGAATGTGTCAAGTCGATCACAGGTGGAATCGACTTGCCGGGGCTCGACAGCGCCATGGGCAAATTTTTCGGCGGTTCCAATTCTCCCCAGGCCCCGTCCTGAATCGCCCACCGAGGATGCGGCTCGCCAAAGTTTCCTCCCGGCTGTCTTTTGGCTAAAGGCGACAAATCGTGCCTGAACTTACCGAGTCGGTCGTCAACCTGATCAATCAAATGGCCAAGCTGCCGGGGATCGGCAAGAAGTCGGCAGAGCGGCTGGCATATCATATTCTTCGCCAACACGAGAGTGAGGCCATAGCGCTTGCCGACGCGATTCGAGACGTCAAGATCAAGGTGAAATACTGCAAACAGTGCTTCAACCTGGCAGAAGAGGAGCTTTGCGCAATTTGCCGAGACCCATCCCGCGACCCCGGCCTGCTCTGTGTCGTCGAACAGCCCCGTGACTTGATTGCTCTGGAGCAGACGGGGGCGTTTCGAGGCTTCTATCACGTTCTGCTGGGACGGATTGCGCCGCTTGAGGGGATCGGGCCGGAGCAATTGACGATCGAGGCCCTGGTTCGCCGGGTGCGGGAAGGACGCTTTCGGGAAGTCATCATGGCAACCAATCCGACCGTAGAGGGAGATGGGACTTCCCTTTACATTTCCAACCAGTTGGGCGATAGCGGGGTGAGGGTTACCCGGCTCGCCCGGGGGATTACTTCCGGAAGTGTGCTAGAATTTGCTAATAAGGAGATACTGACGGACGCATTGTCAGGTCGACAGAATCTATAACCCGGCGTGGACCGGGATTTCACCTGTACCGTAGCAGTCAGAGCGAGACACGTTGCGACTGATCCCCTGCGGCCATGGCAAGATGGACTCCAGACTCCTAGTGGAGGTATAGCGGACCGAGATGCGACTCTCCTTCGGCCAAGAAATGCGACTTGCCCAGAAGCAGGTGCTGGCGCCACGGATGATCCAGTCGATGGAGATCCTGCAGCTCCCGATCCTGGCCCTTCAGGAGCGGATCGAGCAGGAGCTGCAAGAGAACCCCGTTCTGGAGATCCAGGAAACCGACCCTGATCTGCCGACCGAGACCGGCGGCGACGAGTCGAGCGAGGCCAGCGCCGACGAAGAACGCGAACTGGTGATCGACGAGGCCAACGGCGAGGACGATTTTGAGCGCCTGCTCAACATGGACCAGGAATGGCCGGACCACTTCGAGGAGAATTCGCGGCCTTCGAGCAACCGCATCTCGGAAGATGCTGACCGCAAACACGACGCGATGGCCAATATGCAAGCCCGGCCTCAGTCGTTGCAGGACTACCTTCACGATCAATTGAGCTGGTTTGGACTGTCCCCCGGCCTGCGGTCCATGGCCGACCGCATCATCTATAACCTCGATTCCAACGGCTACCTTCAGACAAGTCTTCGCGATCTTCTCGGTGCCGAGGCCACCGAAGAGCAACTCGAGCGGATTCAAGAGGCGCTGCATATCGTCCAGGGCCTCGATCCGCGGGGTGTTGCAGCCCACGATCTCCGTGAGTGCCTGTTGCTGCAGCTTACGCCGGGCATGGCGTACTACGAACAGCTTTGCGCTCTGATTACCAATCATCTTGAAGACATCGAACAGAATCGAATCCCGATCATTGCCAAGAAGACCGGCTACTCGATCGACGTGATTCAGGAAGCAATCCGCGAGCTCAAGAAGCTCAATCCCAAGCCGGGCGCGGAATACAACGATGCCTACGTGCCGTCGGTCATCCCCGACGTGTTTGTAGAACCCCGGGATGGGGGCGGGTACCAGGTTCGCCTGGAAGACGGGCGGACGCCCCGGCTGTTCGTCAGCAACGACTACCGCAAGATGTTGCGTTCAGACGACAGCGCGGAGGCCCGCGATTTCATCAAACGCAAACTCAACTCAGCCCAGTGGCTGATCGAGTCGATCGAGCAGCGCCGCAACACGCTCACGAAAGTGTCTCAAGCGATCGTCGACCACCAGACGGAGTTTCTCGACAAGGGACTCGAGGCGATCGAACCGCTGAAGATGCAGCAGATCGCCGACAAGGTGGGCGTTCACGTCACCACCGTCAGCCGGGCCGTGGACGACAAGTGGATCCAGACTCCTCGCGGGATCTTCCCGCTCAAGCGCTTCTTCTGCGGCGGAACGGTCAGCGCCGACGGAGAGGAAGTGGCCTGGGATACCGTGCGCCTGAAACTCCAGGAGATCGTCGACGGAGAAGACAAAAACCATCCCTACAGCGACGATCAGCTCGTCACCGAACTGGGGAAACACGGTATCACCGTGGCCCGCCGGACGGTCACCAAGTATCGAAAGGCGATGAACATCCCGAGTTCTCGCCAGCGCCGTAATTGGACCTCCAATTCCAAGCCGACTTGACCGTCTCCGTTACCCGGATGGCAGCAGGAGAGGCCGTCCGGACTGTAAGGTTGCGGTGCGAGCGAGCGGGCTTACCCCACACGCCCCCCTGGTGACGGCTCGAGACCAACGCCTTCCACTCGGATCCTCTGGGGACAAACCAGAGTGAGTGGTTCGAAAGACCGGAAGCTACTCTTGAGCCATTGCCTGGCTCCCGCCGCAAGAGATTCCTGCAGCGGGAAGCAATGAGTTGATTGCGACCATCACACGGACTTCAGTCCGCGGGCAGTTCTTTCCTTTCGCCGCGCGTCGTCGAGGGCCTGAAAGACCACGTCGGGATTGTCCAACCCCCGCAATCTCAGCTCGGGGCTGGACTGGTCGGCCGACTTGATGCTGACTGTGCCGACTCCGCCGTTGATCACTCGGTCCCAGAGCGTCCGTTCGAGCTTCAGGTCGTCGATGTCAATGACCTCGATGACATCGCGGATGCGTTTGAAGATCCCCTCTTCGTGATAAAACTGATGGACCGTCAGTTGATACTTGATGGTTCCAACACGATAGATGCGGACGCAAAAATACCAGATCCAAAGCGCGGCGATCACGATTATCGAAGGATACCACACCCAGTCGCCCCACTCCCGGTGCCACAGCCAGAACGAGAGGCCCAGAAGGAGAACGGAAAGGATGCAGGTTCCCAGAAATCGGCCTCGGAGGGCCTTGGGCGAATAGCCGCCCTGGGACCAGCCCGCGGCGGATTCGGTCCTGGTGACTTTGTCCGCACCGGTTCGTGCTGCATCGAGAAGACGTTCCTTCGGAGCGGAGGGCGCGGCCTCTTCGTCGACTCCGCTGGCAAGCGGCGATTGGGGCGGTTCCTGTGGCGATTGCTGATTCACCCCTTGCCCCTCCGCGTCCTGAAGTCTTGCACCGCACTTCGGACAGAAAACCGAACTGGCCTCAACTTCGGCTTGGCACGCTACGCACTTCATCGTCGTCGATCCTTTCCACAAGGGTTGCCATCTATCAGTTGGTGGGGCTTATTATAAGCATTTCGGAGAACAAGACTACTACTTCCATCGGGAAGCTTTGGCGGGCCAGAAACTCGCACCCCGGAGTCCGCCCCGAAATGCGATCTGCCTCCCGGAGGCGGAATTCCGGTTCATCAGGATCCCACAGCCATTCGCCCGAAAGCCGCAGAAATTGCCGTTTTCTTGGGATCCACCATCTGCAGAACGACTGCGACGAGGCCTTGCGGTCATTTCCAGGCCGGCCAGGCCCGCGACCACCACGTCCACCGACACCCCCTTTCCGAAAAAACGGCAGAGTGTATAGTAAGAAAGTGGTATCCGGAGGCCATCCGAGATGAAATGTCCATTCTGTAATGCGGACAACGACAAGGTAATCGATTCGCGAGCCAGCGAGGATGGGGCTGCGACTCGGCGCCGTCGCCAGTGCAACGCCTGCAAGCGGCGTTATACAACCTACGAACGTGTCGAACGCACGACGGTTCGCGTCATCAAGAAAGACGGTACCCGCGTTCCCTTCGATCGACTGCGACTCAAGGAAGGGTTGGAAAAAGCCTGCTGGAAACGACCGATCAGCGACTCCGATATCGAATCCGTGATCGCAGAAGTCGAGAATTGCGTCGAAGCCAACTGCGAATCGGAAGTGCAGAGCCAATACCTCGGCGAGATCGTAATGGAACAACTCCGCGAGTTGGACCAGGTCGCCTACGTACGGTTTGCCAGTGTTTACCGGGAATTCAAGGACGCGCGAGATTTTGTCGACGAATTGCGACCCATGCTGGCAGAGTCAAAACCCTTGACCGAGTAAACCCGATTCTATTGACGCCGCTCCACCACGAATCGAGCGATACCGACAAGCGATTCCTTGGATGGAGCATTGGGCCAGCCTGCCAATTCGGCCGATGCCTCTTCAACAAACTGAGTCGCCTTGCGCTTGGCGTATTCGATGGCATCCGAGCCATTCAGCCAGGGCCAGAGCGTCTCG
>CAYSCH010000030.1:0-1213 GCA_964429355.1 uncultured Planctomycetaceae bacterium | reverse complement strand
TCTCCGCCCTTTGTTTGGGACTGCTCCGCCCCAGGAGGCGAATCAAGGGGAGGGTTGGCTTCCGCTTGACCAGATCGGTTCCCAGCGACTTCCCGGTGGTTTTCTCATCGCCGAGCACATCCAGCACGTCGTCGATGATCTGGAAGGCTATTCCCAACTTGCCCCCAAAACGAGCCAGCGCGGCCGTCTTCTCCTGCGACGCACCGGCGTAATGCCCTCCCACCTCGCAACACCACGCACACAGCGCTGCGGTCTTCCCGTCAATGATCTCCAGATACTCCGCTTCGCTCAGATCGTAGTCCCCGCAAGCGCCGAGTTGCCGTAGTTCCCCTTCGCACACCTTACGGCTGGCATCCAACAGGCTGCGAGTCGCGTAGGGATCGTCGACGGAGGCAGCCAAACACAGCGACTTGGCAAAAAGGAAGTCGCCCAGCAGGATACTGGTCTCGTTGTCCCATCGAGCATTGACCGTGTCCAGATGGCGGCGGATCGCCGCTTCATCCAGCACGTCGTCATGAACCAGAGTCGCCGTGTGCACCATCTCCACGGCCGCGGCAAGCACGAAATGGTCCTCCGTGATCCGTCCACAGAGTTTGCCAGAGAGCAACAGCAAAGCCGGCCGAAGCCGCTTGCCGCCCAGGCGAAACCCGTGCTGCGCCAGTTGGTGGACGAACGGATACTGGCTCGCCAGTTCCCGGCGCAAACGCTCGTCCACCTGGCCTAACTCGTCCTGCACAACGGCATAAAGCGAGCGCAGCTCACCCGGAGCGGGGTCAGTTCTCTCAATGGTTTGACTCATCAAATCCTTCCCAGTTGCCGCTGACCTTTCTTCCGCTCCCAGAAAGCCGCTGGCTCTCGCCGCCCAAAAAGGGGAGACTTCGAGCCGGTGATGCGAGAAAACGCGGAGATACCCTTCCAGCCACTTATGGGGGATACCGTGGTAACACAAAATACACACGGCTGGGAGACTCCGCTCAGCCGCCACAATACTCGTAGTGTACCGCCACGGGAGGCCTTTGAGCAAACGCTCTCCGTGAGACCTCGTCCAAAATCCCCCCACGAGAAGGGCACCCTGGCCGTGCAAAGCACACCGCTAATTCACTTCCCGTAGCTGAAGCCGCCAGGCTTTGGCCCTTCGACACAACATACTCGGGTGGCTCGAGGCGTGTGGCAGAGCCCACCAGAGCCCGCCATTCCATAGGGCTGAACGGCT
>CAYSCH010000029.1:39321-42681 GCA_964429355.1 uncultured Planctomycetaceae bacterium | reverse complement strand
ACCCTCAACTTCCAGCGTTTTGAGGATGTCTCATTGATGGCCGCGTGAGGTATATTGGTCGTCATTGCGATCATTGGCATCTTGATTGCGTTGCTTCTGCCAGCGGTCCAGGCGGCTCGCGAGGCAGCGAGGCGGTCGCAGTGCACGAATAATCTGAAGCAAATGGGCCTTGCGTGCCAGAACTTCGCCGACATCAAGAAGAAGTTCCCGGACGCCGCTCGCCAAATGGAGTTTAAGGTAGGAACGGATCCCCACAATTATCCGGATATGAGAGATCGTTGGAGCTACGTTGTTGTGCTCCTTCCGTTCATGGAGCAAGGTCCTCTGTACGAAGAATTCATGGCGAATCATCTTGGCAAGACGGCCCCCTGGGATACCAACGCGCTGACCACGACCAAGATTGCCACGATCCTTTGCCCGTCGGACGGCCAAGGCAGAACCAATGCCGCCGAAAGGGCACGTACGAGTTACCATTGCAACCGCGGCGATTACTGGTTGGGTTGGGATTGGTATGAATGCCGGGGCGTCATGGGTACGGGCGACAGGCAGATCCATGACTTTGCCAGCATCAAAGACGGCACGAGCAACACGATGCTGATCTCCGAGTGCGTGATCGGTATCGATGGCGGGACGCAGGAGGTCCCCGTCGGTTTTGGGATCGGGACTTTCGCAAATCCCACAGCGCCGATCGAATGTAAGAACCTGGTCGGGGCGAACAACAGGTTCACTAACGTTCAAGGAGGGGACTGGCAGAGCGGGTTCCGATGGGGCGATGCCCACAGCATTTACACGCAGTGGCACCCGATGCTGCCCCCCAATTCGCCCAGTTGTGGCAACTCTGGCGAAGACTGGGCGATGATGACGGCCAGCAGTTATCACCCAGGCGGTGTCAACGTCGTGTTTTGCGACGGCTCCGTCCAGTTCATCAGTGAAACCGTTGACGCAGGGAATCCGAATTTGCAGCCAGTTACCGGCCCCTATCCACCACCCGGCAATCCCCAGAACTACGTCGGCCCGTCGTTGTATGGTGTCTGGGGTGCATTGGGATCGTCAGCCGGGAAGGAGTCGGTACAGATACCATAGGTACTTCCCTCGAAGTACCGCGAGCGATCCGACCGGGGATCTTTGAAGATTGAGAATGACCTCGTGTTCCTAACTCTGGGGAACACGAGGTTTTTGTTACGCTCCGCCCAAGCAGAAATGAAGCAAGAACGAGCGTCGAAGCCGAACCGAGGTCGTCAATCGATCGCAAAACGCAGCCAGGCGCGGCATCTGATGCGCCACAGCACGTCTTGGCTCGTGGTCGCAACAACCATCTGCCTGGGGGCGGCGGCCCTCTGCTATTGCTGTTGGAACTCCGCAGGGACGTTGACCAACCGGAATAGCTCCCCAATCAGCTCCCCCGCCTTGTCGCTCGGTGAACCACCTCTCGACGCAGCCACCGTGCTACGGCTGCCGTCAGCTCCTCCCAAGAGTGTCGAGGAACTCAACGAAGAGATCTTGGCGGTCGCCAGGCATCTGGTCGAGTCGTTGCCCAATGAGCCCGAATCGCACACCCAGATGGCCTTTGCCTGCATGGAGGTCGGCCAGGATAAGAAGTCGCTTGAGAGCTGGTTGGAGGCCCTGGCGCGGAATGAGAAATACTCCACGGCCCACCTGGGTATTGGAGCTTTCTATGCGGAACGTGGCGAGAATGAGAAGGCCATTGTCTCCTTGCGCCGAGCCGTCGAACTCGATCCCGACCTGGAGCAGGCCTACCGCGAACTGACCGAAGTCCTGCTGCGGCAGGGGAAAGCAGACGAGGCGTTGGAAGTCGCCCGCGAGTGCGTCCGTCGGTTTCCAGCGAATTTCGACAATCACTTCTGGATGGGGCAGGCCTACCTGCAACTGGGCAACTATGCGGAGGCCCGCCGCTGTCACGAAGAGGTCGTGCGACTGAATCCCAACTGGACCGCTTCCTACCACTCCCTTGTGATCGCATGCACGCGGCTGGGCGACCAGGAGGACGCGGTGCGGCATCGCGAACGATTCTCGGCCCTGAAAGCGGCGGACATGCAGGCCGATCGGGATCAGAACAAGGCCTACGACGACCTGTCTTCACGCAGGCAGGCTGCCGTCAAACGGCATGTCCTGGCCGGTGCGATCCAGCTCCAGTTCGGCCATCCGCAGATGGCAGAAGCACACTGGCTTCGCGCCGGAGCGATTGTCCCGGAGGATCTTCCAACGCGGAAAGCGCTGGTGTCGCTGTACCAACAGCAGGGCCGAGTGGGCGCGGAGCTTCAGATCCTCGACGAGTTGATTCGGCTCGAGCCCAACAGTCCGGAGCATCTTCTGCAGAAGGGGCGTTTGCTTTTCGAGAGAGAGTCCTGGCCGGAGACGGAGAAGGTGCTTCGGCAGGTCCTCGAGCTATCGCCGGATTCCATTGAAGGGAATCTACGCTTGGTGCAGATTTCCCTGAGAACCGGCGCGGACACGACTGCTGCATTGGCCTGCGCCGAAAAGGCGGCACGCCTGGAGCCCTCTCCGACCAGTCTCCGCCTTCTCGCCGCCATTCGCGCGCAAGCAGGTAATTATGACGGTGCGCGGTCTGCCTTGAAACAGGCCCTTTCGATCGATCCCTACGACCCTGAATTGCGCCAAGCGTATGAGCAGCTCCTCGATATGGAATGAACCGGCAAGGCAGCGAATCCGCCGCTTCAATGCTCCTGTCTTCTTGTGGATGCTCATCGGCGGGAGCGTCGCGGTCCCGGCGAGAGCAGCGGAACCCGCAAGCTGCCCGATCCGCCTCCGCGACGTGACCAATTCCACGGGCATCACCTTCCGCCACACGGACGGCAGCAGCGGCCGGCGCTACATCGTCGAAACGGTCACTGCCGGCCTTGCACTCTTCGATTACGATAACGACGGCCGGATCGATATCTACTTTCTCAACGGTGCGCAACTTCCGGGAAGCCCACCAGGGCCAGCTCCCCGAAATGCGCTCTATCGCAACGACGGAGACTGGAAGTTCACGGACGTTACCGACCAGGCCTGTGTTGGGGACACCGGTTTCGGACTAGGAGTCGCCGTGGCCGATTACGACAACGACGGCGACCAGGATATCTACGTGAACAATTTCGGTCCGAACGTTCTCTACCGCAACAACGGGGACGGCACTTTCGAGGACGCCACAGAGACGGCCGGCGTGGGCGGGGGCAATACCGTGGGAGCAGGAGCTTGTTTCCTCGATATCGAGGGAGACGGAGACCTGGATCTCTATTGCGCCAACTACGTGAACTTCACCTACGAGAATCATGTCCCGGTCGTCGTCAGCGGATTTCCCCAATACGCCGGCCCGAAGGCCTACGAGCCCGTACCCGA
>CAYSCH010000029.1:29602-39311 GCA_964429355.1 uncultured Planctomycetaceae bacterium | reverse complement strand
GGAACCTTCAGCGACGCGAGCGAGGAAACCGGGATCGCTCGGCATGTCGGGACGGGAATGGGGATGGTTTGCCTCGACTTCGACAACGACGGGGACACGGATATCGCCGTGCTGAACGACGTGCACGGCAATTTCCTCTTCGAGAACGACGGCTCAGGTAGGTTCGCGGAGATCGGTCTCATAACGGGGTTCGCCTACAGCACCGACGGCAAGGAATTGGGAAGTATGGGCGTCGATTGTGCGGATTACAACAACGACGGGTGGTTCGATCTCTTTCAGACTTCCTACTCAACGGAGTTGCCCGTCCTCTACCGCAACACCGGCATCGGGTTGTTCGAGGACGTGACGCGGGCCACTGGGGCAGGCGTAATGACCTACGCCTACGTCAATTGGGGATGCGGCTTTGCCGACTTCGATAAGGACGGGGACCGCGATCTCTATATTGCCAACGGCCATCTTCAAGACAACGTCGAACTGTACAACGACATCACCGCCTACGAGGTCCGAAACACGTTGTTGATGAACAACGGCGACGAAAAGTTCATCGACGTTTCGGATCAAGCCGGCGACGGAATGTTGCCCAAATTGTCGAGCCGCGGAACCGGACTGGATGATCTGGACAACGACGGGGACATCGACGTCGTGGTCCTCAACTCCCGTCGCGAACCAACGATTCTCCGCAACGACTCGGAGACCGGCAACCATTGGATTGAGATCCGGCTTCAGGGCACGAAAACCAATCGCGACGGCGTCGGCGCCCATGTCCGCGTCGTCGCCGGTGACCTGGTCCAGATCGATGAAGTCCACAGCGGCCGGGGCTACCAGAGCCACCACGGCACGCGGCTCCATTTTGGCCTCGGCCCACGGGAGCGAATCGACCGGGTTGAAGTTCGCTGGGTGGGCGGTGGGGAGGAGGTTTTCGAGAACACGGCCATCGACCGGATCCTCACGCTAACGGAAGGGGAAGGACGGGCAAAGCAGATTCAGTAACCTGCCCTTTGAGTCTTCGTCGGACCCGTGTACGCGTCCACCTGAGGCGGATTGGGGAATTCCGCGTCCTTGGACTTCTGTTGAATACCTTGAGCCAGCCTGAACGCCCTGACATTCACTCGCGACTTCACAGGCTCGAGCGTGTTGTAGGTATCGATGAACGTGTCGTAGTAATCAGGGTCCTTCTGGGGAACCACGAGGGCTTTGCCCACATTTCCCTTGTCGTCGAAGAAGGCCAGGTAGGGCAGTGCGCTCATCCCGTCGACGCGGCTGCTCAGGAACGTAAACCACCGTCCGTTGGAAGACCAGCGGGGATAACTCTCTGCCCGTGCACTGCACGCCGCATCCAGTTTCCGGTACTCCTTCGTCTCGAGATCCAGGAGATACAGGTCGGAGCTCTCTTGGTGGATGGGGTACGTCGTCTTGTCCGCCAGAATGTGCAGTACGTACTTGCCGCAGGGTGACGGGCGCGGAAACGAGCAGCTCAGCCCGAGTTCCGAATAGGCCTTGACGACTTCCGGGGTCCCCCAGGTGTCTGCTGCTACGTCGTAGGCGACACGCATCAGATCCGAATCGTTCCTGTCCCAGTCCTCGGGCTTGACGATTGGCAAATCCTTCGCACGGCAGTAGTAAATGAACTTCCCGTCAGCCGACCAGCAGGGATGTGTTTCGATCGTTTCGTGGCCAAAAACGGCCTCCGATGTGCTGATTCTGTTCGTTTCGACGTCGTAGACCACCAGATCGCCGCGTTTGTCGATCGCCTCGAAATAGTAGGTCTTCGCGTTGGCCGGCGTGTGCCCGATGAAGCGGTTGCAGGTGGCGGCAATGTGACGCCCGTTTGGATGCCACGCCGAGTAGGCCAGGGGTCGGAACAAAGGGGCCACCTTCGTGTTGATCTTCCGGATTCCCCCATTTTCTACGAGCACCATTCCCTCGTGCTCCCCGCGTACGTGCAGGAGGAATCGATTGGGATCATTCTGGTGGAAGGTGTGACAGTTGAAGCACTTGATCGTGCCGTCCCGAGTCGTGATCAAGGCGGACTCTCGAAATGATTCCAGGTCCCTCTGATAGATGCCCCGGATGTCGGACCAGGACTTGTTGGGCACGAGACGCCGATACACGATATACGGATCGATTGGCTCTTTCGCGATTGTGTTGACGATCCGTTCGAACTCGAACCACGTCCCGTCCGGGCTCAAGGCGAAGACATCGAAATACAGCGAGCCACCCCGGTTGCTCTCGAGGAGTTGCCGCCAGGCTTTTTCGGGCAACCGGCATCTGCCGTCACGGCAATGGATCTTGAGCCTTTGGCTTCCGTCGGAAGAGACCGTGACCACAAAGTCCTGCCCGTCTTCGAGGATCCGGAAGTTGAGCGGTGCAATGTTGGGCGGGATCACCAGCGATGTGTAATCCGGATCGATGCGAGGTTTCTGCTCCAGCTTCGTTGCTGTGGAGACGTCCGGAATGGAATCGGGAGAACCGGATAGCACCATCGCGGCAATCGTGACGACTGCTAACGCGATCATCGCAAACAGGGCTCTCCAGAGGAAACGTCTCATAGCGAATATCTCTTGAATCGCTCCTACTCTTCCCGTAACGTGACACTGTAACGGTCCGTCAGGTCCCCTGCTGCCGGAGTATCGGTTGTCGTCGCGAAGAACCAATAGAACATGTAGGTGTCGCCATACAACTCCGCCGCCGTCTCGGGATTCAGCCAGTTCCCTTGGCCCGACATATCTTTCCGGAATTCTGCCACGCGTGCGACGACGTCGCTGTCGTAGCGGAAACCTTGTGTGTCGACGGGCGCACCGGCCAGTTCCGATTTCAGGAGCATTGCCTCCTGGCAGTGTCTGGGCAGCTCGGTGAGGCCCACGTCTCTCAGATGGCCTATGTCGGCACAGATCGACTCCACCGCATCGGGAGTCTTTTCCAGCAGTAACCATGCCATCAGGTATTCTATCGCCATGCGATTGTCAGGCTTGGACTGGAGGAGAACCAGGAAGTGCCTGGTCGGGTGCCCGAAGCCATCCACGATGGGGAGACGCTCTCGGATCGCGCCGAATTCCTCCTCCACGGCGTCGGGGTTCGCGAGAATCGCCTTGTAGCGCCTGGCGAAATCCTGGTGGAAGATTGTGCTTCCCAGCAAGTTCAGGTACTTTCTTGCCATGGCTTCATTCCCGTTGACCATGCTGCACTCAGCCATTCTTGCCAGGGTCTCATAGGTCTTGCCCAGCAGAGACATGTTGTTGTAAGCATGCTGGAGAGCGAAGTTCACGTGGCCCATTTCGTACAGAAGGTCGCTGTTGTACATCCCGTCATCCGTGTCGTCCTGGCCGGGATCTGCCATCTGCGTCCCGGAAAAGTTCAGGAACAATCCCCGGGTGCCGCACGGCTGCGGGTAGCTGAACATCTTGTCGAGAAGCTCTCCCTTGTGATACAGGGCGACGTTGGTCATGAATTGGATCCGGTGGTCTCCATAGGGATTCTCTTTCGCCTCCTGTAGCAGCGGATCCCATTGCCGCTGCTTGTAGAACTGGCGGCAGGCAATGATCTTGGCAAGCGGCGCGTCGTAACGAATCCAGTGAAGCAGAATCCCGGCCGCCACCAGCGAGAAAGCCAGCGTCAAACGCGCTGGCTTGTCAGGGCTGGTGTTCCAGAAGCCGGCCAGGGGAGTTGCGGAAGACAAACGACTCCAGAATGGGATCAGGAGCAGCGTGCCGCAGAGTCCAACGGCGAGCGTGCCATCTGCCACGAACTGGGCGACACCCTGGCCCGGCCAGCCGCTGCGAAAAGGCGGACCAAACATGACCGGGCACATCAACGCACTGCGTAGAGGAATCGGAAATACCCACCGCCAGGCAATGAAGGGCAGTGCCGCTCCCACCGCAACGCAAGCCACCGAGAAGATAGGCCCGGAACGCCGGGGGCCGTCAAACAATTCGGAAGCCGCGACCCATGCTACAAAGACCCCGGCGTAGACTCCGGCGTAGACTCCGGCAAGAAAGTACACAATTGGTGCGACGGCCAAAGCGTAGGATCTTCGCACGGTTATTCCTGCCAGCGAAAGGTACCCCCAGAACGCGCAGCAACTCGTGCACAAGCCCAGCGTATCTTGGAGAAGGAAGAATGTGGACGTGTGGAGGGAGAGCAGGAGGATACAAGGAAGCAGAACCTGGAGGATGGGAACCGTTTTCTCTCGCGTTGCCAATATCCTGTGGAACAGCAGTCCAAAACCGGTCACGCATGCTGCGACGATCAGGGCCCCGAGCCACTGATAATGATAGAACTGGCCCAGGAATCGCCCTGCATAGCGTATGGGACCGGCGGGATGATCCAGGAACTCCAACAGGAATGAACGTCCAAACAGGAAGAAACAGTCGTTGGTGTCGATCTTGAAGGCGATAACGTACCCGTACGCCCACGAGAACGCGAGGAACGTGACGACGAAAAGCACCGCCAGGGAGGCAATTACGGGTCGCGATTGATTCGTCATGAAAACGGTAGGAGTGACGCCGCAAAGGACCTTTGGTCGTTCAAGCCGCTGGAGTTTCAATATAGACGCCACGCCGGGGGCGATCCATAGTTTGCCGACCAGAGACGACGATTGTGTTGGTGTGTTCCGGGGCGGACCTGAAGACCTGCCGCGTTTTGTTGACATCCGCTTCCGAGCAACTCAGAATGGCGTATTCTGGAGTATTCGGCAAACACCGGGCGTCTCTGGTTCGGACAAGGCGCGTCCCGATCGGCCATGGATGCAGCACCCGGCCGGGATACCGGACAGATTCACGAAATGACGCAGAAACCACGCAGGCATCGAAAGTCAACGGGGTCCGTTGCGCATGGCCGCAAGGCAGCACCTGAGCCCCGTCTCTCCGCACGGCGCTACCTGCCGTTCGCCTTGGCGGGCGTTGCCTTGGCGGTTCTTCTTGGATGGTCGATCTCTTATCACACGGCACCACCCGAAAGGCAGGAGAAGGCCTTCGATCCCCGTGACGAGCGGCTTGCCGCCGGTTCGGGTTTGAAGATCCTGTATCCCTTTGACGGAACGCTGTTTCCGCCCGAGATTGCACCGCCACAATTCCGGTGGGAAGACGGGACGTCGCCGGTGGGTGACTGGACGGTCACGGTCGAATTTGTCGGCAGCGAGGTGCCGAGGCAGTTCGTGAGCCATGTTCGGGAATGGACGCCCCCGGCAGACCTTTGGGAGGAAATCAAGCGGAAAGCACTGGGCGCGGAGGTCAAAGTCACAATATGCGGCACTGATCCTTTGTGCCCGGCGGAGGTGCTGTCCAGCGACGAGGTGTCGATTCGCACATCGCCCGACGAGGTCGGTGCACCGATCTTCTACCGCGAGGTGAATCTGCCGTTTCTTGAAGCGGTCAAAGACCCTGCTGCCCACATCCGCTGGCGGTTTGGAGCGATCTCGAGAACCGGGCGGCCACCGATCGTTCTGGAGAAGCTGCTCGTGTGCGGCAATTGCCATTCGTTCTCGGCAGACGGATCCGTTCTCGGGATGGACGTCGACTATGCCAACGACAAGGGCTCCTACGCAGTCTGCTCTGTAGACGATGAGATCTCCCTCCGTGAAGACAAGATCATTACCTGGAGCGATTTCCGGCGAGAAGACGGAAAGAAGACCTTCGGT
Source organism: uncultured Planctomycetaceae bacterium (assembly GCA_964429355.1). Lineage (GTDB taxonomy): Bacteria > Planctomycetota > Planctomycetia > Pirellulales > Thermoguttaceae > JAAYAY01. Next base: position 33,676 of record CAYSCH010000029.1, on the reverse strand, counting down.
CTGCTCTCGCAGGTCTCGCCCGACGGCCGGTATGTCGTCAGTACTGTCAAAGATCTGTCGGTCTTTGAAGCGGTCGACGATCTTATGTTCAGCCAGCTTTTCTTCCCAATCCGAGGGATTCTCTGCACCTACGATCGGGAGACCGGTACGTATCGGTCCCTCCCCGGTGCCGACGATGAGCGATTCGTCCAGAGCAATCCAGCGTGGAGTCCGGACGGCAAGTACCTTATCTTCGCCCGAGGCGAGGCCTATTACGGCCAGGACGCGAGGGCCAACGAACTGGGGCTCACCAGGACCGAGGAGATTTCCAAGTTCCTGGCCCAACGGGGCAAGTTCCAATACGACCTTTACCGGATCCCGTTCAACGAGGGGCGAGGCGGCAAAGCCGAACCCCTGCCTGGTGCATCGCACAACCGCCGGAGCAACTACTTCGCTCGCTACTCTCCCGACGGCCGGTGGATTGTGTTCTGTCAGGCCGACTCGTTCATGCTCCTGCAACCCGATAGCGAACTGTTCATCATCCCGGCGGAGGGCGGAGAGGCCAGACGGCTGGAGTGCAATGGCTCACGAATGAACTCCTGGCACAGTTGGTCGCCGAACAGCCGGTGGCTCGTGTTCTCGTCCAAAGCCTTGACCCCCTACACCCAGCTCTTTCTTGCACACATCGACGAGGAAGGGCACGCGAGCCCTCCGGTCGTTCTCTCCTGGTTCACGGTGCCGGACATGGCCGCGAATATTCCCGAATTCGTCAGAACGAGCGCCGATGCGATCAAGGTTATCCACACGGAGTTCATCGAAGATTTGCACCATATTCGGGTAGCGGATAACTTCGCGCTGGCCGGCCAATTCGATTCCGCCATCGATGAGATCCAGAAGGCGATCGCAATCAATCCGGAACGATCCAAGACCTATCGGCTCTGGGCAGTGGTGCTCATGTCTCAAGACAAGTTCGCGGAGGCCGAACAGCGGATCCGCAAAGCCATCGAACTTGATCCGGACGACAGCCGAGCCCACTGGAACCTGGCGAAGATCGCCGCGATCGGCAGCAGGCATGATGAAGCGGAAAGGGCCTGCCGCAGGGCAGTCGAACTTGATCCGTTCTTCATTCCGGCTCGGCTGGATCTCGCGAACCTCTTGCTCGAAACGGGGCACGCTGACGAAGCCGTGAGGCTCCTTGCCGAAGCGGCCAGGATCGAGCCGAAGAATCCTCTTCCTCAGTGCCAGTTGGGCGATTTCTACATCGGCCAGGGAGAACGTGAGAAGGCCGCCGTCGCGTATGTGGCGGCGTTGCGGAATGCCGAAGCCTCAGGTGACAGGGAATTCGCCAGCTCGATGCGCGCCAAACTGGAGAATTGCAGACTATCTCGATGATCCAGCGGGGCCGATGCACTGCTGGCCACTGCGAGGGCCGTACCATCGGCACGGATACCCGGAGGAGATGCGGAAGAGGGTGAGGAAAGCGGAGCGTACCCAGCAGCGGAGGAGTCGTATGCCATTGTCGGCCGGTGAACAGCGCCCGTCGAACGGTCGCGTCTCATTTCGGGAAGGGGGAGCATGACATGTCCGGCACCCCTGTCTCGCGACGCTACGTGACAAGAGCGCTGGCAGCCCTCCGTGCTGTGTCGGTTGTGCCAGGTCCCGGATTGAGTCGCTCTCTTCGATCGCGCCGAACGCGATGGACCCTTCTGGTGCTTGTCTTCTCCGGCCTTGCGACCTGGTCGATATGGCCGGCTCCACGATTTCTCTGCACTGGCCTGCCGACTGGACCATCGAGCCCGGCCACCGTGCCCATGCTCAACGCGTGGACGATCTGGTGGAACGCAGACCGGCTGCTTCATGGACTTGCGGGCTTTTGGGATGCCCCGATCTTTCATCCTGAGACAGGGACGTTTGCCTTTTCGGAACCACAGCCCGCCACGTGGGCCGTCTCGCCGATTGTGTGGGCGACCGGAACCCCGATACCGGCCTATCAGGCCTACCTCATCGGCACGCTTGTTCTGAACGCTGTGTTTGCGGTCCGCTTGCTTCGAACGCTCCGTGTGCGTTGGGGGGTGGCCACGGCGGCTGGAGTGGCCGTGCTGCTTCTTCCGCTCGTGCATCAGAACCGTGAGGCCGCACAGTTGATGTCCCTTTGGGGTATTCTTTGGACACTCGATGCGCTCATCAAGCATCACCGCAGCCCCACATGGCGCCGGGGTGTGGTGTTGGGAATCGCCTTCTCGTCGGTCTTCATGTCCTGCATCCATCATGGTATGTTCCTGGCGATCCTGCTCGTCTTGACCGGGTGGCTAACGATTCCGCTGCAGCGATTGAAGCCATGGCTCGCCGGGGTGGTGTTGGCCGGCATTACCGCAGCCATGGTCCTCTTGCCTCTCGTGCTTCCGATGCGGGAGATCCTCGCAGAGCATGAGTTTGCGAGGGAGGCCTCCAAGGTGCAATCGCTGTCGGCCATGCCATCCGATTGGGGGCAGACGGTACCTGAAGCCCTGACCGATTTCGGTGCATTTGGCCGCCGTTCTGCCCGACCGTTGTCGCCCGGCTGGATCCGAACCGGGCTCGCGATAGCCGGGATGGTGCTGGCGGCGCGTCGGTTTCGCCGCCGCCGAGATGTCGTGTTCATTGCGGCGCTGGGCTGGGCGGCGTTTCTTGGATCGTTCGGGATGAATCTCAGTCTTGCCGGATGGCATCCGTGGTGTTCACTCGCGGAGTGGGTTCCCGGTTTTTCGCAAGTTCGCAGCGCTTATCGGTTTGCGTATTTTGTCCAGATGGTCGTCGTCCTACTGGCGGCAGTTGGACTCGACAGACTGGCGCGTTGGCCGGCAGGCGCCGGGCGAGCAACAGCCAGGCGTTGGCTGGGTCGAGGCGTTTTCGCCGTCGCCTGCCTGCTGGTTGCCTTCGAAGTTCCGCCGGTGCCGGTTCGACTAGTTCAAGCTCCAGACGTTTCCAAGGAAACGCCCTGGGTTGTATGGCTGCGGGAACAGACAGTCCCAGGGCAGGCGATTGTCTGTCTCCCGTTCGCCGAGGGGTATTCCGCAGGAGGATCTGAACCGACAGGCCGCTGGATGCTCTACGGGACTCGGCACCGACTGCCGATGGTGAATGGCTATTCGGGGTTCTTTCCCAAATCCTGGTACCGTATGGTGGAGGCGTTCGAGAAACAGCCTTTCTCCGGGTCGACGTTGGACATGCTGGCCGATGCGGGGGTCGAGTTCGTCGTGGTTGACACTACGAAACTGCCGGCGGACAAGTCGCCGGGCGAGGCTTCCGAACGCCATCAACTCGTACATGTTCTGAGCGACCCGCCCGGAGTGGAGATTTGGCAAATCGTGGACGAATTTCAGTAAAACTCCTGAGACGGTACTACTAACTCCAATGATCGTGAAGTTCTTCACAAAGACTTGCGACTTGCCGGGAACAGACCATTCCAGCCGAGCGGTAGCTTGTATTGGTTGGCGGCCCTGCCGCCCTGGGGTACCATAGCCGCATGAGGCGGTCTCGCAACCAGCACCGGTACGTACCCGAACAAAACAGACATTGGCTGACACCCTGACTCAGGACAATTGCAGAATGGGCATAACCATTTTCTATCGAGGTTCCATCACCGACCCTGGTCGCATGGAAGATCTGGAAGACCGCGTGCTCGATCTGGCCTTGGAGGTCGGCGGACGGGCTCAGATCTGGCGGAGCGTGTGCGATCACGATCGGCAGCGGGTGGTTCGCGGGGTGATCCTGGATTTGTATCCGGGTCAGGAGACGACCAGTCTGCTGTTTTCGCCCGAGGGTTGGTTGATCAATCTCTTCGAGATCGAAGCGGCGGAAAACGGCGAGCTTGGCGAGCCGCCGTGGTGTTTTGTCAAGACCCAGTTCGGCTCGGTTGAGGGGCATGTGGCTCTGGTCGAACTGCTCACCTGCTTGAAGAAGGAGTTCATTCCGAATCTCGAACTCAACGATGAGGGAGACTACTACGTGAGTCGTGATTTGGACCTGCTGCGACGATCGTTTCATCGCGTTCAGGCGGCGATTGATGGACTGGCGGAGGGGCTGCGGAGGTTCGGCCTGAGTTCTGAAGCGGCG
>CAYSCH010000029.1:24478-29592 GCA_964429355.1 uncultured Planctomycetaceae bacterium | reverse complement strand
GGCATCCGTTGAGTTCCGAGGCTGCCGAGGCACCTGAGATCCTGATGTCGCGCATCGAACGGGTGGCAGAACTCGTGCACCGCACATTGTCGCGGCCGTCCGAACATCCGCCGGTACGCTTCGACGACGCCCGGGAGTTCGACGACGGGCAAGACGCCAGCGAGTCGCACTGGGACGCCCTCTACAAAGAGAATCGCCGCAAACAGGAACGCCTGCAACGGGCAATCGAAGAACGCTTGGCCAGTGGCGACGATGTCGACGGAGTGTTCGAAGCCGCACTCCGAGATGAAGGGATCATCGATCTGCCGGAAGAATCGTCGTTTTCGGAGGCGGAGGAGGAATTCGAGGAAACCTGGGAGGCCGAGGAAGACGAACCGTGGAGGGAAAGTCTCCCTGAAGCTGTTCGCGGCGGCGATCAGGACGCCGATTGGCTGGCTTCCGATCGCCATCCTTTGCAGCGGCGCGCGATGGACCTGATGGTACGTCTTCACAAGCTGGGCGACGACGTCAACCAATCGCATCGCAGTCAGTTTTCCGCGCTGCACCGCAGCGCCGGAGAGATCATGGGCGGGCTGGCCCAGGCCCTGGGCACTCGAAGGCTCGAATCTGACGGTGGATTGAGCGTCGTGCAGCTCAAGCGGGCGATGCGCGGTGCCGCCTTTGCGCTGGGCAGCCTGTTTGCCCTGCGCGGCGAAGGGGGGCTGCCGAAAGCAGTCTTTGCCGAGCTGCACGATACGATTGAGTCGCTCCAAGCCGACATCCTGGAGGAACTGCGGCGGGTACGGGGGCAAGGATAGAGATAGGGCAATCGTGCCAGTCGCTCCCGCTCGAAGCGCTAGTGGCCCTTTCGTTCCAGGTCAAAAACCCAGCCCCCGCGGCGATCGCGGCGCCGTGAGAGCCGGAACCAGTTCTGAAAGACGGCCGAGTGCTGGAAGCCTTCCGGATCGCTCGCTGCCGGTTCGTAGGCGGCAACTCCGCGCCGGTAGACATGGAAGAGAAGGTCTTCGCCGCGGGCGTCCATGAGCCAGTACTCGGCGATGCCCGCCTTCCAGTAGGCTAGGGGGAGACGGAGGGTATCCTTCTTGACGGAACGGTCGCTCACAATTTCGACAACCAGATCAGGACCTCCCACAACCTCCACATAGCGGTCCACCTCTCCGGTCGCTTTCGTCACCAGGCGGGTTTGACCACCTGCAAACGCCTCGTGGGAGACGAAGACCAAGTCTGGCTCGACGGAGAGGTCGGCTTCGGGGTTCGAGACTCGAGTACGATCGGATCGCAGGTCCCCTAAGTCGCCTGCCTTGACAATATCTCCCAGCACGCGAATCACTTCAACCTTCAAAGCACCGTGCGAGTAGTAGTCTTCGGGGGTCATGTCGACCTCAATGCGACCGGCGAGGTAGTCGAATCGTCCACGATCGGGGAATTCCTCAGACAAGGCCCACTGGCGGAATTGGCTCAAGGAGCCGACAAATGGGATTTCCAGGTCTTCGTCGAGCGCGACTGAGGTAGCCATCGGTTCACCAACCGCGGGTTTCGGTGCTGCAGCGAGAATTTCCACCGGTGCTCCGGCGGTTCATTATAGTTCGGGGTGTTCTTCTTTCTCCACCCCCGCCGGAGAATTCTTCGTGATTCGGGTCCTCAGGCATCGCTGGACCCACGGCCGCCGGACAAGCCAGACGGCGAGCCAGACGAGGCTGTCCATGAAGAGGAGCAGTATTGGCAGGGAGAATCCAGTCATGAACAGGCAGATCATGGCAGCAATGAGGAAGTCCGGTTGGCTGGCTCCCATGCTAGCGCCGAACAGATCGGCAAACAAGCGGACAGTACCGAGGTAGATTGCCGCAAGGAGCGTCAAGACCAAGAGTGTGAGAATGCTGAACTGGCTTCGGTGTGCGTTGGTTCGGCTCGCACACGACGCAGCCCACACTAAGACGATCGTTCCGGTAAAGATCACCCCGGTCGTCACGGCACCCAGTACCAGGAAGAAATTGCACTGGATAAGCCCGGCCAGAAACAAACTGATGAAGGCCAGGGAGAGGATGCCGCCGACGAATTGTCGGACAAGGCGAGCTCGTTCCTGCGAAGAATTGCCCGATGTCAACATGGAATTGATCGCCACAGGTTCATCGTTAGCCGGCCCTTGATCGCGAAAAGCATGCCAACACGTTCCGCTACTCGTGTGATCAGGTGAACAACCAGGTTCAACGCAAGGCCGGCGAAAACTATCAGGGCCAGTCCGGGGTCCCCGTGTAGGATGCCGACATGGCGGTGTGGGACGCAATTTGCGGTCAAGGAAACGCTTGGAGGTCCGGCCCGTGACGTAGTACGTGTCTGGGAATCATCTCAGTTTTTGCCCCCCATAGCAACCAATAGGCCTGTTCTTCCGAAGTGTGGATTGGCCGTTGTCTGCCAGGGGGCAGTGGTATCAGGCCCAGCGGCCCGGCTATGGGCGCTGCCGGTGCGACATCAGGGCCCGGGCGACCAGGGGATTGACGGCCGCGGGTGGCAGGCCAAGCTCCGCAGCGACCTGGGTGCAGAGATCCATGGGATCCAATTGGGGCTGGCTGGAGGCGACCTGCCGGACTGCGTCGTCGATCCGGCGAAGGTAGTCGCGGGCTTGCTGAAATCGCTGCCCGACCGCCTCGGCGTGTTTCGGTTCGTCCCACGAGGAGAGGAGAATCTCCACGCCGTTGAGGGATGCCAACTGCTCGACCGAAGCAAGGCACAGGCGGTAATCGTCGTAGATCGGCAAGTCACCGGGCGAGATCACGGCATCGCCGGAGATCAGGAGCCGCTCGTTCTCGATCCAGAACGACACGGACCCGGCCGAGTGACCCGGAGTATGGAGCACTTCGAGGCTCAGACGGTTGTCGAGGGTGAGGCGGTCCCCGCCGCCGATCGTGTGGGTCACACGGGCCGATCCACCGACCAGTTCGTCGAACCCGGGCACGGGCCGCTGTCCGCGCTGGAGGCTGACATCCTCGAGCCACGGCCGTTCGGCTTCGTGGATCAGGATGCGGCAGCCCGTTGCGTTCTGGATCGCGGCTGCTGCTCCGATGTGGTCGGGATGGGAATGGGTGAGGAGCAAGGTGGTAATCTCGCCCAGGTTACGGCCGATTTCACTCAGCCAGGCGGCAACGAGTCGCTCCGTGGTGGCCACGCCGGAATCGATCAGCCAGACCTCCCGGTCGCCCAGGATCGCATAGACGTAGACGAACCGCTCGAGCCGCCGATCGGTTGCGATGGGAATCGAAAAGGGGATGCGGATGGCGTGGATCTGGGGAGTGACTTGCACGATTTCGCTCCTGGTCGGGCACGGTACTTGGTTATCGAGGGGTAGACACGCCGCAGGATCTGCGGTTCGCGTGCGGGGGTGAAGGTGTGCTGACCGGGTCGGCTGCGAGGGGAGTCGCCCGGACGCACCGGCCAACGCGTGAAGAACTGGGCAGCCGCGAGGCTGCTGTCAACCATCACCGTCTCCCTTATTCGACCGGAAGCTTGCACGGGGCTGCAACATCCCCGAAGATTGTAGCGTCCGAAATTCGGGCGAGTTACGGTCCAGACTCTGGCCAGTTCGGCTACGACAGGGACTTCAGCCACGGGAAAAATGAACAGTATGCAACGTCGTGAATTCCTTGTGACGGCTGGCGCGGCAGCAGCGGCGGCGGCCGGCAGGGCGGACTTGTCGCCCGCTGCGGAGAGAACCGCTGCTCGGCGGTCCTGCGATACGTTCGTATATGGATCCACTCCGGGCGGGATTGCGGCGGCCGTGGAGGCCACGCGACGGGGTGAACGGGTCGTGCTCGCCTGTCCCAAAAACAACCCGGGCGGTATGGTGGCCAGCGGACTGTGTACGACCGACGCCGTTCGGCGGAACCTCTTCGGCGGGCTCGTCCTCGAGTTCATCCAGGGGGTGCGTGAGCGTTACCAGCAGTTGTTCGGCGGGAATCCCGAACAGTTGAATCTCACACAGGACGGATGGTTCTACGAACCCTCTGTCGCCGAACACGTGTTTCGGCAGATGCTCGCCGCGGAAGGCGATCGTCTGGAGTGGTTGCCCGGGCTCTGGTTGACCCAGGCGAAGGTGGCCAACAGCCGTATCGTTCAGGTGGAGTTGGAGGACGAGAAGGGGATGAAGTTCGAGGTCGCCGCCCGCACCTTCATCGACGGGACCTACGAGGGGGACCTGGCGGCCAAGGCGAAGGTCCCTTATCGCGTCGGCCGCGAGGGACGCGACGAGTATGGCGAATCGAAGGCGGGTATCCACTACATGAACTGGCAGAAGGGGGAGCAGATCCTGACGGCCGACACCGGAGAGCCCTCGATTGCCATCCAGGCCTTCTGCGCCCGTTCGATCTTCACCGACGATCCGGACCATCGCGTCCCCATCGAGAAGCCGGAGACCTACGAGCAGCATCTGCCCGACTATCTGCCGATGATCGACGACTACAGGACGGGGCGGAAGCGTTCCTACGGCTACGGCACGCCGATGCCAAGGCGGAAGTACCAGATGAACGGGAGCATTACAGACCTGACCAGTCTGAACTGCCCGGGCGTGAACTGGGGTTATCCGGAGGCGGACCGCCATCACCGGGCGCGCCTCGATCAGTTCCACATCGACCACGCGGCCGGGCTGATCTGGTTCCTGCAGAACGATCCCCGCATGCCCGATTCCGTCCGTGAGAAGATGCAGGAGATCGGGCTTCACGATCAGGAATTCGTCGACAACCGTCACTGGCCCTGGCAGATTTACGTCCGCCAGGGGCGGCGGATCGAGGGGCGGGCGATCGTCACTCAGAACAATTTCACCCTCGACGAAAAAACGGGGCGCACGCCGACGGTCGAGCACCCGATTGCGCTCGGGGAACATTCTTTCGACGTTCATCCCTGCCACGACCGGCGATTCCTCGTGGAGGGGTTCATGGAAGGCGTGCTCTGGTATCCCAAGAAGGCCGAGGGGCCGGCCCAGCCGGGCCAGATTCCCTACGGCGCGATGCTCCCGAAGTCTATCGACAACCTGCTTGTGCCGGTGGCCATGTCGTGCACCCATGTGGCAATGTCGGTGCTGCGGATGGAGCCGGTCTGGATGACGACGGGGCAAGTGGCTGGAC
>CAYSCH010000029.1:0-24468 GCA_964429355.1 uncultured Planctomycetaceae bacterium | reverse complement strand
GCGGCGGCCGAGGCGAGAGAACAGGGCAGGCAGGTGGCGGGAATCGATCCAACGGAACTTCCCAAAACGCTCGGGATTCTGACGGAAGTCTGAAAGGTGAAGGAAGAAGTCTGAAGGTTGGGTACGTGTTTTTGTGGGGCAGTTTGGCGTCGTTTCTCTCGGTTTGGGGTACACTGAGTGTGATATTGGCCAGGTTCGCGTAGGGAGATGTCGTGAAGACGTCTGGTGACGGCGGTTGCGTTGGGGGGACGGCCTTTCTGGAAGGAGAGACTTGGTGGTGGATGTGATCTCGATTCTCGCAGAACGATTGGCCCTGATTGCCGACGGGCAATACCCCGAGGGAGATTGGCTTGACCAGCCGAGTCCCCTGCCGTGTTGGGAGATCTGGACACTCCTGGGCCTGGTTCGCCATCGCCAGCGGCAGGAGTTTGTCGCCAGAACCATCACGTCTCGGTTGGACGCCAACCTGGAGGCCCTGGCGAAAGCCGGCTACATGGGCCATCCCGATTGTCCGGGACACGGTGTCGTTCCCGGGCTGTCCGATTGGTCCTACAATCTTCACGGGCGCGGATGCTGCCTCACGCACCGGGGTACGGGCGAGGCCATCGATGTCGATTTCTACGATTCTTCGTCGGACTGGTTCGATCCCTTCTTCTTCACCTGCTACCTGAAATCGCTGCAGGCTCCGACGTTTGTCGAGCAACGGTTGATTCAGTTGCATCCGTCCTTCCAAACCGTGCTTCTCGCAATCGATCGTCTCCGAGAGCTTGGATTGCTGGAACCCTATGAGGATCGTGCGGCCTTTCGGTTAGCATTCGGCCACAACGAGTTGAACGATTCACTCAGACGTGTTGAATCGACGTGGAAATCGGAGCAAACACAATGGCAGGTCGCCTCGGCCCTCGGTGACTGGATTCTCATGGAACAGATCTCCCTGGATGAAGGTCGCGAGGGCGACATTGAAGTACGAGCAGACGCGTGCCGTCAGAACCGGAGCCGGTGGCTTGTCGAGAGATTTCGAAACGAGGCTCGAAAGGGCGAGGCACTGAGAGCCCTTGCCGAAGTAGAGAGCCCGCAGCTTGACGCGATGATTGGAGAGGCCCTGGACGGAGCGCCCGACGAAGCGATGGTGGCCGCATTGGAGATCATCCCCGAAGCCTCGGTCGGCATATGGTGTTTGCGACTTGAAGCCTTGCTGGATCGAATCGAGTCGAACGGCAGTATCTCCGCCCCTGGCATCCATTTGAAGTGCTGCGAACTGCTGCTCAAGAATGGTCAATCGCAAGGAATGGCGGAAAGGCTGCTGTCCCAGCATTCGCATTCCGTCGGAGAGGCGGCAATCGTGGCGTTGGAGCATCTTCCGGACGTCGCGATCCCCCTGTTTCGCAGGGCGTTGCGGTCGACTGTTCCCTGGGACCGAATCGTCGCAACCGCGGCACTGGCCGTCCTCGATCAGCCGTGGTGCCGAACGGAGTTGCTTGCTGTTCTGGAGGAGAACGACGACCCCGCCAAGACCGCGGAATGTCGGTCGGCTCTGTTGGAAACCCACAGTCGGGAGTGTCATGAGCGGGTCGAAGCGTGGGAGAGACTGAATCCTCACGAGGCAGAGCCCGGCAAGTGGATTACGATAGAAGAGGCGAGGCTGCGGGACTGCGACGGGCTCATTCGCTATGAAATGCAGGTCCTTCACGACCGCGTGATGCCGCTCCGCGGAGTCTTGCCAAGTACATAGGGACCTGCATCATAATTGGGGCTTCCGCCATGGGCAGACGCCCGCCTCCTTCGATGGCTGCGGGTGATTAATTCCCGGGATCTGAGAGGAAAACTGCAATGGCCGCGATGGGCAATTGGACTCGCAGGCGTTTTCTGAAAACCCTGAGCGCCGGCGCCGCGCTTGCGGCTGCATCGGTTCGCGGTGAAGAAACACCGAAACGAGAAGACGAATGGCTTCTAAAGCCGGCCATGCACCGTGCAGGGAACTGTTGCCTGGCCTGGCTGGATCCCGACCACGATTTCCTGCCCACCGGCGGTTACGAGGTGGCGCACGACACGGGACGGTGGTGGGACGCCATGCTCCGCCTCGAGGCCGCCACCGGTTTCGTCATCCCGGCCAAATTCGAAACGGCCATGCTCGGCAACATCCGGCGCTTGATGGGCAACCCGGATGGTCTCCTGATGAACGATCCCAGCGTGGACTTTCTCAAGACCAAGGCGATCATCAACCCGCACAACTTCCGCGAAGGCCTGCTGGCCCTGGCGGCGCTGGCCCGATTTCGCAAGTGCGAGTGGGCGATTCAGACCGGCCACCGGCTCCTGGCGACCATGGATCGCTGCTTCCAGCCCAATGGTCGATTCGATTACACTCGGCTGGACTGTTGGGGCCGGATCCCCTTGTCTACCGACCCCTGTCACCTGCAGCCTCCGGGGGCGCCCTGGTTCGACGCAACTGCCAATAGCGGACGAGCGTTAGAAGCCATTCTATGCTTCCATGAAGCCACCGGTGACGACCTTGCCCTCCAACTCGCCCGGCGCATCGCCCCTCATCACCTGGCCAACTCCGTCAATGCGGAAGGCTCCGCCCGCAAGGAAATCCTCGATCCAAACAACGTGGGCCACAACCACTCCTACCTCGGCACACTGCGTGGCCTTCTCCTCTTCGGGCTGTCGGAGGGGCGACAAGAGTACGTCGATGCGGTGCACGCCACCTACCGCCATTCGCTTTGGACACACAACATCTCGCAGTCCGGTTGGACGCCTCACGATCTGGGGAAGATCCGCTTTCCGGACGAAGCCGGCGATCCCGTCGGGGAGCACGGCAGCTGCAGCGACGTGGTTCAGTTGGCGCTCTGGCTTGCGCTGCGAACCGGCCAGAGCGATATGCTCGACGACACGGAGCGCCTGATCCGCGCCCGATTGCTGCCATCGCAGATCGACGACCAGGCCAGTCCACGTCTCCACGGGGCCTGGGGCGTGTACGGGCATCCGTTCGGACGCGGGGCGATCCTCGACGTCTTCGCCGCCGTGATTCACTCGCTCGTTGACGTTTATCAGCACATCGTCACCCCAACCGGCGACGGCGGCTTCTCGGTCAACCTCCATTTCGGAGTCGATATGCCAGGGATAAGGGTCCTTGAGAATCGGAGCGGCCGGGGCCGGCTGCAAATCGTTCCCAACGAGCCCTGTCCGCTCCGCATCCGCGTGCCCGGCTGGACGCCGCGGGAAACGGTTTCGCTGACCTCTTCCGGGCAGGCCTTGCCGCTCCGTTGGGACGGTTCGTATCTCCGTGTATCGGCAAGCGAGGTAACCGCCGGCAGCGTGATTGAGCTCGGTTACGAGTTGCCCAGCCGCGAAACCGTCGAGGTCATGCCGGTCAGCCGCCGCCAGTTCCGGCTCACGTGGCGTGGCGACCAGGTCGTCTCGTGTGATCCGGCGGTGCCGATCTATCCGGCCCCAGAGCAGCCGGGCTGATCTCACCTCCGGCATGGCAGGCAATGGCAGCAAATGAGTACGCGAGGCAGCGAAAACGCCAGATTCCACCGTCTCAGGACAATCGCCCGTTTCGCCGGCACGCGATTGGTTGCGCTGGCCGTGCTGGGCCTGATCGTCTTCTTCGCCCTCGCCGACGTGGGTTCTCTATTCCGCCGCTCGCGGTGGAGCAGGACTTCGCCGATCGAAGTCGAATCGTCGGACCACCCCGGGCCGGGTTGGCCCCATCGCCGTGGTCCCAGCTACGACGGCATTTCGGTCGAAACCAACCTGGCCGATTCGTGGCCGGCCGAAGGACCGCCGCTGCTCTGGTCGCAGCCGTGCGGGCGAGGGTATTCGGGAATCGTGGTGGTCGGCAATCGTCTTTTCACCCAGTCCCAATCGCTGACGGCCCAGCATATGGAATGCCGCGACGCCGGTACGGGCGAGCTTGTCTGGCGTTACCGCTACGGTTGGCCCTACGAGCCGGCCGGCATGTATCCGGGTCCCCGAGCGACGCCGACCTGGCACGAAGGGCGAGTGTACTTCGCCGGCCCTGACGGGCAGGTTGGCTGCCTGCACTCGGCCGATGGCAGGCGGATCTGGCAGATCAATGTGAACGAGCGGTTCGAGGGCCGAGGGACGGGGTTTGGCTATTCCTGTTCACCGCTGGTTGAAGGAGGCAAGGTGGTTCTGCCCGTCGGGGGAAAAGCGGCCAGTGTCGTGGCGCTCGATGCCGAGGATGGCTCCACGGTCTGGGCATCGGGAGACGAACCGGCCAGCTACTGCTCGGCCCTGCCTATCGATTTCCAGGGGCAGCGATGCGTAGTCGCCTTTCTGCAAAATGCCCTGGCTGTATTCGATCTGAAGACGGGCAGTCAGCTTGGAGTACAGGTCTACTCGTCGCGCTACGACGAGCATGCGGCCGAACCGCTTTACAGAGAACCCTTTCTGATGGCTGCCAGTCCCTTTCGTGCCGGCGCGGTCTGCTATCGCCTGGACGCTGCGAATCCGCCAGGCGGCGAGGGAACGGCCAGTTCGCTTAATTTCGCCCCGGTCTGGACAAACCGCAAGTTCTCGAACGACACCGCTTCGAGCGTTCTGGTCGACGGCCGGATCTACGGCTTCGATCTGCGCGACGCCCAGGCCAAAGCTCAGCGCCCTTCGCGGGGAACGTACAAGTGTCTTGACTTCTCGACCGGCGAGGTGCTTTGGGAAACGGATCGGGTGGGGCACGCCACGGCCGTGGCCGCCCAAGGGAAACTGTTTCTGTTGACCGATGCAGGAGAACTGATCCTTGCCCGGGCCAGTCCCGAGCGATTTGAGGAACTGGGGCGGATGCGGGTTTTCGAGGGGGAGATCTGCTGGACCGCACCCGCGCTCGATCGTGGCCGGCTCTACCTGCGCAGCCCCACGCATTTAGCCTGCATCTACGTGGGCCGGCCGGAAGAACTCGACGCCGAACATCGCCCGATGGCCCGTTCAGATTCGTCGAAACCCGTTTCCAGCACGTTCGACCTGGCGTGGTTCGTTGGCGGGGAGCGGGAGTTCGCATTCGATCCGGCCGACTGCGAGGAACTGTGGCGGTGGTACATCTACTGCGTCGTCGGGGTGTTGGCTCCGGCTGCTGTGCTGGCGGTCATGTGTCGACGGGCTGTTGTCGCTCGGTGGCCTGACGCCGGTACGAGTGCCGGTCGTGCGGCGTTCTGGGTGATTGCCTTTGTATTCGGCATCCTGGGCACACCGATATTCAATCGCTGGGCCGGCCCCTTCGTATTCACCTGGCCGGTCTGCCTTTTCGTGGCACACCAGGTGGCCCTCAACATGATCGTCTCTGTCAATCAGTCCTCCCGGCCGACGCGAGGCCGGTGGTGGTCGCTGGCATCGGTCGCATTGTTTCTCGCGGTTTGCGTGGGCTACTACCTGGCTTGCCGCCGGTTGAGCCTGGCGACGGAATGGGCGTTTCTCGTCGGTTTCCTGCCCTCCTGGCCGGCGGCGGTCCCGACGGCATATCGGTTCAGTCGCCGGCCTCGGCCGACCGTCGACACAGTCTGCCTGTGGCTGTCGTTCACACTCTTCTTCTGGGGAGTTGGAGCGCTATTACTCTGGCAGGCCGCGAGGGTGTGAGAGCCCTGCCGAGTCAGGCTGGGGATTTCGACGCGGACGGTGACGTAGACTTGGCGGTCGGCACCCATCTGTTCCCGCACAGAGTGACGCCCGCACAACCAACTCCGCCACGACTCACCATCTGGTGGAACCAAAGAACCGCTGCAGGGCGCTGACCGTCCCGTTCAGGACTTCAGGCGTTGAGCAGGCTCGATGTGGATCGCCTGCAATTCGCCCAGTCTGGCAGAAGCTCGAAGCGGCCATTCGGCGCGGCGAGGTCGGCCAGCTCATTGTCTGGCGACTCGATCGGCTTGGCAGAACTGCCCGAGGGCTGACGGCCCTGTTCGAGGAGCTACACCAGCGCAACGTGGGGCTGGTCTCGATCCGCGAGGGTTTGGACCTGTCGACGCCCGCGGGGCGGCTCATGGCCCACGTGCTGGCTTCCATGGCCCAATATGAGACCGAGGTGCGCGGGGAACGGGTACGGGCTGGTCAGGCTGCTGCGAGGGCTCAGGGGAAGCGTTGGGGCGGCTCGAAGAAGGGTCGCAGGGTCAAGGTGACCGACCTTCAGGTGGACACGATCCGGCGGCTCAAGGCTGAGAGCGTGGCCATAGCTGCGATCGCGCGGACGGTGGGGCTGAGTCGGCCGACGGTGTATTCAGTGTTGGAGGGTGGCACGACCCCGTAAATGGCCTTGGCGCGAATCTGGTACTGTCCTGCGCAAGGAACTTTCTGGCGGAACAGGCTGGTGGCCTGAGATGCCAGAGCGGTAGGGTTGGGAAAATACAGGGCCCTGCACGGGGAGTATTGGGAGAAGGGGGGCGGCTCGGGGGCGCAGGGTGCTGGCCGGATGCAAACCTCGGCCGAAGAGGTACGCGGTCCTGTTCAGATCGACTTGTGGGCAACGGCCAAAACAAGGGCCCGCGTCACACAGGAGCGACACGGGTCTGAGAGTCGTCGTTGTTGGCGTCTGAGTACTACGCGCCTCGCTTCCGCCGTCGGGCAGCGATCAGTCCCAGTCCGCTCATTGTGCCCCAGATGGCGAGGGTGGTGGGTTCGGGCACGGCGGCGGCTTCAAAGCGGAGATTATCAATGACGAAAGCGCCACTTTGAGCATCGATATTGAAGATGACTGTATCAAACTGCCCACCTGAGAGCGTCAATGGGCTCCAATCGTTGTCGCTCGCTGAATACATGCTCACTTCATTGACAAGACCTCCGTCAGAGTAGCCAGTGAGTCGGATGGTTCCGATCTGGCCCGCGAAGTCCAACGAAACCGAGCCGACTCGAAAATCGAAACTCATGGTCTCTGGCGGAAAAGCGGAAGCAAGATTGTTGAACGCCAAGAAATTCCGGGGGCTAAAAGGAGGCGTTAAATCCACTCCAAAACCGCCGCTTTGGTCGAGGACTTCACCTGTGCCGCTAAAATGGACTCCCAAGGCCGAGTACTGTTCTGCTAACGGTACTTGGGCCGAGAAAGTACTAGGTGCGACTGCATCATCGAAATTGATGAGAGCCGCGTCACTTATTCCCCGCATCCCAATGCACAGTATCCAACTCACAAGCAAAATCATGACGCTTCTCATTACAAATCCTCCCTCAACCTACCAAGCACAGGCACGTAACCAAACCATCCTCATTAGCTACGTCTTTCCGCCACCGCTCCCCTATTCCTGACAAGGAAATTTTGAAAATCCAAAAAAATCAACTCCAATGAGGGGGAAATACCATAATCCCTATGGACGAACCGACGCCGGGCGGTGTGCTCCGAGTACAGCCCCATGACGATCACCCGAATCCGCTGGTCGCGCCGGAAGGGCAGGGCCTCGGCATTAGATCCAGAGTCACTCAAGATCCATCATTATCAGCAGTAGCCGCATGAGCCTTTTCCCTACGGCCTCTCCCCGCACGATCGCTAGCGCGCATTGCCGCCTCGCGAGATGCCTATCTTGGAAGGATTCTTCCGCCATTGGAGACTGACTACCGGCGGCGATGCCCAGATAATCTCAGGGCACGTGCTCACCACGCACCATGCACGCGAAAGTGGATCAGAAGTGGAGCATGTCCATCTTTTGCCCCAGAAAAACAGGGCCTTCAAGAAACAAAACCGCCCGCCGTAACTCTCAGTTACAGCGGGCTTTTCGTTCTGAGTGGAGGATAACGGAATCATGGGGAATCCTTTCAACACCGAGCGTCTGGACGATATAACCTATTTTGCGACAAGCATTTACTTCGCAGGCGACTTCTTTGAGAATTCTTGCTTATCGGAACAATTATCGGCCCAATCGGAACAGGTCTCTCGGGCCCAAGAAGGGTTGATGGCAGACGCCGGCGTCATTCTGCAATCGACCGTCAAGGTACGATATCTCATCGGCGGTTGGTAGGGGGCTGCAGAAATCACGACCCGCGGGTTTTTCAGCGCAACGGGACCGGCTAGACTGCCATTCCGGCGTCGAGTGTCGCAATTCGGCGCGATTCTCGACTAGGTGACCCCAGCGGCCGGTCGGCATGCATTGGGTCCGGGGCTGCCCCTGGCACGGGAACCGTCGAGCCAATTGCCGGCTCATTCGCCCCGTTCGGCCGTCATCTTGACAATTCTCCGAGCAGCCAGGTGGCATCTGCGAGAGCAGTAACGGGCATCTCGCCGCCGAGCAACTACCGGCGAGCCACATGTTGGGCAGTATCGCAGCGCGGATGGGCGCGCGCGTCCCCGGGCACAGCATCCGCGCCAAACATCGCTGAAATCTCCCATCCATACTTCGAGAGCGTCTTGGTGGCGCGATCGATGTCGAACGCGGGGAATCTAACAACGCAGCCGTCCTAAATCATTCTGCAAATTCGTGCTATTGACACGTTCCACAGGCGGGATTGCCTCCCCCTAGTTCGGGCATGGCCGCCTAGGACAACATGCATACCGCTCGTTCGGGTGGTTTAGCGGCCGTTTAGTCTCGATGGACTTGCTATTTTATCGATTTGTGCATAATCTTATCTTATTGTGTATTCCTCGAAACGCAAGGCCAACGACGACGAAGGGAGCAAAAATGGCGGAACATACGGTCGGTGGGAGGGTAAGAGAGTTGATGAACCGCAGATTCGTCGGCCGTCAGACGCGGATGGCCGATGCCACCGCGGTGGCACAGCCCGTGATCTCGAGAGTGCTGGCTGATAAGCAGCTTCCGCCCTTCAAGCTGCTAGTCGCGATCGCCAAGATGCTCCCGGACCTAGATCTTCGTTGGCTGTTGACGGGCGAGGGTGATCCGTTCGCGGATAAATCAACAGAGTCCGATCATGTTATTCCCATCTACGACACGCTTCTCCCAGGCAACACAGCAGAGCCATCGGGAACCGTCCGGGTAGCACGAGAAGTCTTTCGGACCAGTCGGTTCGCCTACATTCTACGCCAAGGTGATCCGGCTATTGTCGAAGGCCAGAGCCTCCTGCCAGGCGACGTCGTTGTCTTCGACCGCAATTCGGACTACTGGCGAGATGATCTCCAGCGACTGCGCGGCCATCTTTGCGTTGTTGACGTACTAACATCAGACGGCCGTAATGGCCTCCTTGCTCGCGCAAACTGTACGGTCTCAAACCGATCAATCAATTGGTATGCCCATGTATACGGACTAGGTACATCGGCACTCTTGTTTGAAGCGGCCTATCGCCCGTACACGTATCCGCATACACAACCAACCGGACGAAATCAATGCCAGGTACATAATGACTGGTGTGCCCTTGTTGGCCCGGAACACTCATCGATCGTGGTAGGCTCATCAGCACCAACGGACATGCAACGACCACGGCCCAGCGCAGCTGAACCTGTTGCGCACCTGTTTGCCGTCGCCGTCTGTCTCCTCCGTCATTTTGACCGGGCATGGAACGTGTGCACCAACCACAACATCCCTGCTGATCCGCCTCGCGGCGGCTGAATAGGTGCGCCGTGAGGCTGTGGGCCTCCCGCGACTATTGCCGCCCGCTGGATTCTCGCACCTTGCCGGCATGGCGGCCGACGTGGTGACGGGCTTGCGGCTGCCCGAGGGCGCGAGGCCGATCATGCTGTTCGAATCGTACACCTCTGCAGCCCGACATTCGGCAAGCTAAACTGCGTTTTTCAACTTCTAATGTTTTTACAAATCACCCGCCCATAATTCACGGCTCCAACTCCCTGATTGACAACTTTGCCGAGTCCAAACGCTCACAATCGCCTGGAGGGACTGGTCTTCTTACTGAGTTGTCTCACGCTCGTATCTATTTAATACGTGTGCGGAAAACAAAAAATGTCCACAAAACCATTTCGTCGTACCACCTTCCACACCAGCCGCGAGATGGATTTCTTCAGCGAGAAGGAGCTGACTGCTCAGACCGGCGCTCCGAAGGAAGAGTGGCCGTACATTATTTTGAAGGAGTTGATTGATAACTCCCTCGATGCGTGCGAAGAAGCAGATATCCCGCCAAAGATTACGGTTACGGCGGACGCCGTCGGAATCACGGTTAGCGACAATGGGCCGGGCATCGCAAACGACACCATCCAAGGCTCGCTGGACTTTACGAAAAAAGTTTCCAACCGGGAGATGTACGTGGCGCCTGACCGCGGTGCACAAGGCAACGCCCTGAAGACCCTGCTGGCCATGCCTTATGTCATCGATCCGATTGACGGGCAGATTTGGATCACATCCCATGGTGTCCGACACGAAATTGTATGTCGCGCCGATCCGATCGACCAAGAGCCGCGAGTCACGTGCACTCCCGTGACCGTCATTGAGCAACAGGGAACGGAGATTCGCATCCAGTGGGCCAAGCAGCTGGATGATCACGGCAACATACTCTGGCCATTCTCTGCAGCCTGCCACCCCTTGTTAGCTGACGGCAATAGCCCGTGCAAAGAGAAGTTCCTTGAGCTCGCCCGCGGCTACAGCATTTTTAATCCACACCTTACGCTTACGGTGACTTGGTTTGGCCAGACGGTGCTGGATGCTGAAGCGACGAATCCGAGCTGGAAGAAGTGGAAGCCAAACCTCCCCACCAGCGCCCATTGGTACGAGCCGCGCCACCTGGAACGCCTGATTGCTGCTTACATCGCGCACGACCGTGATCATGGGGCGGACAGGACAGTCGCCGAGTTCTTGGCCGAGTTTAACGGGCTGACGGGGTCGCGAAAACGCCAGACGGTCCTAAGAGAAACACGGTTGATACGAACGCATCTATCAGACTTGGCGACCGAGAACGGTTTGCGGACGGAGGTGATCGCCAGCCTTCTGGCTGCGATGAAGAAACATACTAGGACGATTCGACCTGCCCGCTTAGGCGTCATTGGGAAAAGCCACATCGAAACGCGTCTAGCGGATCTGGGCAGTGAGCAAGGCGAGTTCAAGTACGAGATAAAAACCGACTTCGAGAACGACATCCCCTACGTCGTTGAAACCGCTTTCCTATGGCTCGGGAGCGACGCACCTGATCGGCGACTGATATACGCTGGCGCAAATTGGTCACCGGGAATCTACAACCCGTTCCGGACGTTCGGGACGGCCGGCGCGGGGTTAGGGGAGTGTCTCACGGGATTCCGTGCGGGGGAGAACGAACCGGTTGCGTTTGTGCTTCACCTCGCGGCTGCCAGGGTCGAATACACCGACCGCGGTAAAAGCGCCATCGTGTTACACTAACGTTTCAATAACAGAACTGGGCATTCAGCTAATGGGTATTGTCGACGACATCAGAGCTGCGACCGAAAAGGTTACGAAGAAGTGGACGGCTCAACGCAAGCGAGAAGAGCGACACGCAAGTGCTCGATTGTACCGAGACGAATACATGGAGGATGACCGGCCGCTTAGCATTACCGAGGTTGCTGAAAAGATCATTCCCAAGGCGTACGAGAGCGCGAGCGATCACGGCCGGCTCCCCGCACATGCCCGCCAAATCTATTACGCCGCTCGCAGCGAAATCGAGACCTTTTCAGGCCGTCATCTCAACTCGGTATACTTCACCCAAACCCTTCTGCCGTCGTACATGAACCGCCATCCTGAAACAGAAGCCTGGTGGGTCGTTTACGATCCCCGCGGCCATATTGCTGAGCCGCACACGAAGAGGGAAATCCCGCTCGGAACTCTGGCTGTAAGCGATTATCTGGCGGAGATTCAGCAGCACGAACCTCCCGCTCTGGAGATTGACCAGCTGTTTGAAAAGGCCTATCCGACGTGCGGGCCGAAGAATCGTTACGCCGCGATACTCTTCATCGAAAAGGAGGGCTTCAATCCGCTTTTCAAGGAAGTCAAGCTAGCTGAACGTTATGATCTCGCAATCATGTCGACGAAGGGTCAGAGCGTTGTGGCCGCCCGCCATCTTGTCGACCAGCTGTGTGCCGACGGTTTGCCCTTGCTCGTCCTCCACGATTTCGACAAGGAGGGCTTCCTAATCGCGCAGCGGCTGACGACAGTTTCACAAAACAGGAGGGAGGATCAACAACGGTACCAATTTGAAAACGATGTGAATGTTATCGATCTCGGCCTGCGTCTAGAGGACGTGCAGGCACGGGATCTGGAGTCCGAATACGTGCACTTCAAAGGCGGATTCGACAGCGACACGATCGCCACTCCGGAAGAACAGCAGTTCCTCCGCGAGAATAAGCGGGTTGAGCTGAATGCGTTCACCAGCGCTGATCTTATTACGTGGATTGAAGGCAAGTTGCAGGAGCACGGGATCCAGAAAGTCGTACCCGACAGCGACATTCTTGAGGAAGCGTATCGGCGAGCGTTGCAGATCAAGGAATTCAACTCACGGGTGGAAGAGATTTTTGCGTGTGCTGCAGCAACGGCCGAAAATGCCACCGTCCCCGCGGATTTGGAGACGCAGATTCGCCAAGTTCTGGAAGACGCCCCTGAACGTTCGTGGGATGCCGCCCTTGCGGAAATTGTTGCCCGTAACAGCTCGGACGATTCAGCATGCTAACTTGAGCATTCACAAGGAACCTGTTTTTTACAAATTCGATTCCCTTCTCACTGCCGTGTACCGGAGTGATACAGAAATGCGCAGCTCCACAGCAAGAAAGCCCGAGCGATTGGCGGTTCAGGTCGGCCTGGAGCGCAAAGGGACCGTGGTCTTCCGTGCCGTGCACGATGACCGGCAAGGCTGCGGAATCGATATTCCGCGAGTACCGCACCTACAGCTGCCGCAGATCCCGCATCCGGCCATCAGAGGCCGGTGTCAGCAGACCTCCCATCGCCGTCAGGCTGCCACCCTGGAGAAGATCGCGCAGTCCTCCGGCGGGAGCCGGACGCTGCGGTTGCAGGTGCCCATGGACCGGGTCGTTGCCGGCGAGCTGGCAACGATGTTGATGCCGCAACTGGACCAACATCTTCTACACACTTCCCACGGCTTCAGGCCACAGGAGGAGATCGAGAAAATGTTGGCCGAGAGGGATGTGACCATGGAGGGACAGGACTGCTGGACCACCGCGGTCACGGACACCCCCAGGGCTCCCGACTATGGGTGCATCGCAGACGCCCTGGAGGACCAACGTCAGCACGTCAAGGAGGATGGGCGGATGGGGCTGAATGAGACCAGCCGGCCTGGTAAAGAGGTCCAGGGCCAGGCTGAGGGAGGCGACCAGAGCCGCCCAGTCAGCCCACAGAGGATGTCCTTGCAGATGCACCACTGCCTGGCCCTGCCGCATCACGCCGCAGAGCCGGCAACACCGTTCTGGCACCGAAATGCGGACGGCACCGCAAGCAAGAGCCAGGACGAGATCGAAGGTCAACAGGCCCTCAACAGCTTAACCAGGCAGATGCCTGCCGAGACCGGCGCTGAACAGGGAGGAACAGCCGGTTCCATCCGCCCACGCAGAGCAGGGCCCCGAAGTGAACTCTTCGGGTTCCAGCGGCGGCACGGTCAAGATGGTGGCCCCAGATCGAAAAGGGGCAAGAAGAGAAGGCAGAACCTGGAGAGGGCTCTGGGAAGGCACCACTGCCACCACAAACGCCACGAACGGCCACAGAGGCTAAGGCGGGGAGGTTTGGGGTGTGCGATGCCTACCTTCGAGAGCGCGGAGGGACGTGCGAAGTTGAGGAAGGGTTCTCGAGGGTTACCCTGCAGGGAGGCAAGGACCCAGGTATGGAAACGGAGCTGGAGCCGGCCAATGCGATCCGGCAGACCTGAGCCCGGGGATAGTACCGGGAACGGGTATGCGGTCGTAAGCGGCTCCAGGAGGATCGGGAGCATCTACTTCGACGGCTATTGTTGTGTTCGCAGCAGTAGCGCAGCGCTCCGCGCGCAGCAGTTCCCGCCGACTGTATGTTGGCGGCGGCCGACTCGCCCCGGAGGAAAGATTCTCCGGGGCCGGGTCGGCAGGGATTAAGATACGCAGGTTCCCAAAACTTGAGCAGTGCCATGCTGATCACGCCCCCAATTAACCAGCCAATAAGCACGCCTGGCGCGGCCGACATCACCGTGCATATAAGCGGCATGCGGCTGTCGCTGGAGAACGCGACGCCGGACGATATCCGGGCTCTCGGCTGTATTACCCACAAAGCCGTATGCGACAACGGAAGTTGCCGGATTGTCAAGCAGCTGAATCCGTTCGTGGACTGCATACCTTTTCAATCTACCTCCAACGCTGCAAAACACCGACCCTGCACTTCAGCCGGGCTCACCGAGGTTGTTGAGCGATTGGCCGCGACGTCCGGCAGGACGAGCAGGCTGCTCAACTACACGGGTCGACCGGTCCCGCTGCCGGCGCCGCAGTGTGAGAAACTTCCAACGGGGTACCGGCACGACCGGGAGGTTTTGGATTTCGTGCAGCAGCACGACCTCGGGATAGTAAAATACCATGCCGGCGTGGACCGCTACTGGCTGCTTACGCAGATCGCGCTTGCTTATCCCGAGGCCACGATCGCGATCGCCACGGCCACCTACCAGGAAGCCCGCCGAATCCACGAGCGGCTGGAGTTACTTAAGGTTAGCAGTACGCTAGTCACAGCGAGGCATTGCCCGCAGGAGCCCGGCCGGGTCGTCGTCGGCACCTACACTGCCATGGGGCATAACCCTGTCGAGTCCGGCAAGCGAGACATCTTTATTTGCGTCAACGCTGCTCATGCCCTCGGTGAGCTTGCGCAGATGTGTCTATTGCAGGCCGATTTCCGCTGCCGGCTGTTCGGCTTCCTGCCGGCGAGCCGCCGCTTGGCGCCCAGCGAGCGGGATCGCCTGATGGCCACCTTCGGCCCCCACGAATTCACAGTGCCGGCCCACGGACACCGCGCGGTGACACCGCGGGTGGTCTGGGTCAAGTTTCGCCATCGCGCGACTCCGGACACCGGTAACGGGAGCACGGCCCAGCTTAAGCGGAAACTCTTGTGGGTAAACCGGATTCGCAATCGCAGGATTGCCCGGATGGCGAAGTTGCTCTGCACCGGCGATCATACAGAGCTTGCCCAGCAGTTCCCTGCAGTCAGCGAGGCTGTAGGCGGCCGTGAGATCTCCCACATAACCGTGCTGGTCGATGGTCTGGAGCACGCGATCGGCGTTGCCGACAGGCTGCCGGGTTGGCCCATCACCTGCGGCGCAGATGCGTCCACAGACGGCCTGTCGCAGCGGCAGCGAAGTATCCTCGAGCGTGCCCGATCCTGGAGTATGGGGTACGAGATTCTCACGGCTGCGGCCGCAGACCACTACGCCTTTCGGCCGACACGCGGGCTGACGGTCATCATCTGGGCCAGTTCCGGAACGGGCCTTCCGCCGGTGCCGGCTGCATGGCAGACAGCCCCGACAGGCGAATCCGCCGAGATCCTGCTCGTCGATTTCGACGATCGCGGCCAGCCCACGCTGGCCAAGTGGACGCAGCAGCGGAAGCGAGCGTACCGCGAGGCCGAGTGGCTGGCTCCGGGAGTTGATCCGGTGGCCGCACGGATCGACCGCTTCCTGCAGACGCGGCAGGTTAGGAGGCAGCCATGAGCGAATACCTGGGCGGCCTCTTCCGAGCTGGGCGCTGCGGGAACGAGCTTTCGCAGCGTAGCAGCTCACGGCGTCAAAGCCGGTCCGGGATGGAACTGCCTGTTCGGTTCGCGGACGGCGCCACTGTCTCGCTAGCGGCCATCATCGACGCCGAAAACCTGATCGCGGCCTATGACATCATGGCAAGCGAGTCAGGCCAAGCGCCGGGCCCGGACGGCGTGCGTTTTAAGCAGTTGGGCTGCAGGGAGCGTGCCGACATCTTCCGAGACGTAAGCACCTGGCTCCGCCAGGGAACTTACCGACCGGAAGTACCGCGGCAGTGCAACATCCCGAAGTCCAGCGGCGGCACCCGGACCCTATCGGTCCGGGGAATTGTTGATAGAGTAGTCTCCAAGGCTGTCCTCACCGCCATACAGCTGGCGGTGGACTCGAAGCTCTTGGACTGCTCGATGGGCTTCAGGCCGGGCAGGAGCAGGGAGAAGCTCCTCGCCGAAATGGAGGTCACCATGATCCAGCAGGACCGCTGGATCTTGGTCACGGAAGATATCAGATGTGCGTTCGACAACGTGCCCGTCGAACGCGCCATCAGTGCCCTGAACCAACACGTCAAGGACGACGCGGTTGAAAACATGATCGCATCTGTGGTCAGAGGGCACGACGGTACCAGCCGGCAGACCGGGATCGACCAAGGCGACCCCCTCTCACCGCTGGTGCTCAATGCGTTGTTAAACGATGTCCTGGACAGGCCGCTTCAAGCCGCCTGCCCAGACATACCGTACTGGCGCTATGCAGATAATCTTATATGGGTATGCCAGGACGTGAATGAAGGCAAAGAAGTACGCCAACAGACAATCCAGCTACTCCAGGGGACCGGACTGGCCCTCAAGGACGAGGGCGGCCCAGTCAACCTCAAGCGGCAGGGGGCCAAGGGCAACGTTCTTGGTTTCCAAATAAGCCGTGGCGGGGAAAGCCAGCTCAAGTACGAGCCGGACGGGAGCAGCTGGAAAAGCCTGGAACACTCGCTGGATGCAGCCCAAGAAGCAGGTCGGCCTCACAAGGCCGCAGAGAGGGTGTTGAGCGGGTGGCTGGAGGCATACGGACCGGCCTTCGTAGACGGGCGGACGCTGGGAACGATTCTGCAGAAAGCCAGGCAAACAGCTTACCGGCTAGGACACCGAGAGAGCTGGAATGCAGGCAAGATGCAGGAGGTAGGGAGTAGGACACGAGATAGGTGGCTAGCATGTCTGCAATCAGCATACTTATGCCACCGGAAAGGAGACTGCCGTACGTGAGACTACTTATCCTACTGATGTTTCCGAAGAGAATTGCGACGCGCTCCGCACGTCCCCCAGACGCCGTTTCCGTCGCAGGCGGGACGGCACTCGCTCTGGCGGTGAGTTGACCGCCGGATCGAGAATTATCCCCGACACCGGGCGTCTGGCCAAGGAGGGTCAGACGCCCGATTTCTTCGAGCAGCAGTTCTTCCTCAAATGGTCCCATGCTCCCTCGGCCGCAGTCGTGACGCGTCCCCACAGCCGCCTGGACGCACGTCCGGCACTCTCTCACAAACGCACGGTCCCGCTTCCGCCAGGCTCCACCCAAGACGGCATGACCGCGGTGACCGTTGTCGCCAAGGATGCCGACGACCTGCCGGTCTCCTGGACTGTGCTGGTCCACGTGGTGGCCGTCGAGGGCTACACGGTCGAAGAGCAGGCCTGGGGGGGAGACGAGTTGGGATGCGCCCGAGGATTCGGAGGATGATTGGGCCCTGCTGTGGCAGGAGAACGAATACCGCTGGCTTCCACGTCGCATTGGCGGCTCGCTGTGTGCGTCCGCCGCCTAGCTCTGGTCCGGCCGGTGCTGCCCAAAGGTTGTGGCCCGACCGCCCGACGCCTGTCACGCAAGCCACCGTACCTTCGGTGTGTCCCCGGGATCGCCTACCGCACTTCGACGACCACGCGCAGCTCACCCGAGTTGTCGCGCGGCGAGGTGTCATAGACGCCCAGGAACAGTTCGCCGTCGTGCGATGCTTGGAAGTCTACCGACTTGCCACCGGACACTCGCTGTAACGCCGACTTGCCGGCCTCTCCGATCGCGATGACCATCCGTTCTGGGCCGCAAACGTGGTCTGCAAATGGTCCAATGACGACCTTCCCGGTGGCTCGGATGACGACTCGCTGTCCAGCGCGCACGCGAATCCCCGTCCCTGCAACACTCGGCAGTATTGCTTCCGGCTCGTCCAGCACCGTTGTCGCCGAGATGACGAGTTCACGCTGACGTGGGTGTAGGTCGGACTTGGCCGAAGCCTCTTGATACTGTTTCGCCGTTGGGGCATCGAACGGGGCTACCGCCAACCTGTTCGTCGCCGCCTCAATTACTTCTCCGGTCAAGCGATCATTGACCTCGAGATAGCGCAGCGTGGCCATCCTGTTGAGCTCAGCTCCGTTGTCGCATTCCCGGGCGGCGCGAAGGGCCAACGTCGCGAGCTTCCTCACAGTGTCGGCATCATTTGCGACAATTGCCTGATCGACCCAGCGGAGAGAATCACGTGCAATGTCTTCGTATTCTTTGGCTGTCGTTGCTTCATTAACCCGTTTCTTCAACTGGCTCTCGATATCAGGCGACAGAGAAGGGACTATCGGGACGATCTGCAAATTCGACTGGCCGTCCAGTTGCCCGTCGCTTTTCGGCAAATGGTATTCTCTACTTTCATCAACCGTGGAATCATTTACCAAGGGCGCCGGAGGTGACTGCTCCACGTGTTTCGCAGAAAGAGTCACTTCCTCAGGCTGATGCTGAGGATGAGTGTTGGCAAGTGTGGTAGCTGCCGATGAATCCGACACTACTGATGAATCAACGTCAGCCACGTAACCCGAACTCGTCTTCTGTCCCTCTTCTCGAACGGGTCCGACCGGTTCATCCAATCCCGACCGAGACACCGAGAAGGACCACAGAAGCACGATCGCCAGAGCGGCTGTTCCGAGAGCGGCATAGACGGCGCAAGGGAGCCTTCCTGGCAGAGTGTGACGCTTCGGATGCTCGCGATTCAAATCAGATACACGTGGAGTTTCCGCTCTATGGATTGATGCCGTAGCCCCCTCGTCTGAGCTTAGGCCGCATGTGGCCACCGCTGCGCGGAGACCGGCGTCGAGCTGTTGGCTGCGAAGCTTGGCATCGTATGCACCCTTCTTCTCTGGGTCCAACAAACAGAGACTAGCGGCCGCAATATCGTTCAGAATCGTCTGGGACAGAGCAACATGGGGCCCTGTCGCACACGTTCGCAGGTAGGCCATCTGTCGGCTGACTGCGGCGTCGATCACCTCCGGATCGCACTCAAAAAGTTCGATACCAAGCAAACGGTAGTGATTCGGCGGCTGTTCGTGAGGCGGAATTCCGAGCCACTTATGGTAGGGATCAAAATGCTCAGTCACGGCTGTCCTTTCATGACACAACTATCGTTTGCCGAAGGAGTTGCGTGCAGTACAAAGGACCATTATAATGCCTTGGCGGTTCAGTTGCACGCCCGTCGTACCGAATGCAATGGGCAGGTTATCGAAACTCGCAGAGGCTCACGGCATGTCGGAGCTTGCAGTTGGAATCGATCTCGGAACCACGAATTCGGTGATTGCTGTCCTCGATTCAACTGGGCGTCCGAAGACGATCCAGAACTCCGAGGGGGATGCGACGACACCCAGCGTCGTATTCTTTGACACATTGTCCGTTGTTGTCGGCAGAGAAGCGGTTAAGGCTGCCTGCCTGGAGCCCGAATGTATTGCCGAGTTCGCGAAGCGAGAGATCGGCTACTCGACTTTCTCCAAACCAATCAATGGTCAGCAGATTCCGCCGGAAGTCATTGAGTCGTTCGTTCTCGAAAAGCTTAAGAGGGATGCCGAGGCGAAGGTCGGTCCATTTCGGAAAGTGATTATTACCGTTCCGGCCTATTTCAACGAACCTCGACGCAAGGCAACCCAAGATGCTGGTCACCTTGCGGGGCTGGAAGTCATCGACATCATCAATGAGCCGACTGCCGCCGCGATTGCCTTCGGAATGCAGCAAGGCTTCCTAACAGGACACGGTGTGACGAAGGAGCCAGAGAAGATACTGGTTTATGACCTGGGTGGTGGTACTTTCGACGTGACTTTGATGGATATCAAGAGTAACAGCTATACGGCCTTGGCGACGGACGGCGACGTCTATCTTGGAGGACTCGACTGGAGTCGCCGTCTTGCGGATTTTGCTGCCGACGCGTTTCAGTCAGAGTTCCGATTCGATCCGAAAGATCACCCTGGAGCGATTCAACGGCTAATGCTCTCGGCAGACGAGACGAAGCATGCTTTGACGGCGCGCGATGAAACACGAATTGTCTTTGAACACTCGGGGCATGGGGTACGCATCCCAATATCCCGAATGATGTTTGAGAAGATTACCTCAGACTTGCTGGAACGCACCCGGTTGACCGTACGCAACGTGCTCCGGGAAGGAGGACTTCAGTGGCCGGATATCACGCGTGTGCTCCTCGTCGGCGGCGCGACGCGTATGCCAATGGTCAAGAGAATGCTGGAAGAGGAGTCGGGCAAGATTCCGGACACCACGTTATCGCCTGACGAGGCGGTTGCCCACGGCGCAGCCCTCTATGCCGGACTGTTGATGGAATTCGGGCCGCTTTTCGAACAATCTGTCATCGTGAGAAACGTGAACTCGCATGATTTGGGAGTTCTCGGCGTCGATCCGACGACGGGACGTCCAAGGCGCCGCGTGATGATTCCTCGAAATACGCCGTTGCCGTTGACAAGGACCAAGAAGTTCCAGACACGCCGCGATAACCAAGATTCGGTCGCTGTCAGGATAGTCGAAGGTGGTGACGATGCCGGGCAGAATGCTACTCTGATTGGGACGTGTGCTCTCAGACAACTTCCCCCGGGCCTACCTGCCGGAACCGAAGTAGATGTGAGTTTCAGCTACGAACAGAATGGTCGATTGAAGGTTCGAGCGAGCCTACCACGTACGGGACGTGCAGCGGGAGTTACGCTCGAAAGGTCATCAGGGCTTAGTGAAGCACTGCGCCAAGAATGGTATGAAATGCGTAGTCAAGGGAAGGGGCCGCTCAAGCTGAACTGAGAAACACAAGAGGCATGTCATGCGCGCAATACTTCGGCTGCCAAATGGTGACGATGTCATAATTGAGCGAAATCAAATCCTTATCGGTGAGTCGCCGGACTGTCAGGTCCGACTGCGAGGCTTGGCGCCGCAGCATGCAAAGATCACGAACGTCGCCGGACGGTGGCTTCTGGAAAGCCAGGGGGACTGGGCGATTAAGAGGGGCAATGATAAACCATCCAGGAAAAGTTGGCTCGAATCTGGCGACATGATCCATCTTACACCGTCCGGACCGAGTATTCTTTTCCAGGCGATCCCCTCATCGCCTGCCACGGAAATACCTACGACTCAAGTGGTTATGACGGAGCTGTTGGAGGAGGCTGCGAAGAAGAACGAACAAGAGCAACAGTCGTAGATCTCGCGGGAAATGCGGTACATTTGCATCGCATGTCCGGTCGATCTTTTGGGCGCACAAGGAAAGCTACGAGAACGACGAGAATCTAGCGGACGGTTAGAGGTTGTTTCGGCTACCGCGGCAGCCCATATTAGCAGTGAAGTGCGATACGTGATAGGAGAGGGAGATGCGCATTTGCTATCGGCAAGTCTGGAAGTTTCTGGTCTTCGCAGTTATTGTGCATGGGCATGCATTGGCGGGCGATACTGCGCCGCCAGAAGGCGCCGCGTTGGCGGCAGCGCAACAGTTGATGCGGGAGGTTTACGGCGCCCGATACGAACAGGCCAAGACACCTACCGAGAACGTTGCTTTTGCGAAAGAGCTTCTAGAGCAAGCCGGAAGGTCCAAGGGGAATTTGGCGGAATACTTCGTGTTGCTTAATGCAGCCAGAAAAGTGGCTGGTTCTAATGGGGATGCCGAGACCGCTCTTCGCGCAGTGGACGCACTGGTCGAGACCTTCGACATGGATGGGTTGCGTATGCGGCTTGAGACCGTTCAAGAGGTCGATGGCGCTGCCAAGTTGCCAGTTCAGTTCAAGATACTCGCGGAACAAACACTACCATTGATTGACGAAGCTACACGTGTCGACGACTACGATACGGCCGACAGCCTCGTCAAGATCGCGATAGGTGCAGCTTCCCGAGCACGTGACTACACACTCCGAAGGCAAATTGCTGATCATGCAAAACGGGCAACAGACCTGGCGAGCCGGTACAGCGAGATCAAGGAGGCGTTCTCCGTGCTTCGAGACAACCCAGTTGATCCGAAGTGCACTTCAGCTGTGGGGAAGTGGTACTGCTTCATGAAGGGAGAGTGGGAGAAAGGTATTCCTATGCTGGCCCTGGGAGATGACCCAGCTC
The DNA here is from genome assembly GCA_964429355.1 of uncultured Planctomycetaceae bacterium. Classification (GTDB taxonomy): domain Bacteria; phylum Planctomycetota; class Planctomycetia; order Pirellulales; family Thermoguttaceae; genus JAAYAY01. The sequence goes on along the minus strand of CAYSCH010000029.1, from coordinate 2,553 downwards.
TCAAGGCACTTGCGATAAAGGAACTGGAGGGCACGGATTCGACGGAGGCTAAGATTGCATTGGGTGACGGATGGTGGGACCTTGCGGGAGAATATACCGGCGAAGCTAAAGACGCTATGCGTGCACACGCAGGGCACTGGTACCTACAAGCCGAGACGAATCTAGACACCGGGCTCACGAAAGCCAAAGTCAGGAAGCGTTTGGAGGAGATCACCGGGGTTGTCCCGCTGTCAAAACCAACCGATTCGCAACCGAAGTCCTCTGACTCTGGACGCCGTGGTGCGCAACGTCCGCGGAACACCATCCCCGCGACCATCGACACAGAACTTCGTCTTCCTCGCGATAACGGGCCATATGAATTGGTTGGACGAGTGACCGTTGCGCAACAAGGCGCCTTGTACATCGAGCGCGGCACAACCATTCTGGCGGCACCAGGTGCGGCCTTGATTGCTACAGGTAAGCTAGCTGCCTATGGCGACAACGGCGAGTTTGTGAGGTTTCGCCCGGCTGTCGCCGCTCCGTGGGACAAGATAAGGCTCGAAAAAGGAGCAGAGCACGTAATTGAGCGATTTGACATTCGCGGGGCCAATACCGGCTTGGAGTTGGGTGAGGACGTGAATGCGCAAATAGTCGACTGCGTGCTTGCCCAAAACAAAGTCGGCGTAGCGACCAAGAGAGACGACACGAAGGGCCGAAACGGGCTCACGAATTGCATGATTAGCAATAACTTATCTGATGGGATCACATTTTACCTCAGCAAGGTAGGGCTGGAGCAATGCACGGTCTCCACCAATGGAGGCGTCGGACTCAATCTGACTTACTGTGGTGATGTGATCGTGACCTCATGCAATATAGTTGGAAACAGCGTAGGCGTTCGTTCCAATCTCTACAAAACCAACTTCACCATGAAATCCTCTAACATCGTCGGAAACAGGACTGCCACTATCGAAGTCAATACCGAGCAAGATTTTCAGTGCCAAGGTAACTACTGGGGCACAGACGATCCCCAACCAATCGCGTTGTCAATCATTGACGGGCTCGACCGGCCGGGTCGAGGCGTTGTAGTGTTCACCGATTTCGAGAGGAAACCTGTGACCGAAGCTGGGTGTTCATTCGAAGTGAGCAAAGAGTCGTCGGGTGTAAAGTCGTCCAACCTCCAGTCTGGGGCACAAAAGAGCCAAAAGCGATAACCGATTGCAGGAGACAGCCAGGGTCGAGCAACCGATACCGAAATCGTATCTGCCCATTGATTGGAGGAGACGGTTTATCGATCGACAGGGCGGCGAGAAACTTCACCCCCTGCCGAACTGGATGAGTCAGCAACCAATTGTCGGCAGCCGGAGCATCTCGCGGCGGGCCACTGAATCGCTCCCGTCATGCGCGCGGTGGCCGAATTCGCATTTGGCCCGGCGACCGCTCTCGTCGGCCACCATGGCTGTAGAGTGGCCTGACGCATATACCCTTGCAAGATACGGAAACTGGAAAAGAAGCCGAACTACCGCAACCGGTCTGCATGCAAGACGTTCCTCCTTTGATTACAGGAGGCCGTGTTGCCAACCAGGGTGCTGGATCTCTTCGACACATCCTGCCGCACCGGCAAGAAGCAGCGCCGCCGGGTTGTGAGCGGATGAAGCTTCAGAAGCAGGCAGTGCGGGATTCGCTGGTGACCATGACTGGAGAACCCGTCGGATCGACGCTCTTGTGGCACATTCCACCTTCTGCACTTCCGGCCACCATGCTTTTTGCTGCCGTTGGTAACAACAGGCCTGCATGCTTGTTATCCCATGATCCGGCATGCATAATATCCCCGTTGGCACTTCACCTCACGTATTTCGTACATGGAGCGAACGCTATGGCATCCGCACTGACACCGCGGGAAAAGGAAATCGTTCGGCTGGCCAGCCTCGGCTGTACCGTCCACGAGTCGGCCAAGATCTTGAAGCTGGCCCCGAGTACTATCGACAATCACAAGGCCCGTGCAATGGCGAAGCTAGGCACCGACAAGACGGCCTTGCTCACGAGGCTGGCGCTGAAGTTGAAGGTCACGAGCATGACCGACAAGCTCACGCCCGCCGAGAAGAAGAAGAGCGGCAGGAAAGGCGACGGCTGGAACTAGCCGCCCTGACGGCGAGGAACCTGCGTACCCACGTTTGCCCAACCGGGTATTCTCGGGGAATAACTTTCGCGCAACCCACCAATCGCTGATAGGTAAAAGAAAGGGCACACGTGCAGGGCTGCCTGTTCGGCAGCCCTGCACGTATCAAGACCAGTCGTCGTGAGCCAACGCCCCAGCGAGGCCCTTCGATCGAAGGGCCGCTATTCATCCACACCACGCCCGGCAATGGCTCTCGCGAAAATCGCAGAACATGCATCCAGGCCCGGGCCGATAGACAAACTTCCCGGCTTCCAGATCGTCCAGATAGCAACGTACAAGGCGGAACAGCCTACGAAAGTGCTCCGGCGACCGGGCAGGAGACACGTGGGTCTCGACCTTGGGGACTTTGGTCTTCACCAGCCGCCGGATCTCCAGCCCGCCTTCGCGCCGGCCGGTCG
>CAYSCH010000028.1:35541-43229 GCA_964429355.1 uncultured Planctomycetaceae bacterium | reverse complement strand
GCAGGGCCGCCAACCAATACGAGCTACCGCTCGGTTGGAATGGCCTGCTCCCGATAACGCGCGGATCTTTGTGAAAAACTTCACGATCTTTGAGGTTAGTAGTACAGAGAGCATGGAGGACACGGAGGGGGGCACGCCGGGCCGAAGTCGATTCCATGACATCGGTGTCCTCTCGCTGCCAGTCGGTGGGAATAGAAACCCGGCCCGCAGCCGAGATCGAGACTCAAGCAGCCTATTGGGAGCGGGAGGGGATTTCGAAGACGTTCACCCATCCGGTGAACACGACCTGGCTCGGACGATATCTGCCGCCCGGTGCGCGGATTCTCGACTACGGCTGCGGCTACGGCCGGGTTGCGGCATTGCTGCACGAACAAGGTTATGAGGTGGTTGGCGTGGATCCGGCCGCCGCCATGGTCGAGAAGGCCCGCGGCCTATGTCCTCAGTTGTCCTTTCGGCAGATCGCGCCGCCGGGCGTACCGTTTGACGACGGCAGCTTCGATGGGGCCCTGCTGTTTGCCGTCCTGACGTGCATCCCGGCAGACGACGACCAGCGGGCCGTCGTCGACGAACTCCGCCGGGTCGAGCGGCCCGGCGGGCTTCTTTATATCAGCGATTACTGGCTCCAAACCGACCGGCGCAATCGCGACCGATATGACCGGTATATGGGACCGAACCGAACCTACGGCGTGTTCGAGGTGTCGGAGGGTGTGGCCGTGCGGCATCACAGCCGCGAGTGGATCGCCTCGCTGGTCTCTCGCTGGGAGCAGGTCGCCGCGGCCGATATTTGGGTAGTTCCCTTCTTCGGATCACGTGGCGCAATGGTGGAGTTCGCCCGAGTACAAGGCCATTGCCGGCCTGAGAGAGCAATCCACGCACGCCAAGGCCATCATCGTGGAAGGATGCAGTGAATCGACGTGAAGAAGCACGGCTGGTCAGTTCGCTACAAGAAGAGCAAGTCATTCTGCACGCTGATCCCGGAAAAAGGGCGGTGCCTGCTGCTCATCGTCTTCGGTGCGAAGGAACGAGCAGGAGTGGAGACCATGCGGGAGGAGTTGTCCGCGCCGGTCCAGAAAGCCTATGATGAGGCAACGACCTACCATGACGGCAAATGGCTTCTGTTGGACGTCAACAGCAAGGCGATCTGTGCCGATGCTGCATTGCTGCTGGCCGTCAAACGCAGGCCGCACCCTGAAAGCGACTGATTCGCCCAGTTCTCGATACGCGATACTTTTTGCAGTGCAAGAACGGCGTGGATTCTGACATCGTGTGCCGCCAACTCAGGATCGAGCGCGGGTTTCAGGTTGTTTCCGAGTGCGCACTGAATGCCCGCGTCGTGTCGGCCCAGTTTGACAATTGCGGCTCGGACCGCGATTTCCAATGCGGCCCGGCACAAGTGGACAACGATCCCGTTTCAACAAGGAGCGCGACGTAACCATGCCTTCTCGACCACCTGGAACTCGGCGGTTGGTTCTGATCCTGTTAACGATTGGCCTGGCAGCTCCGTGTGCGGATGCCGCACCGCCGATCACGTTGGCCGGTGCGAAGGTCGAACTCGTCGATTACCAGGGGCCGGCAGCGTTTACGGTTCGCTCGACGGAGAAATTCCGGCTGGAGATCAGTGTGACTCCCAATGCAGAACGCGAACCGCTGACGCTCCGCATTGACCTGGCCGAATCCGGTCGCGAGACGTGGCCCGTCGAGGACGTCGAAGTGCGGGATTCGGCGGGGCAGGCCGTGCCGGTTCGCCGCGCCGGGATCGAGTGGCACAGACGAATCCGGTCTGTCCGGGTATACTCGCCCCAGGTCGGGCGTTTGTGCCGGCGTATCGTGCGCTCGCATTCCTCGGCTCACGGTCACCCACACGCGGCGCTGGCACCCGAACCGCCACACCTCGGGACCTCGGGTAGCGGTCCGATCTATCAGGGCCGCTTCAAGTGCTTGCCCGTGCAGTCTGACGAGCACTTCCTGACGGTGGCGCGGTACATCGAGCGCAATCCGCTGCGTGCGAAGATGGTGGAGGATCTTTGCGACTGGCGGTGGTCGAGCCTGTGGCGGCGATGCCAAGCCGATCCGGCAGTGCAGGCGTGGCTCAGCGACTGGCCCGTGGCCATGCCGGACAACTGGCTGAAGTGGGTGCGGGGGCCGCAGTCGGAGGGGGAATTGGAGGCGGTGCGGTGAGGTGCGTGGTCGGCCGTTTGGCGACGATCGCTGGGCGTAGCGTACGGCCAGGCAATCTGGGCTGGAGTCGACATTTCGCCCCCAGGGTCGCCCTCGCACCAAGCCACAGCCATGAATCTTGCCGAAAACGACTTCCGACCCCTTTACGCGTTCTCGACGATGCGGAGCTATTCTTGGATCTCTCGATAGCGATTGCGATCCTCAGCAACGTGCCCATTCCCACGAACCGAACCACGAGTCCTTTGGATGACTGGCTTGTATGGATCGCCCAGGTGTCCGGCGACAATTACTTTGATGGTTTCGGACATTGGGAGACGAAGAGAAGCTCGCTGGCTGTGCTGGAGGATCGGGCCGATGAGTGCAGCGGCAGTCGTGGGAGGAATTTGAAGTATTGTCCGCCAGACAAAGTCACCGCCAGTTCCAGAACCAGTAACAGTAATCTTTCACCAACTGCCGATTGGGTTTTCCTTTCTTCACCTCTAACTCTCCTAGCGGCAGGGTCACCGTGCGGCGATCATGTCGGGCCTCACACAGGATGCCGTACATCTCGTCGATCATCGGTTCGTCATCGGGATCACCGAGGCCGGTCACCTTCACCTGGATCGTTCTGTCGGAAAACGGGCCGGTCTCCGAGGTGTGCTCGGCATCGAACGGCAGAACCAGGTTCTTCGACAGATACTCGTGGTAAGTCTCCAGCGTGTCGTCGTCCACGTCGGGCAGCGGATCGTTACTGGTCAGGTCGAAGGCCATCCTGACACGGTCATCTTCATCTTTCGCCGAGAGTGGTCTGGTCGTGATTTCGGTGGGTTGCTCGATTACCAGTGGTCCGCCTTGATCCCGTCCCAAGTCGTCCTCCGACAGTCCGTATTGTTCCAACGAAAGCCCGTCATTCTCGCACCGGTTTTTGATGACCGGATGAATGGCGTCCAGCGTCTCTTTGCTCCAGCGGACCTCATACATGCCGTTCTTATGGTCCTCGATGACTGTTCCGGCCCAGCCTCCGAGTGGCATGTCGGGGTAATCGGCATCTGTAACGCCGTACTTGACATAGTCGGTAAGAAGCCTACTTCCCGTATCTTCGTCTCCTCAGGATGTCGATTTTCAATCGCCTCTAGACTGTCGATTTTGGGCGCCGCGCGACACATGGAAGCTTGGGTACGTGTGTCCGCCACTCCAACCCTGGACAGGTTGAATCGAGAATATGCCCTGGTCGTGAGTGCCGACCCATAACCGACCTTTCCAATCACACTCGATTGTCACGGGTGAAATGCTCGCAGTCCCTCCAAGAAAGAAGTGCCGGTACGGAGTCAACGCGATGACTTGTTCATCTTTGACCACAATCAGAACAAACTCATATCCACATTCGGGGGTATGCTCTGATGTACCTCTTGCGACAATCCAAATCGCCCCTTCCTTGTCAAATGCTGCGTCACTGCAGTTCAGTTCCCATTCGTGTTTGAGGCTCTCTACGGCTCGCGGAAGTATATCCAGTTCCTCAATTGCCCCCGAACCGTTCACCTGCCAGAGCTTTGACTCCCCGACCACAAGCAGACGGCCCCGATTGTCTGCAACAAAACAGGGCAAGAGCAACTCGTCGCTTTCCAGCAACAAATCCAGCGAACCGTCGTTTGCGATGGTCAGAAGCCGCTTGTCCTTTGTTTGAATCCAGATTCGGTCCGAACCGTCGTGAGATATATCCTCAACGCCCGCCTCTCTTATGAAGGGCGGATTGTGGTATGCCCCAAGTGAAAAGTGGTGGGCTCGGGGAGAGGCCAGAAGATTGCGGAAGCACGAGACATGACTACATCTTTCTATGACAACCTCGTGCGGTGTCTTGTCATCTTCATCCCAACGATACCCGATCCAAACGCACCCCTGGCGATCGACGTGAACGGCAGAGACCGAATCCGACAGCAGATCCGAGTTCTGCGTATTGAAGTGAATGGTCTCCCCTTCCGCTTGAGTGACGAATAACCCGATGTTAGTGCCGAAAGCTGTGGCGTGCGGTGAAAGAAAAGCTAATGACGTCGTATTCGCAGCCCATAGGGCGCGAGAATGAGGAACGGTCGCGAAATCTCCCGTCCATCCAACATCTGACAAGTAGCATTGCGGAGGGGCATTCTCGTAATACACGCACCCTTCGACACCCTCAAAATGCCAGTGATCCGATGGATTCAGATGTAGCAGACCAATGGGCTGAAATGCGTGGCCAACGATAAACCATGTGTTACCCTGGGAATCCGCTCGGATTCGATTACATCCTACCATGCCGGGAAAGTACCAATTCCAACTGTGCCCGCCCATCACCGAAACGTACTGATTGTCATTCATTTGCCGGCCAGCTCTTGGGAATCTACTTTGTGGCTTCCAGTTGTGAACAGTAACTTCGTGATTCCAACGCGTCCAGCCCCCCGTCAACATCGGTGGATCCTTCTTCGTCAGGCAGTCTTACCGTCTCGGCGGGACTTTCGGACGGTTTCTCGTTTTCCCGCGGAGAAGGATCGCTGACGGATGGGTATATCGGCGATGCCGGAATTAACTCATGGCCTTGGGAGGCATCCGGGCTACTTCTTGTCCGACTCGGACGGTCTTTCGATGAGTTTGACGGAGCCGGAGTTGACGCAGAATCGCAAGCCGGTTGGGGGCGGACCGTCGTCGAAAACGTGGCCGAGGTGAGCGCCGCAGTTGCTGCACATGATCTCGACACGGGGGGGTGGGATGGAGTTATCGGGCTGGGTGGTGATGGCCTTTTCGTCGACGGCCTGGAAGAAGCTGGGCCAACCGCAACCCGAATCGAATTTGGCGTCGGAAACGAACAGGTCGCGACCGCAGCCGACACACTGATAGGTGCCAGGCGTCTTGGTCTTCCAATACTCGCCGGTGAAAGCCCGCTCGGTTCCCTTCAAACGCGTGATCCGATATTGGTCCGGCGTGAGAAGGGCCTTCCACTCGTCGTCGGTTTTTTGAACAGGGAAACGGGGGGGGACGCTGGCGGATTCTTTCATCGTGGGTTCCTCAACCATGGAGACTGCCGGTACCGAAGTGATACCGGGGGCCGGAGACGCTGCCGTAACCCCAGGGGAACCGTAGGCTGCCGTTCCCCCGGGAGAAACAAGCAGGTCGGATCGAGATGGCCCCTGGGGCGTGCAGCCGGTTGACGCCAATGCCAGCCAGCAGAGGGTTCCGGACAGAAGGACGGATTGAGTGGTGGTTCGAATCGACATGGTTGGGATTTGGATGGGTGAATGCTGGGGGCCAAATTCTGGCGAATTCGGCTACGGACCAAAGTCTGGCGAATTCGACTGCGGGGCAAAGTCGGGTGAATTCGGATACATCTGGCGACTTGGGGGGCCAAAGTCTGGCGACTTCAGCTACGGGCCAAATTCTGGCGAATTCGGCTACGGGGCAAAGTCTGGCGAATTCGGCTACGGGGCAGAGTCGGGTGAATTCGGATACATCTGGCGACTTGGGGGGCCAAAGTCTGGCGACTTCAGCTACGGGGCAGAGTCTGGCGGATTCGGCTACGGGGCAGAGTCTGGCGACTTCAGCTACGGACTGGCGAATTCGGCTACGGGGTTCTTTGAATTCTATGCGGCGGTCAGGGCTTGCCAAGGCGCCCGGCGGGGGTGTCGGCGGCAAGCCGGTCGATCATATCGCGTGTGGCGGCCTCAACGGCCTCCTGCCAGCGGGCCTGGCCGAACTTCTGGGCGTAGGGCGCCTGTTTGTAAGCGAAGAGGATGCCGCGGGAGTTGTTGACGATGGCGCCGAGGCCGCGGTGGTCGAACGCTCCGGCCACGTCGGCCGCCGTGCCGCCCTGGCTGCCGAATCCGGGAACGAGGAACCAAGTGTGGGGCATTGCGGAACGCAACTGGGACAGTTGCTCCGGCCAGGTTGCCCCGACCACGGCACCGACCGCCCCGTAGCCACACTGGCCGAGTGATTCCTGAGCGAGCCGGTTCACGAAGTTCCCGACATGCTCGTAGATGTGTTTGCCGTCGGCGACGAGATCCTGGAGCATCGCCCCGCCCGGGTTGGATGTCTTGACGAGCACATAGATCCCGGCCTGCCGCCGGACAGCGACGTCGACGAACGGGCGCAGGCTGTCGTCGCCAAGGTAGGGACTGACGGTCAGGGCATCGGCGCCCCAAGGGCTCTGGTTGCCGGGGCCGAGAATGCCTTCGGCGTAGGCGACCGCGGTCGAACCGATGTCGTTGCGTTTGCCGTCGAGAATCACGATCAGGCCTGCCTGGCTGGCATAGCGGATGATGCGGCCGAGGGCGACCATGCCATCGGGGCCCAATTGTTCAAAGAAGGCTGCCTGGGGTTTCACGGCCGGAACGATGGACGCGACGACGTCGATCACGCCGCGGCAGAACTCTTCGTAGGCCACGGCCGTAGCCGCCGGCGTGGCGCTACCTATCGAGGCGACCAGACTGGCAGGGAGGGATTCCAGTCGCGGGTCAAGGCCCACCAGCACGGGGTTCTGACATCGCTGGACGGCGGCACTCAAGCGGTCTGCGTAGTTCATTGAGGGTCTCCAACGCACTTGATTTGGTTTAACGGCGCATGCAACAGCTTTTGTATTTCTTGCCGGAGCCGCAGGGGCAGGGATCGTTGCGTCGCAAGGGGCGGCCCTCCGCCTCGGCCTCTTGCCGGACTCGCTGCTGCTCGGACCGGAGGCGCCGCATGATTCCGGCAGCGGGGCGTCCGGCTCTCGATTCGGCGGCCATGAACTGCATGCACGGGTCGATATGTTCGAAGAACATCTTGAACCCGGTGCAGAGGAAATTCAGGCCGAACTGGCCATCGGGCGTATGAAGGAACCGATCTTTCGGGCAGGCCCCGTTGCAGGCGAAGCGGACGGGGCAACTCCTGCAATAGTCGGGTAATCGATCGAGCTTATCGCGGCCGAAGCGTTGCTGGCGCTCGGAATTGGCCAGTTCAAGGATCGGGGTTTCGTGGAGATTACCGAGTTTGAACTGGGGAAACACGTAGTGATCGCAACTATAGAGGTCGCCGTTGTGTTCGATGGCCATTGCGCGACCGCAAGTCTCCGCGTAAACGCAGAGAGTCGCCCCCGCGCCCGTCCATGAGGCAAGGGCCTGGTCGAAGTCGCGAACGAAGACCCGGCCAACATCGGCATGGATCCACTCCTCGAAGATGGAAATGAGGAAGCGGCCGAATTGATCCGGCAGCACGCTGCGGGAAGTGACGAGAGACTCCGGTGGCACGTCTTGCGGCGGTGGTGTGCCCCAGGATGAGACACCGGGCAGGGGTTCGACAATCGGGATGAACTGGAGGAATTCGACGCCGTGGTCGCGGAGGAACCGATAGACGCGTTGCGGGTGGTTGGCGTTGTGGCGACTGACGCAGACGAGGGCATTGAAGTCGATCTGGTGTTTCTGGAGGGTTGTCATGGCCCGCATCACCTGGGTATGGGTTCCCTCTCCGGTTCGGTCGACGCGGTAGCGGTTGTGCAAATCGGCGGGTCCGTCGATCGACAAACCAAC
>CAYSCH010000028.1:13980-35531 GCA_964429355.1 uncultured Planctomycetaceae bacterium | reverse complement strand
GGTTTGCAGGGAATTGCGGATACGGACCGTGGGGGGAACGAGCTCTTTCTGCAACTGGACGACGCGGCGGAAGAAATCGAGTCCCATGAGGGTGGGCTCTCCGCCCTGGAAGGCGAAGTCGATCTCCGCAATGCCGGCAGGCTGGGCCTCGATATACTGCCGCACGTAGGTTTGGAGCGTGTCGTCAGACATTCTCCACGCTTCGCCGCGTGGATAGAGCGATTCTTTTTCCAGGTAGAAGCAATACTGGCAGGCGAGATTGCAGATCGGCCCGGTGGGCTTGGCAATGACGTGGAGGGGAAACTGGGGGAAGGTGGGCATCGGGGCGAGGGGGTGGTAGTTGGGTTGAGGATTCAGGAATGGCGAGCATGGGGGCGATTACAGGGATTGTACGAATTCGACGAGGTCGTCGATTTCCTGGTCGCTGAGCTTCTTGCGCTGCGATGCATTGAGGCCGTGGTTTCCTTCGATGAAGAGCTCTTTCAGGGTGACATAGCGTCCGTCGTGGAGGTAAGGAGCGGTGCGCCAGACTTCCACGAGGGTGGGCGTGTCGAAGCGATCGTGGTAGTCATAGCGGCCTCGGGTGCCGACATCGTGCATAGCGCGATCCGTGTAGTGTGGAGCGGGATGGCAGCGATCGCAACTGACACGCTGGTAGATTTCCTGCCCGCGACGGGCGGCTTCGCTGAGCTTGCCATCGACGAGGTGAGGGCTTGGGACGGGCTGGAGGCTTTTCAGGTAGGCGTCGATGGCAACGGCTTCTTCCTCGGGGCGGTCGGAGAAGAGAATGTGCTCGATCCCGGCGCGAACGGCGATCTCGGCGGTCGCGCGGACGCCGGTGGCCATGGAGGGGGGGGTGACGTGCGAGAGGAGCATGCTCTTGGTGTTCTTCGGGTTCCCCTGGTCGTCGTTCATGAGGTCCCAATTAAGCCCGTCGACCCGTGCATCAGGGTGGCAGCTTGCACAGCTCAGCCAGTGTTCGTAGCAGATGGTAGCATCGTGGAAGAGGAGTTCTCCTTTTCGTTCGAGGGTCAGTTCGGGCCGGGGGCCCAGGGGAATCGTGGCCACTTCGTAGATATCCTGAGCTTGCCTGCTGGCCGCGTAAGGGCCGCCGGAGTAGGAACTGCCCGAGGAATAGTTGCCGGAATAGGAGCTGGAGAAATCGGAACTACCGAGGTAGGCAACGTCGACGTACTGGGGAGCGGACGCCGGATCGACGGGTTTGGAGTCCAGATCGAATACGGCAACGGAGTCGCTGAAGAATTGGGCCACGAAGACCTTGGAACCGGCGACCGCCAATCCTCGAGGCCCTTTGCCCGGCAGGGGCACCCGTTTCCAGAGGCTTTCGCCCAGGCTCAGGTAGATGGGCCAGACAGCCATCATGGGCTGCATGGTGCGGCGGGCGAAGTCGCCGAGGAGCTCGTCTTCTGAAATAACGCACAATTGGTGAACGCCGGAGTTCGTCACGCAGACCGTTTTTCCGTCGGCGGAATAGGAGACGTCCCAGGGATTGCCGACCCCCAGGTCGTAGTAGTCCATGCCGATCGAACTGACCAGTTCGGCCCGCTGGATATCGATGACGCTGAGGACGTTGACATTGATCCAGCCCGTGTCGACCCGGAATGGGACCATGTCGAAATTGCCCATCAAGTGCGTGACGAGCGCGTGCCGCCCGTCTGGTGAGACGCACACATCGCGCAGGCTGTGGGAACCGCGGCGAAGCCGAACGTTGGCGGTGTCGAAAGACTGGGTATCGAAGATCGTGACAACGGCTCCGATGTCGCCGTCATAGACGCGGTCGGAGCGGGTGTTGGGAAGGTGGTTTGCCACGATCAGGTGCCGGCCGTCGGGCGTGAGATCAGCGGAAACCGGCTCACGGACGACGGGCACACGGCGGATCGGCTCGCCCGTATCTGCTGCGAGAATGGAGACGTCGTTGTCGAACTGGTTGCACACGTAAAGCCGCGAGCCGTCGGGTGCGAGCACGGGATGCTGCGGACGGTGCCCGGCGGGAATCGTTCGCAGCGTTTCCCCCGACTGGGCGCTGAGGACGACGATCGACGGCTGCGGCGAGTCGCAGGTTACGAACAGCCGTGTGGCGTCTGCGCTAAGGGCCAGGCCGGTCGGTTTCCCTGGGACACTCACTCGGCGTGAAACGGTTCGGGTGGAAGTGTCGATCCAGACGACCTGGCGGGAGTCGGCGCAAGCGGCGAAGAGAGTGGCAGCGTCTCGCGTGGCGACCAGCGCGGCCGGTCCCAAATACTGGCTGGTGGCTTCGGCGCTTCCGGCGGCGACCAGCCAGACGGCCAGAAGGGTCAAGCCAAAAGGGAGGTTCGATTTCTGGTGCATAGCAGTTCAGGCGTCCCGGTTGACGGCCTTTTAGTATGACAGCGTTTAGTCGCGACTTTCATACAACGGGTTGGGTTGCTGCCGCTGCTGTCACCCCAACATATCGTGGAATTTTCGCGACATAGCGCTGTCGTATTAGAGCCGTTGACAAAACCACCGATTGTGCACACGGATGCCCGCGGGAGACTCCTGGTTTTGTCAGGGCTTTTCCGAGCCGATTTCAAAACCTGCGGCGACTGCGACAATTCTCACCCGTGAGAAACTTCCGTCGCAGTTGTGAATCCGCTTTCTATCCTCATTCTAACCCCTGCCCCCATTCATTTCGATTACCGTTGTCGGAACGGGGTTCGATCATTGGAAGGGAGACCTGGACGAGGGTGCCCTCGCCCGGGGTACTGACGATTTCGGCCTGTCCGCCGAGCAGGCGCGCCCGTTCGCGGATTCCGCGCAAACCGAAACAGTCTTCGCAGACGCTACCGGGGTCAAATCCGGCCCCCCAGTCTCGGACCCCGGCGGAGACCGACTGTTCATCGAATCGCAGCTCGACAACGGCTTTTCGGCTCCCGCTGTGTCGTCGAATGTTGGTGAGGGTTTCCTGAACGATACGAAAGACGGCGTTTTCCAGAGGGGCCGCAAGTCGTCTGGCCCGGCCTCGGGTGACAAATTCAATTGCCAGTTGTTCGTCGCAGTGGTTGAGGCTGACGAGGTGTTCGATGGCGGCCACGATTCCGAACTGGTCGAGCACGGGGGGGCAAAGCCCGCTCACAAGTCGGCGGGATTCCTCAATGCTCTCGCGCAGTAGGCGCATCGAGTCCTTGAGGGGGACGGTGGCCTTTTCGGGAGTTGCGGCCATCATTCGCGAAGCCACTTCCAGAGACATCATCGCGCCGGTCAATTGCTGGGCGAAGCCGTCGTGAAGTTCAAATGCCAGGACTTTGCGGTCTCGTTCGTGAAGCTCGATGAGCTGGCGCAACAGGTCCTGCTCCTCGTTCAAGGCTTCGTTGGCGCGTTTTTCTTCGGTTTCGTCCGTGCAAATGATCATCACGTGGCTGGTGCCCGTCTTTTCTTTCAAAGGGACGAGGCGACAGCTCCACCAGAGGCCGGAGAGTCCCTCGGCTTCGACATATTGGACATCGCCCGTTTGCAGGGCGGCGGTGAAAGCCTTGCGGCAGGCCTCTTGAGATGCCTGGGCGAGGAAGCCGAAGCCGTCGTGCCCCAGAAGCTCTTGGGGCTGGCGGTTGGCAGCACCGCGGTTCACGTAACAGATCTGGGCTTGATCATCGACGAGGATCACGAAGTCGGGCATATTCTCGATCAGGCGGCGGAGACGGTGCTCCGAGCCGAGGAGTGCTTCTTCGACCAGCTTCCGTTCGGTGATGTCGCGGGTGACGACCAGGGTGCCGAGAATCCGGTGCTGTTCATCCCAGAGGAGGCTGCCGGTCATCTCTCCCCAGCGTGTTCCTCCGTCTCTGGTCCGGTATTCGAGTTCGACCGTCATCGGACCTGACTGCGGGTCGTCCCGCGTCAACAGGGCCGCGGTGATCACCCGTCGAAGGTTGACGAAGGATCGTGGTGTCAACACGTCCTGCACGGAAAACGTGAGGGCCTCCAAAACGCTGTAACCGAGCATCCGCGTGACCGAGGGGCTGACGTAGGTCGCCGCGAGTTTTCCCAAGAGACCCTCGATGAAGGCTTCCGCGCCGGCCGGGTCGAGTGAATCGGGGACCGCCAGCGGCTCCGGCAGGTGCCGAGTCCAGATCACATCGCTCACATTCTCGGCGATCAGACGGTAACGTTCCTCGCTCTTGCGGAGCCGTTCAGCTTCCCTGCGGCGTTCGGTGATATCGGTCGCGACCCCAAGGGTACCGAGGAACTCTCCCATTTCGCTGAAAAGCGGAGCGGCTGAAATGGCAAGGATTCGGGCGTTCCTCTGTTTCGTCCAGAGCCGGACTTCGTAGCGACTGGCGATACCGGACCGCCGCCGGGCCGTCTCGCGCTGGAGCTTCGCGAATTCCGTCGCATCGGTCAGATCGCGAAGATTCATCCCCGTCATTTCGTCCCGCGGATAGCCGAGCAACTCCGCAAACGCGGGATTGACGAAGGTCAGGGTTTCATCGGAATTGCAGATGGCGATTCCCTCGCGAGCGGTTTCGACCAGGACACGGTAACGAGCTTCAGATGTTTCGAGTGCCGTTTCCATGGCGCATTGCCTGGTCACATCGGTCGATGTGATGAGCAAGCCGCCGAACAGTGGGTCGTCGAGACAATTTCGGACACTTGCTTCAACGACCCCCTGGGGCCCTTGCCCATTCCACCAGCGGAGTTGTGTATGCTGCGTTGCGCCGGGCTGCGAGATGACCTCCGACAAGAGTCGGCGAGCCCGGGGGACGTCTTCAGGTGCCACCAAGTCGAACACACTCTTGCCGAGCACCTCGCCGGGGTGGTATCCGGTCAGGTTCGTGAGACTCGGACTCGTGTAGAATATGTTTCCGTGAGCATCTGTGACCGTGTAGACAATATTGCCGAGTGCGATGAGAGCTTCAAACCAGCGATCTCGTCGCAGCGCGCGCCGCAGGTGGTGTTCTGCGATGGCCGTTCGGAGAATCAGGGTGTCGGGATCCAGAGGCCCAGCCAGCACATCGTCGGCCCCTGCGGCCAGGATATCGCGGGGATGGACAGCGAGGTCGGACTGCAGGGCAAGAATCAGGCAGCTCCCCTCCTGGTCGGGGAGTCGCAACTGTTGGCTGAGGGGAAGCCCTTTTTCGCGGAGGATCTCGGCAGCAACGAATACCAGGTGGTGGTTGCCGGAACGACGCGCCGTGAGGAGTTCTTCCACCGAGGGGACGATCGTCACCAGATGTCCTTGCTCGGCCAGGACTTCCTGCACCAGCTTCTGCCGCTCCTCCACAGGGTCGAGGACGATTACTTTCATGCCGGTTGCCTGACGCCCAATCTTTCCTGCGAGACGGTCTCGGGAACTTCTTATCCGATTCTTAGGTATCAGTTTAACGAATGACCCGGTTTCGCAACACCACGGCGGAAACGTCGCAAGGCACTGCCAGTATTCGGCGCGGCATGTTGGCAATCTCAAGGATGTCAGTGGGGATTGACGATACCCCCAATCGAACTGGAAACGGCATGGTGGTGTGAAGCCGGGTTCCCTCCGCGGAATTCCCTAGCGAATGGTAGATTGCAGAGAGGTTGGAAGGATTGGAACCCGGGCTTCTGCCAGACTTTTTAACGGTTAAAGTTGCCGCATGAAGGCGAGGTCGGTTTTCTCTTCCGGCGCGAGTCCCAACTCAAGGACCAAGTTGAAGAGTTCCACCGTATCTTCCAAGGTCAGGCATCGCCCGTCATGCATGTAGGGAGGGCTGTCCTTGATGCCGCGGAGCGTGAATGTGTTCATTCCCTTCTTGATGGCGTGGATCTGGTCGCCGTTGAAGTAGGCGGTGCGCTGCTCAAACTCGGTGAAATCCTCGACCGACCGCAGGCTGCGTTTGGATCCGTGGATCTGCTGAGTGAACAGGCCGCGGAGGCTCACCGTGTCGAGCCGCATACGGCGATGCTGGGGACGAGGCTTACCCATCTCGGTCGGCGAAGAACGCCGTTCATAACCTGGTCGCATAACGCCCAGGCAGGTCGGTTGCCAGCCAATGAGCGCTGAAACAGGCCAACCCTCGACCAAGGAATGTCCCTCAGGCTCCCCTGGCAAGCGTATTTACTTTCCCGCGAGGAGGACGTATCCTGGGATCCTTAGCGACCCACCCATTCGAGCTGAAGGAGATGCAAAATGAAGAGGTTAGGTATTCTCGTTGTTTTGTTGGGTCTTGTGCTGGTTGTGGCCGGATGTCCGGCAGAGCCAGGTGCGACCGATTCGGGGCCCGGCACAGCTCTCGATCCGACTCCCCCGCCGGCCGACGTGCCGCAGGATACGCCTGCTGCTGAACCCCCAGCCGATACTGCGACGCCGGCACCGGCGAAGGGCGACGAGGCGTCTGCGGCGGTCGATGTGGCACCGCAATTGGTTCCGGCGGATAGCGCCAAGGAAGAGCCGGCTGATAAGCCAGCAGAGACCCCTGCCGACAAACCGGCAGATGTTCCGGCCCCGGTAGATGTTCCGGCCCCGGCAGACGCTCCGGCTCCGGCAGACGCTCCAGCCCCGGCAGACGCTCCAGCCCCGGCAGATGCTCCGGCTCCGGCAGATGCTCCGGCTCCGGCAGACGCTCCGGCTCCGGCAGATGCTCCGGCTCCGGCAGATGCTCCGGCTCCGGCAGATGCTCCGGCTCCGGCAGACCAACCGGCCCCGTAGCGGTTGGGGCTACACAGCGGCTCGTTCGACGACACAACACATAAGGGAGGTGGTCCGCGTGGCCCACCTCCCGCTCGTTTTCTTGGAGTTGAACGCTATCTGTGTGACTATGCGAATGCGACGACAGTTGCCTCTGTAGTGGCATTAGCGTTCCAAGCAAAAGGGTTATTCTGTGGGTTAGGTTAGGAGGCGTCCGTAGAGAGCTCTGGTTTTCGTGCTGTCGAAAGTGTCGCAGAAGTGCCCTTTGAGGCGGTTTGTCGGAATTCTCGTTGAATTCAGGGACGACCCTGGCCGGTAACGAAGTTCAAGTTGACTGCCGGTATGGTGCTGCATTAATAGTCTCAAGCGGGATGCCTTCCGCAAGGAGATCAAACACCCGTCGTGAATGCGGCGGAGATGACAAAAGATGTACCAAAGTTTGCATGAGGAGTGAAGGATGAGCGTGTTGGTTGCGAAAGAGGCTCCGGACTTCAAGGCCCAAGCCGTGATGCCGAACGGGGGTTTCAAGGAAGTCTCCATGTCGGACTTCCGCGGCAAGTATGTGCTGCTGTTCTTCTATCCGCTGGACTTTACCTTTGTTTGCCCCACGGAGATCATCGCGTTTTCGGAGGCTGCCGCAGAATTCGAGAAACTCGGAGTTCAGATCCTGGGTTGCTCGGTTGACAGTCACTTCAGCCACCTTGCCTGGCGAAATACGCCGCGCAAACAGGGTGGAATAGGTGAGATTGCCTATCCGCTGATTGCCGATCTGGACAAGAAGATTTCACAGGCGTACGACGTGCTGCTGCCAGGCGGAATCGCCCTTCGCGGCCTGTTCCTGATCGACAAGGATGGGATTGTGCAGCACCAAGTGGTCAACAACCTTCCGTTGGGTCGGAGTGTGGATGAGGCCCTGCGAATGGTCAAGGCCCTTCAGTTCTTCGAGGCCAACGGGGAAGTGTGTCCTGCCAACTGGACGGAAGGGAAAGCATCGATGAAGGCAGATCCCAAGGGGAGCAAGGAGTTCTTCGAGAAGGCATACGCATAGCCGACGATCGCCGTCGCGTGCAGGCGTGGCACTGTAGCTCCTGCGCAGGAGTTCGGGGCCTGAGACCACAAAAAACGCCATAAGCCGGGGCCGAGTTGGTGAGGCCGTCCGGCTTGTGTGCTTTCTTGGCTGCCGCCTTAACTTTTCCAGGCCGGTCTGCAAAGGTCTCCTTGAGGTCAGAGCCTGTTCACCAGCCGTTTCGGCAGGGTCGAGGCTATTGGTCGCCACCAGGAGCCGACGCGCCGGCCCTATCCCGATACTGCTGGACGTCGGGTTGGTACTGGATCGTGTCGAGCAGGGTCACCACGATGAATAGCCCCACAAACAGGAGGGCGGCAAGGAGAGCCAGCCCGTTGAACGGCGCGTCGTAGCGAAGATGCATGAAGTAGAGCGCAACGAGCGTGGCCTTCACGGTTGCGATTGCCATCGCAATCGGCAGGTTGAACCCTCCGAGGTCCACCCAGGTGGCTGCCACCGTCAGGAACGTGAGCGCTATGAGCGCGGCAAACACTCCCAGAAGCACCGGAAGGGGCATCACATGGGCGATCGGGTGTTCGTCGTGCGAAGGTGCGTCTGCGACTGAATTCATGGTCGGTTCGTCAATGAATCAGGTACAACAAGGGAAACAGGTAAATCCACACCAAATCGACCAGGTGCCAGTAGAGCCCCACGTAGTCCACCGGTCCAAAATAGTTGCGATGGAAGTGTCCCTTTCGAACGCGATGGAGCACCCAGCCGATGGCCAGCATCCCCGCAATCACGTGGATCCCGTGCAGTCCGGTCATCATGAAGTAGATACTGAAGAACAACCCGACGTTCTTTGGTTCCACGCCATGGGTGGTTACATCCGATGGGTCCCCGTGCCCATCCGCCACATGCTGCTGTGGATTGTACTGGCTGGCCCAAAGGAGACCCTCGTGCCATTTGTGCTGGTACTCGATCCCTTTCACGCCAAGAAACACAAACCCGCAGGCCAGGGTAATCGAAAGCAATACCACCGCAGCCCGTCGCTGTTCGAGTTGGGTCGCCCGGACTGCCCAGGCCATCGTCAGGCTGCTGAAAATGAGGACGGCGGTATTGAGGGCTCCAAGATTCTTGTCGAGAAACTGGTGCGCATAGATGAAGATCTCCGGACGATTGGCGCGGTACACCACGTAAGCGCAGAACAACCCGCTGAACAGCAGGATCTCCGTCACGAGGAAGATCCACATGCCGAGCTTTCCCGCATCGAACTGCTGGCGAGGTGTTTCAAAATGGTGCGCCACGTAGTCGGGGTGCTCGCCGGCATGGGCAGAAACGGTCGTGCCGTCAGTTTCAGACATGGTTCTAGGGACTCGGAACACGAGGAAGGTCAGGATTCGCAGAAGAACGAAGCCGGAATACTGGAATGGGGGGCGAAGTCAAACCGCCTCGGTTGCCCCAAGCTCCATGATTCCATTCCGCTGTGAGTGGCACGTTTCTTGTTGGCTTGGCTGCCGTTCAAGTTATTCGGTTAAAGCAGTGTTTCTCTCCGTCGTATTGGATATCGCTGTAGTCGTACGGATCCGAGACCGCAGGTGTCTCTGCGAAGTTTTCTTTCGGCGGCGGGCTGCTGCAACTCCACTCCAGAGTGGCACTGCCCCAGGGATTTGCGGGCGCTCGAGCCCCTCGGAAAAGCGAGTAGAGCAGGTAGATCAGCATGACCAACATGGCCGCGCCCATCACGAACGAGCCGATGGACGACAGAACATGAAACAGCTCGAACTTTTCAGGATAGTCGTGGTAACGTCGCGGCATACCACGGCTTCCCATAATGAACTGGGGGAAGAAGGTGAGGTTGAACCCGAAGAAGACACCGAGACAGCAGAGACGGCCCAAGACGTCGCTGTACATGCGGCCGGTGATCTTCGGCCACCAGTAGTGAAGGCCGGCGAGGAATGCGATCAGCGTTCCCCCCACCATCGTGTAGTGGAAGTGAGCCACGACGAAGTAAGTGTCGTGCAACTGCACGTTCGTCGAAAGCGTAGCCACAAACAAGCCGGTCAGCCCGCCGATCCCGAACAAGAGGATGAACGACAGGGCATAGAGCATGGGGGTCTCCAGCGAGATCGAGCCCTTGTACATCGTGGCCAGCCAATTGAAGACCTTGATTGCCGAGGGGATCGATACGCTGAAGGTCAGCAGACTGAAGACGGTACTGGCCAATACCGACTGGCTACTGACGAACATGTGGTGCCCCCAGACGAGAAATCCGAGCAGCGCGATCGCCACACTGGAATAGGCGATGAACCGGTAGCCGAAAATGTGTTTGCGGCTGAAGGTCGGAATGACCTCGCTGATGATGCCCATCGCCGGCAGGATCATGATGTAAACCGCCGGGTGGGAGTAGAACCAGAAAAAGTGCTGAAACAGGATCGGATCGCCACCCTTGGTCGGATCGAAAATTCCGATCCCCAACACCAATTCGGCCGAAAGCAGCAGGAGCGTGATGGCCAGCACCGGCGTGGCCAGGATCTGGATGATGGCCGTCGCATAGAGTGCCCACAAGAACAGGGGCATCTTGAACCAGGTCATTCCCGGCGGGCGCATCGTGTGGATCGTGGCCACGAAATTGAGCCCCGTGAAGATCGAGCTGAAGCCGAGAATGAAGGCCCCCAAGCCCGCCGTCAGCACCCGGGTATCGGACTGGATCGCGTACGGCACATACAGCGTCCAGCCGGTGTCGAGGCCCCCGGTCACGAGGGTGAGCAGGAAGAACACCGCCCCGATTACCCAGATGTGATAACTCGCCAGATTCAGACGTGGAAACGCTACGTCCTTGGCACCGAGCATGACCGGCAGCACGAAGTTGCCCAGGGCCGCCGGTATCCCCGGGAGGATGAACAGGAAGACCATGATCGCGCCGTGGAGCGTGAACAACTGATTGTAAGCATTTTCGTTGACGATCGTCGGTCCTGGTTGGATCAGTTCGATTCGGATCAGCATCGCGAACAATCCGCCCAGCCCCAGCGACGCCAGGATCGAGATGAGGTACATCACGCCGATCCGCTTGTGATCGAGCGTGAACACCCAGGACAGAATCCCGCGTTCGCAATTCAGGTAGTTGAGCGGGCCCCGATTCACCGGGATGTCCGCCATCTTGCCATCAACTGTTGTAGCCATGCGGTCGTTGTCTCTCGTTTATCGAATCGCAGTGTACCGCTGCGCTGGTTTCGTCAACTGGCTTCGCTGAGTGACTTGAGATATTGGATCAAGGCCGTGATTTCCGCGTCGCTCATCCGGCCCTTGTAGGTTGGCATCTGATTCTTGTATCCTTCCCGGACCTTCGCACCCGGCTCGAGCACCGACTGGCGAACATAGGTCTCGTCGACCACCGCATTGGTGCCGTCGACAAACCGGTGGCTCTGGCCGAAGATGCCTTTGAGCGACGGGCCAACGCGCGGCGTACCGTCGGTCGAATGACACGAACCGCAACCGTGCAAACGGAACAGCTTCTCTCCCGCCTCGACGGGCGTGGCGCTGTTGCCCAGAATATCGCCGGCCTTGACGAGCCACGCATCGAAATCCTGGCGCTCGTGCGCGACCACCGAGGCGAGCATGTCCGAATGGCCCGTTCCACAATACTCGGTGCAGTACAGATCGAATTTGCCCGGCTGCCTGGCCTGGAACCATGTTCGTGTGTAACGGCCGGGCACCACGTCCATCTTCACGCGAAACGCCGGGATCGAAAGGCTATGAATCACATCGTCGCTCTGCATCATCAGCCGCACCGGTTCTCCGACGGGCACGTGCAGATCGGTCGCCATTGTCCCGTCCGGATAGGTAAAGAGCCACGACCATTTCTTGGCGGTCACCAGGATCTCGTAGGCCCGCTCGGGCGGGGAACGGAGTTCCACATATCCCACGAACCCCACGTAGAACATCACGATCACCAGAACGACCGGGATCAAGCTCCACACCGCCTCCAGGATCGTGCTGTGACTGGCGGTTTTGACGGCCTCGACGCCCGGACGGCGGCGGTATCGCACGACGAACAGCACGAGCACGCTCAAGATCAAGGCGAAGAAGAAGTACGACAGGTAGAGAACGAAGTAGAACACGTTGTCTACGGCCCACGAAGATACGTTCTCCGGTGGCGGAAGCCAAAAGGACCCTCCACTGGACTGCCCCAAGAGGGCAAGACCGCTCAAGTCAGAAAACATGGATAGGGAAAAATCGTCCATCTTGGTACGCCTGGCGCCTTTGAACCGCTCCACAAGCCGCTTTTCGGTGTCCAGCTATGCCTTGGGGGCACTGCACACTTCAGCAGCGGCATTCTCCCTGCTTGCCTTTCGCACTTCACGCAGCCAATAAATCCCCAGCATTCCAGCCAAGAAAACAATGGTGAGCCCGCCTCCCGCCTGCATGATCCTGACGGCCGCCGGCGCGTAACGCCCTGCCGTTTCGTCGTACTGGAAGCAGAACAGCATCACTCGGTCCATGGTGGTGCCGATCTTCCCTTCCGAGGCTTCCAGAAGGGCGAGCCGCACTGTCTGGGGCGGGTACTGGATTCCGTACAGATAGCGAGACAACCGCCCGTCCGGTGTGCAGACCATCGTGACGGCCGCGTGGGCATACTCCTTGGTGGCCGGGAGATAGGCATAGCCGAACCCGACCGTTGCAGCCAGCTTGCGGATATTGGCCTCCTGGCCGGTCAGGAATTGCCATCCCTGGGAGACTCCCGTCCGGCCGTAACCATCGAGGTATTTCTGCTTCGTCGCGGCAGCACGGTCCGGTGTCTCCTCCGGATCGATGCTGACGGTTACCATGCGATACTTGTCGCCGAGGTTCCAGTCCACCCCCTGAAGTCCTTCGAACAGCCCGTTCAACTGCAGACTGCACAGCATCGGGCAATTCGAGTAATTCATGGTCAACACCACCGGTGTCTTGCCATCGAAGAAGTCGCCGAGCCGCACCGCCTTCCCGCTGGAATCGACAAACGGGAGGTCCAGCGGAAGCTGGACATCGAGGTGCTCTTCAACACCGATTTCCTCGAGTTCCTTGGGGGCCGCCTCCTTGCGTTCTCCATAGGCGGCCAATCCTGTTATCACCAGGATGCCGACCGCTATCGCAATCACTTCAATCTGTCGGGAAATCGTCATGTCCCAGCCTCCTTCGGGTTTACCCCTTCCGGGCGGGCAGTGCCCGCGTCCTGGAGGACCGATTCGATTGCCTGCTCGATGGGCACAGCGTACGAGGTTCGCTCCGATCCATCCTCCGCCTTCATTGTACGGCGAGTGTATCGGGTGAGCTGACCCTCCTGGGTGGCTCGCTGCAAATCGGGATTCAGCCAGGGCTCCGATATCCGTTTGCCTCCGGCGATCTGTTCGACCTGCCGCTGGATCCTGGCGGCGGCCTCGTTGCTGCGCGAACGCTCGACGCGGGCCGATACGGCGTAGAACGCGACTACCGCCATCAGCGCGACAGCCG
The DNA here is from genome assembly GCA_964429355.1 of uncultured Planctomycetaceae bacterium. Classification (GTDB taxonomy): domain Bacteria; phylum Planctomycetota; class Planctomycetia; order Pirellulales; family Thermoguttaceae; genus JAAYAY01. The sequence continues at coordinate 22,398 of CAYSCH010000028.1, read as the reverse complement.
TCGAGATGATCGCGCCAAGGGCTCCGACCAACGCAACTTTGACTGTGTTGACATCGCTTTGTTCTGTCATGGGAACCAGTGCCGCGCTCTGTTCAAAGATTCTCAAACGACAATGCCTCGCCCAGTCGCGGGTCCTTCACGGGCACGAGGGCTACGCCTTGGGCGGTTCGCAAGACCCCCGCCAAATACAACCCACCCAGCCCCACCAGGAGGCACACGTCGATCAAACCCACAGGAAACCGGTCCGTCCTGAAGGAAGGCATCACGAGGTAACACATGTCGAGCCAGTGGAACACCAACAACCACACACACCAGAACGCCAGGAGTGCCCGGCGCCGTTTGACTTCTCGCGAGATCATTCCCAGAAACGGTATGAAGAGGTGTCCCACCAGGAGCACAATCGAGAAACCAAGCCACGCGGGCGTCTGTCGTGCCAAGTACCAAACCGTCTCCTCGGGAATGTTCGCATACCAGATCAACAGATACTGCGAGAACGCGATGTAACCCCAGAACACAACGAAGCCGAAAAGCAGTTTTCCCAGATCATGATAGTGTTCGGTGGTAATCGCCCCAGTCCCATGTCCCAGCTTCTGACCGACCATCGCCGCCAGGATCACGGCGGCCAGGCCGCCGACGGTAGCGCCACTGTAGTAGTAGACACCGAAGATCGAACTGAACCATTCCGGCTCGATCGACATGAGCCAATCGAAGGAGGCAAAGGTGATCGTGAGGGCGAAGAGCAGAATAACGGGACCGCTATATCGCTCCATCTCGATCGTCAGTTCCGGATCTCCCGACGCATCCTGTTTCAGCGACCGAGTGAAGAAGAATCTTGCCATCCAGGTCCAGAGTGCCAGGTAGATCACGGCCCGCACCAGGAAAAACGGAATATTCAAGTAGGGTACCTTGTGCTGCACGAGCGGACTGTGTGCAGCAAACCCGGGATCCGCCCACCGGTAGGGTCCAATCGCGGGCAGGAACAAGGAGACCGCCAGGGGGAGGAACATGATCGCCAGGATCGGCATGTTGGCCGCCAGGATCTCGTTCAATCGCCGCACCGTGACGCTCCAGCCGGCACGGGTCGCGTGTTGCAGGGCAACAAACGAAAGCGCTCCGAGAGAAATGCTCAGATAGAAGGCGTAAGTCGCCAGGTAGGAGTAGTAGAAGTGCCGCAAACCCTGTTCGGACAGAACCGCCACTAAAATAGCCAGGCCGAGCGCGCCGCCGCCTACCGCCGTCGCTATGCGGAGTCCACGCTGCACGCCGGCGACGGGGTTGCCCCTTTCCTGCTTCTGAGTTGCCGACCTGTTGTCACACATGATTTTTCCGTCGCCCCTTCAGTTGGGTTCCACCGTTCGTTGCGCCTCGGGGACGTCCGTTTCGGGAGCGTTCTGGCTGCGTCCCAACGCCCGCAGATAAAGAACGATTGCCCAGCGGTCCTCCACGGAAATCTGCTTCGCGTAACTGGGCATGGTTTGAATTCCCTGGTTGTTCACGCCGGCAGTGATTGTCTCGAAGAGTTTTCCGTTCGGTTGTTCCTGCACGTAGGGAATGCTGAGCGATCTTGGCGGCGTCCAAGTCCCGTCGCCCAGGAGCGCCCGCTTGCTGGCGCGGATCGAGACCATGCCATCCCACTCCTTCGGGTCACCGGCGGCCCCGTCGGGCAAGCCGCCGCTGAATCCGTGGCACGGAGCACAGTAGATGTTGTATCGCTCGCGCCCGCGGGCGATGAGGGCCTCGTCGACGGGGAGGGGGAAGCCGGTCACGTAACTGCCCTGCGAATCCTTTCCCAAGAAGAGCTCCGTGTCGAGGGCCAATCGGCCTTGGGCGACGGTTCCGACGACAGGCATACGCATCGCACGACTGTCCGGAAACAGGTCATTTTCTGCCTGTGCCCTGAACTTCGGCTGGAAGGCCATGTCGTGAAGGGGGTGAATGCGAGGCACTCGCTTGATCGCTGCTCGATACCAAGCCACGCCCAAGGGGGGAACAAGAGCGAGTGTGACGAGGAATGCGACGCCCCAAGGAACCGCCTTGGGGATCGCAGGTCCACGCACGGGGGCCCGGCAAATGTCGACCGTCGCTCCAATCGACTCCAGGAAGGCAACCGTTTTCGCTTCATCGAACTTTGGATCGCCGGCCTCGATGGAAATGAAGAACCGGTCGGACGTCGCACGGCGAAACTCGTCGCTCTCAAAGACCGGGTGCTGGAACTGCGGGAGCTGATTGAGAACCAGCGCGCCGCCGAATGCGGTCAGAGCGCTGAACAGGATAATGAGTTCGAAGGCAACGGGTATGTTGGCCGGAACACTGAAGAACGGTTTGCCGCTGATGATGAAAGGATAGTCGATGGCATTGGTCCACCACTGCAGCAGCATGGCAACGGCTGCGCCGGTCACCCCGGCACCGAAGACCAGCCAGGGGAGGATCGTGGGCCGAATGCCCATCGCCCGCTCCATGCCGTGGATCGGAAACGGGGAGTGAGCGTCCCACTTCCGGTAGCCCTCCTCTCGCACTTTCTCTGCCGCCGCCTTGAGCGCCGTGGCCGTCTCGAAACGGCCCAGCACGGCCGCAACACGGTTGTGCGAGTTCTCGGACGCAATGTGCGAATCTTGATCCGACATGAAGTCAACCGATGCTTTCCGTCTCAGCCTTCGTTTTCCCGATCCTCAATGAGGACCATGCCCTTCGATCTTATGTGATACTGCGGCCTTCACTTCCGCCATGGCAACCATCGGCAGGTAGCGGCAGAACAGGAGGAACAGCGTGAAGAACAATCCGAAACTGCCGAGTAACATGGCCAGGTCGATGGACGTGGGTACAAACTCGCCCCAACTGGAGGGGAGGTAATCACGGCTCAACGACGTGACGATAATCACAAACCGTTCGAACCACATGCCTATGTTCACGAGGATTGCGACGATCAGCATGATCCAGGGCGTTGTGCGGCATTTCTTGGACCAGAAAACATGAGGGACGACGACATTGCAGAAGATCATTGTCCAATAGGCCCACTTGTACGGGCCCAGCGCTCGGTTCAGGAAGGCAAACAACTCGTACTGGCTGCCGCTGTACCAGGCGATGAAGAACTCGGTCCCATAGGAATAACCGACGATACAACTGGTTGCCAGGATGATCTTGTTCATGTTCTCCAGATGGCGAACCGTAACGAGGTCCTTGAGCCCGAAAAACGCCCGGGCAGGCACCATCAGGGTGACGACCATGGCAAATCCGCTGAAGATCGCCCCCGCAACGAAATAGGGAGGGAAGATTGTCGTGTGCCAGCCCGGCACCTGCGAGACGGCAAAATCAAAACTCACGACGGAATGAACGCTGAGCACCAGCGGCGTGGCGAGCGCGGCCAGAAACAGGTACGCCCGTTCGTAGCGGTGCCACTGTCGCGCCGAGCCTCGCCAGCCGAGGGCGAAGACGCCGTAGGCCATTCTGCGCCATTTGTTGTTGGTGCGGTCTCGGAGAGTTGCGAGGTCAGGGATCATTCCGAAGTACCAGAACAACGCCGACACCGTGGCGTAGGTGCTCACGGCGAACACGTCCCAGAGCAAAGGGCTGCGAAAATTGGGCCACATCTGCATCTGATTCGGGTAGGGAGCCAGCCAGTAGACCGCCCAGACACGGCCCACGTGAATTGCCGGAAAAATACCGGCGCAGGCCACGGCGAAGATCGTCATCGCCTCGGCGAAGCGGTTGATACTCGTCCGCCATTGCTGGCGGAAGAGAAACAGGATCGCCGAAATCAGCGTTCCAGCATGGCCGATGCCGACCCAGAACACGAAGTTCGTGATATCGAACGCCCAGACGATGGGCATGTTGTTTCCCCAAACGCCGATACCGCGGATGAACAGGTAGGCGATACACACGAAGAACATGGCCGTCACGGAGCTCGATATCGCGAACGCTATGTACCACGCCCGGGGCGGTTTTTCGCGTTCGGCGATACGGCAGACCGTCTCCGTGATCGAGGCATAGTCCTGCTGCCCGATGAGGAGTGGCGCCCGCTGTCGCGGATCGTTGAGCGTATTGTCGTTAGCCGTGATGGCTCCGCTGCTCATCATGCTGATCGTCCAAACTCGGGTGGGGATTGCGGACCCGTGCCAGATACCTGGTACGGGGTTTCGTGTTCAATTCGGCGAGCATGCCGTAAGCCCGATTCGACTCGTGCGCGGCGGCCACCTTGCTGTGCTTATCGCTCAGATCTCCAAACTCGATCGCTTGAGCCGGGCAGGCCTGCTGGCATGCGGAGCGGATCTCGCCGTCGCGAATTCCACGGCTTTCGTTTTTCGCTGCAATCTTTGCCGTCTGGATCCGCTGCACGCAGTAAGTGCACTTTTCCATCACACCTCGCGATCGCACTGTTACCTCGGGATTCAAGGCCATCCTGGCCACTTCTCCACCGGGCCTGTCAAGATCGAAGTGGTAGTAGAAGTAGTTGAACCGGCGGACCTTGTAGGGACAGTTATTCGCGCAATACCGGGTGCCGATGCATCGGTTGTAGACCATGTCGTTCAAACCTTCCTTGCTGTGAACAGTTGCTGCCACGGGACAGACCTGTTCGCAAGGAGCGTTCTCACATTGCTGGCACCCTACGGGCTGATGGCTCACGGCCGGATTGTCCATGTCGCCGCGGAAGTAACGATCGATCCGCAGCCAGTGCATCTCCCGCCCCTCCAGCACTCGCTGCTTGCCCACGACCGGAATGTTGTTTTCGGCCTGGCAGGCAACCACGCAGGCATTGCAGCCGATGCACTTGTTCATGTCGATCGACATACCCCAGCGGCGGCCGTCATAGTCATGTTCATCCCAGAGGGACTTCAGTTCCTCCTCATCCACGCCGCCCGGCAGGTGCAGGGCGTGGGCGATCACCTCCGGATGTTCGTGCAGCTCGGACTGCGTCGTCTCGCGAACGAGCTGGCCGAGCCTCTCCGCGATACCCTGGAGCGCGATCATGTCGATCGCGTGATGATCCTGGGTCGTGGCCAGCCGTGCCTTTTTCTCCGTCACTTCCACGGTGGCGGCCGGTTCACAATAGGGCGCATTCGACCGGCGAATCGCATAGGCATTAGCACCAACCGGCGGCACCTGGTCCGCGTCGCTGCCGCCGACATGCCCTGCGGCCGTCCGCCCGTAGCCAAGAGCAATCCCGACGGTACCATCGGCCTGACCGGGCATGACGAAGACCGGAATCTCGATCGACTTTCCGGCAATCGCGACCCGAACGATTTGATCGCTGGCGATGCCCAGTCGCTCAGCCATGGCGGGGGCGATCAGGGCTGCATTGTCCCAGGTCAATCGCGACATCGGATCGGGCAATTCCTGGAGCCACCCGCTGTTAGAAAAACGACCGTCGTAGACAGATGCATCGCGGTGAAAGATGACTTCACATTCCCCAGAAGTTACACGGAGTTCCTGCTTCTGGGCCTCCACAGCGTCCGCAACCTTGGGTACGACACCCGGCCACTGGCTGTCTTTGAGGATCCCGTCGTGAAGGGCAAGCTGCCAGCGAGTCTCGAAATCGTCGTCACCGGCAAGCCCCCGGGCAGTCTCTCGCACGAGCTCATAACCGCCCAGCGACGAATCGATCAGCCCGGCGAGCACCTCGATTTTGGAACGTCCGTCCCAGAGCGGCTCAATCAGCGGCTGGACGATGCTATAGGTGCCGTCATAGCTTCGAGCGTCGCCCCAAGCCTCGAGAAAATGGGTACGAGGCAGATGCCATGTTGCCGCCCGTGAAGTCTCGTTGTCGTCGAGGCTCAGGTGAATCCGCGTCTTGACGTTCGAAAAAGCAGCGGCGAAGCCGACGTCAGCGGGTGCATCGTAGACCGGATTGCCCCCGAGCACGACCAGCGTCTCCACGTCGCCTGAGCCGATCTGCTGGACAAGCTGGCCAATCGCCTCGATGTGTCCCGGCCGCTCCGGCTCGACTTCCTCCGTGTAGGTGATTGTCTGGCCGATATTTCCCAGGCTCGCGTTCAGGCGATGGATCGCTGCATGAACCTCCGCGGGTTGTCCCGCCCCGGCCACCAGGAGAGACTTTCCCGAGTGATGCTGGAGGTCGTCGACGATGGCATCGATGTATTTCTGCCAGGCGGGCTCGGCGAGGTCCGAATCTCCCGCCAAGGCTGATTCGATCGCCACAAGAAAACGGCCGATCTGGCTGGATCGAACGGGAACCCGGTGGTCGGCCGCCGCTCCCGTGATCGTGTAGCAGCTCTCCGCCACGTAGAGGCGGTTCATCTTGGCATCCGGCTCACGACCGCCTGCGTACTGGCGGATGTTCTGCAACGCGGTCGGATGATCGCCGAAGAGATCCGACTCCAGGCTGACGATGACTTCAGCCTTGTCGAGGTGAAGTTGCATCCGATAGGGCTGTCCGAAGGCCATGGCAGCCCCGGCTCGCTCGTTATCGCGGGACAGGGCTTCGTACTGGTACCAGGTTGCCTCGGGGAATGCCTCAAGGAGTTGCGATTGGAGGCGGGAGACGGTGGGTGAGCTGTCGGCCTCGGCCAAGAAGGCGAGCCCCTTGCCTTTCTTCTGGCGAAGTTGGCCAAAATGGTCGCTTGCGAAGGCGTCGAACTCAGCCCACTGGGCGATCAGGCCGCGGTCTTCCAGATCGCGTCGCAACACGTGGCGACTCCGGTCCGGATCGTAGAGGTTCAGAATCGCGGCCTGGGAAAAAGCGTCGGTAGCCCCCAGGCTCTGCGGGTGGTTGGGATTTCCCTCGATCTTGATGGGTCGGCCATCATAGACGGTCACAAGCAGCCCCACGGCGTTTGCCGAGAGATCCATGGCCGTGGCATAGCGTTCCGCCACGCCGGGAATTCGCCCCTCGGGCCGTTCGGCAAACGGCAGGATCGCTTCTTTTTCCCAGCGGCAGCCCACTGTTCCGGCCAGTGCCAGCGAGGCCCCCATCAACTGCAGCCAACGACGCCGACTCATTCCCTCGGGATCGGCCTTCTTGGGGAACTCGGCTTCGAGAAACGCGCGAAATTCCGGAGCGTCGGCCAACTCGGCCAGGCTCCGCCAGTGCTGACGGGTTCGCTGGTTGTTCGTCATCGATGGCATGTCGAGCAGTCGGTCGACGGATTGATCTTGTTGACTCTCTTCAACTTCGCCGCGAGTTCCAGGCGGGTTTTCGGATCCACCTGCTGAGCCCAATCGAGGTCAGTGATCCTGTCGGGGGGTACCAGATGGGGCTCCGGGTTTCGGTGGCATTCCAGGCACCAACCCATGCTTAGGGTCTCGACCTGACCAACCTCTTCCATGCTATCCACACGACCATGGCAGGAGACGCATCCCACTCCGCGTGTCACGTGGGCGCTGTGGTCAAAGTAGGCAAAGTCGGGCAGGTCGTGCACTCGAACCCACAGAATTGGGTCGCCCGTTTCCGCGCTTTCACGAATGAGTTGTGTCTTCTCGCTGCCCGTGGCCACCTGGGTGTGGCAGTTCATGCAAATATCGGTCGATGGAATTGCCGCCCGAGCCGCCGATTCCACGGTTGTGTGGCAATAGCGGCAATCGAGCCCCATTTCTCCTGCATGAAGGGCATGGCTGAACGGCACAGGCTGTTTGGGCGTGTAGCCCACGTCTGTCGTCTCGGGTGAGCCGGTGAAGTAGGCCAACCCAAGCACGTAGAGGGGCCCGAGAGCCAATGCAACCGCCATTAGGGGACGAATCCGATCGACCCATCGCGGGAGAAGAGAACCACGCATAGTATCGTCCGGGCACACCTTGAACTGTTGTCGAGCGAAACCCATCCCGGTCGCGACATTGTCAAGCAGGTCATCACAGACTCGCGCCGGTTCATCTGCTTTGAGCCGTGAAACGACTCGGGTTGAACCCCTCGCCGGAATGCACGCAATTCTACAGGCGAAGGCACGGTCGGAAAGAAGGTGCCCTCAGCCCCCCCCGGCTGAAGCTCGTCCGCGGAGGCTGCCATTGGACGACCCCATGGACGGGAAAAATGGCGGTTTGTTTGATTTCTCCAACAATCGGTTATCACAACTGAGAACTGCCGCCGCGTGATGTCACGGCCACGAAGAACGTATTCCTTCGCCAATTTTCATGCAGACACTTACGCAGCCCACTCTCCATGCGTACTCTTCTCCCTGCATTGACCCTCGTACGGGGGGACATGGAGTGGAGTGGAGCCACCTCCGTTGCCTGCTGACGGTGAACCCACGCCGGTCCCGATGGGTGCGTCCAACTTCTTGCCGCTACGGCGTTACGACCACGATCGCCTCGCCGAATTGCGGTAGGAGTCGCTGTCCGTAGCGGATGTCGATCGGGATTGCGTAGCGACCGGGGGTAGCGGTCGCAGGGATTTTCAGTTGGAGGGGTACCGGAGTCTCCTGCTTCGCCGGGGCAGAGAGAATTTGCCAGCCGGGCGACGGCTCGGACCAC
>CAYSCH010000028.1:886-13970 GCA_964429355.1 uncultured Planctomycetaceae bacterium | reverse complement strand
AGGGAGTCCCGAGGCCACCCCCCGGGGAACAAAAGAGAGTTCCCCGTTCTTCTTGACGAACTTGAGGGAAAACACCACCTGCCTTCCCGAGGGCAGGGTCTTCACATCATACTCGCGCAGGGCAAGGTTTCGGCGAATGGTTGGTGACCACGACGTCGAGCTTGACTTGGCCACCCGCTGGGACCTGCAGTTCGTAAGGGAAGGTACGGATCCAGGATTCGTCCATGCCGTAATTGGCGTGATCCCAGGGGAAAAGCTCGCCGAAAAGCCTTTCCCGCTCGGCCAGGTTCTCGCGCATCGCCCGATACTGCTCGGTCGTGAAGTTGAAAGCCTCGTTGACGTGGCAGTTGAAGATGTGCGTGGGCTGGAGCCGCTCCACGAGGTCAAGGCAGGCGTTGAAGCCGACGCCGGAACCGAGCCAGTTGCGGTTCATTGCACAGTAGTCATCGATGCCGGCAGGGGTGAAGGAGTCGCCGGCAAAAAACAGGCGAACACCCATTCCTTCCACCAGCAGGCCGCCGTGGTAAAGCGTCTGGCCGGGAAGAAAATACGACGTCATGGTGAACTCGTGCCACTTCCAGGACTCGCCGTCCTTCAGCGCTTTCTCCATCTTGGCCACGCTCGGCGAGATGCAGGGAATCCGCCAAGCGGTCGGGTCGGCGATGACCTCGGCCACATGCTCGTCGGCATAACAGGGGCACTTGAACGCTTCGAGGAACTGCGGGATCGCGTCGGTATGGTCGTCGTGGTAGTGCGTGATCCAGAGTCCCTCGACGCCGGTGAGCTGTTCCGCCTCGATAAGCCCTTTGAGATCGACAATGCGCTGGTCGTGGCCTGCATCCAGCACGAAGGCGGCCTTGTCCTGCGAAACGATCACCCAGCTTGTGCCGAAGTGCCGCAGGAAACCCGGCACCTCGATCCCCGGGCCGATTGGCATGTGTCCCTCGCGGCCCGCGAAACTCTTGAATAGTTCCGGGAAGTAGTACCGCAGCGCGGAGATCGCCACGTATCGGTCATAGCAGTTCTCGAGTCGTACGAGGAGTCTGTCGACTGCCGCGTCGGGTTCGTGCATCACGTTGCCGTGGGAGGGAACGAGCACATCGGCACCGGCAGCCTTGATCCGGCCAAGACCTGCGATGAGCGGATCCTGGGCCCCGAGAAAGCCGTGGTAGTCGCCGATCCGATGGGTGCCCCGGCCAAAGCCCTTCTGGAGGCTGTAAAGCTCCCAGATCTGGCCGGTATCGTATATTGTGTCGCCGCAGAAGACCGTCTTGCGCCCGTCGACGTCTACCAGGTAGCTCACCGATCCGTCGGTGTGGCCGGCCGTGTCAAGCACGCTGATTTTGGCCCCGTGCCAGTCGATCTGGTCGCCCGGTTTGACCGTCGCAGTCACGGGCACCGATTCGGCAAGCATGAGCCGGTGCGGATGGAAGTCGTAGATGTGCCAGCGGCGTTGGGGATCGTTCCAGTAGCTTTCGACGCTCTCGAACCACGCTCGCTCGCCATCCGGCACGACCAGTTGGGCGCCTTCAGCCACCAACCGCGGTGCACCGCAGGCCTGGTCGCGGTGGTGGTGAGTAAACAGGATTCGCTCGACCTTCGTGATGCCTAGTTGCGGCAGAGCGTCTGCCACGCCGCCATCTCCGCAATCGAAGAGCAAGGCGGAGTTGCCCGAGCGGAGGATGCCGACATTGATCGGCCCCTGATACACATGAAGGCTCTCGGAGAGCTCGAGCGTATCCGCCACAGGTTCGGAGGCTCTGGCCGGTTGTGGCGAGAAAAGGGCGGCGAGGAAGAAAACGATGGTGGAACTGAGGCAAAGCAACGGTCTTGGAATCCAAATCGGCCGATGGTCCATAGCTTCCCCTTTTTCGCGGCTCAGTTCTTCAGTCGGTTCAGGCGGACAGGAAGCACGGTCGCAGTGCAACCAGCGTCCAAGTTGTCGTTCGGGTGCGAGGAAGGCACTACGTCGAATGGAGGGTCTTCACCCTCCATGCTCCTCCCCCCGCGTGGCACGGGGGGAGGAGCGAGGATTTTACTTCGCCCGCACAAGAACCCGCAGACGCTTGGTTTCGTACTGAGAGGCGTTTTTGCTGAACGTCCAGTCGCGAGTCTCGCCGCTGCTGTTGCCGATACCGAGGTCGGCTCCGGCGCCGCCTTTCCACTGGTTGATCGCAAACAGCGTCTGCTTCGCCTCGTAATTGTGGACTTGCATGCAGCCGTAGCCGTCGGCGGGGCCGCTCATTTCGTCGCCAAAATCCCAGAGGGATGCGCTGGCGTTGGGAACGTTCATTGCGTTGATGGGGCCATAGTTGCTTGGCCAGAATTCGATATTCCCCCCGGCAAGGCCCTCGCCCGTGACGATGCCGTCCACATTGGAGACAACGTTCAGGTTGGCCACTTTCATCTGGAAGCTGGCCTGGCTGGCGGCGGTGGGGATGCCGAGCTTCGTCGCGTCGTCGGTGAATGCATCCATCGAACAGTAGAGATACCGGGTCTCCTCGCCGAATTTCTGGAGCTCCAGGAAGTAGGCTACACGGTCGAATCTGCCCGAGAGACTCTTGGAGTCGTCGACCGTGTACTTGACCTCCGGGCCAAGATTGGCCAGATCGAGGTCGTAGACCAGCTTGTACTGTTTGGCTTCCTCAACCTTAAGTGTCAGCCAGTCCCGCTCGGGTACCTCGCCGGCGCGGAAGGGGGCGGCGGGCAGGCCTTCCTTGTTCGACAGATTAGGCTCGGCCAGCTTGTGCCAGGCAAAACGCATGGCAGCCGGTTCCCTGACCTTGGGTGAGGAGAGGATCACCGAATCGCCGTCGATCTCGGCGGTGGCCGGGACGAAATCGGTTCCCTTGCCGATGATCTCAAACCAAGTAAGCGGCTTGCCGTCGCGTGAGACCAGTCCGCTGCCGACGTGGTCAAAGGTCACGCGGAGCCTGTCGCCTTCGATCGCGAGCGACTTGAACATTGGGCCCGAGTAGACGATGTCCGTCCGCCCGTAAGTCTTGGCCAGGGCAATCAGGGCGAGACGCTTTCCCACATCCTGCTTGTTCTTGGGATGGATATCCTGGAGGTCGCCAATATCGTGGATCACGATCTGGCCCGTGTTCGGGATTTCGAGGGATTTGTTCTGGGCTTCCCAGCAGATCGGCAGGATGACGGGAGATTCGTCCCCGTATTGGTAGGGCGCAATCTGCACGTAGAGGAAGGGAAACTCGCCTTGCTTCCAGACCTCCCGCCAACCGTCCACCAGGGCCCGCATCTTGTGGTAGTAGAGCATCCCCTCCGTATGGTTCGATTCACCCTGGTACCAGATCGCCCCGCGGATTCCAAAGGGCACGAGGGGATGGATCATGCCGTTATAGAGGGTGGTGGGAGACCCAGGACTCGTGAGCGGCTGGATCTCGGCAGGGTAGGTTGGAGATGGCTCGAGGGGCTTTGCTTCCGTGAGTGCCGTCCGGGCCGTTTTCATCCAGGCGTCGAGTCCGTCGAGATAGGCGGCGAGCCTGGCCTGGTAGGCCCCGTTGGCGGGATTGGTCAGTTCCACCAGCGAGACGATGTCGGCGAGTTCCTGTTTTCCGGCAAATCCGCAAGGGGGTGTCCAGGGCTCGATTCGCGTGCCGCCCCACGACGAGTTTACCAGTCCGACCGGAACGTCCAACTCCTTGTGGAGCATGCGGCCAAAGAAATAGCCCGCTGCCGTGTAGCCACCCACGGTTTCCGGTGAGCAGACGGTCCAACTGGCCTGGACGTCGTCCTGGGGAAAACCGCTGGGCACTTTGGGGATCGCGATCTGGCGAATGCCCGGATAGTTGGCAGCCTTTTGCTCGTTTTCGAAGTCGTTGCTGCTGGCAACCGTCATTTCCATATTCGATTGGCCGGAGCAGAGCCAAACCTCGCCAATGAGCACGTCGGTCAGCGTGATCGAGTTCTTGGCGGTGACGCTGAGTTCCAGCGGGCCGCCTGCCTGCTGGGCCGGGAGCTTGACGATCCAACGGCCATCGCTGCCAGTCACGGCGGAGGCGGCATCGCCACTGCCCAGACGCACGGAGACCTTTTCACCCGCCTCAGCCCAACCCCAAACGGGAATCGGCTGCTCCCGCTGGAGGACCATGTGGTCTCCGAAGATGTGGGGCAGACGCACATCCGCCCGGCTTGGGACGGCCGTACAAAACGCGGCCAGACAGATCAACAACACAGGGGACAGTTTTCGCAGCTTCATGGTGTTCTCTCGACGGTGGTGAGACCTTGTGGAACGGGAACTTCACAGCCAACGGCAACACAAAGCACAACGTCCCGTGCGACGCACAGGGACCTGCAAGTGCCTATTCTAGCGATTGCGACCAGCCCGATCCACACTTGGCGCGATACAACCGTGACGACGGGCAATTTCGGACCGTCATGGGCGGTCGTTTTCCCTCTCCGCCGTCCCGAAGAACCTACATTTGCGTAGAAAATCCGTGGATCGGGCAGAAACACGCCTTGTGGCAATCGACCGGCTTGGTGAACCGGCTCCGCGGCCCAGATCGAACGACTTGTGGGCCGAAAGCAGAATCACCGGCCGTGGATATCGATGCCCGTGGAAAACGCCCTGGTTATGGGACCGTCTCTTATTGAATACCGGGGAGAAGCATGCGAAACCGTCGAAGCAAGAAGTTCATCGACCGCAAGGTTCAAGGCCACCTGGTACTTGGCCTGGCCTCCCATTGGCTGCTGTACTTCATGATGGTTCTTTTTTCTGTTCCCATGTGGCACATGATCACTGTGGCGGGCTTCACCAAACCCTTTCCGAAGGTTCTGGCCGACAGTTGGACGCAGATGGTCCCCGTGTTTGTGTTCCTGGCGGCCGTGTTGCCAATCTTTATCTGGGAAACGATCAAGTTCAGCAATCGATTCGTTGGTCCCATTTATCGCCTCCACCAGGCGATCCGAAAGATCGCCGCCGGCGAGGAGTTCAGCCCGGTCCATTTTCGGAAAGGCGACTTCTGGCATGAACTGGCCGATGATTTCAATGCAATGATCGATCGCCTCTCAGACCACAAGGCTGCCTCTTCTTCGCGGCCCCTGGCGGAAGAGCAGGCCAAAGACGACCGCTGACCACAGGGCGGCAGGGCCGGTGAGCCAATACGAGCTACCGCTCGGCTCGGATGGCCTGCTCCCGGCAAGTCGCGGATCTTTGTGAAAAACTTCACGATCTTTGAGGTTAGTTGTACAGCGTCTTTGGCGAGCCGCAGCAAGGTAGGGAAGAGGGGAGCGGGCGGGCTCAACGTTCAGTCCTTTCTCGTCCCCGTCAGTCCCAGTTCTTCCGCGTGCGGTTTGAGCGCATCGATGACGAGCTGGATGTGCCGATCCTGATCGACGGCGAGCCACTCGAGCCCCTTGCGGATGATATCGCGGTCGACCTTGGCGGCAAAGGCCTTGTCCTTGAGTTTCTTTTTCACACTCTTGGGCGAGAGGGAGGCAATTCCGTCCGGACGCACGAGGCAGCAGGCGACGACGAAACCGCTCAGTTCGTCGCATGCCAGAAGAGCCCGGTCAAGGACCGATTTGGGTTCCAGGTTCCAGGCCGTCTGATGGACGGAAACGGCGTAGGCGATCTCCGCTTCGCCCCGTTCTTCCAGCCAATCGACCGTGATTCTCGGGTGCTGGTCGGGCCACTTCTGATAGTCGGCGTCGTGCACCAGGCCCACAACACCCCAGAGTTCGACATCCTCTTCACCCCGGCCGTAAACCCGGGCCGACGCCCGCATGGTGAGTTCGACCGTTCGGGCATGTTTGAGCAGCGACGGGTCGTCGGTCCAGTCGTGGAGCAGTTCCAGGGCGGCATCGCGTGTGAGGGGCATCTTGGTCTCTCCGTGATTTCGGGTTGCGTGTTGTCTGCTGGGCGTTCACTTCCGCGAGGAAGACGAACGTGCGACACGCGAGAACGGGCTGTCGTGTTGGTCCCTTGATATCCTGCAGGCACGTGGCCCGAATCGGCTGACGGCAGGAATCCAATGCTCAGCCGCCCCTCAGAAAGCGTGCCGCAGCGACGCTCCCGATGCAAGCCCCCCGAATCGGGATCGAGCGCCGGGGGGCGGAAATCCGGACCGCCGGAGGTTGCGGCCGGAAACTGTTTCCCATCGCGGTTCGGTCTGGTAAAGTGTATGCCGATTCTTGGGGGGTGTCTGTTGAAAGGAAGTTGGAGGAAGAAAAGATGAGCCGTGTTTCATGGGACCGGTTTTTTTCGGCGATCTATGTTTCGGTCGGGCGGCGACATCTTGTCGCGTTGTGCCTGCTCCTTTTCGTTCCGGCGGCTGTTCCGGCGGCAGACAGATTCACCGGGCCGTGGGACATGGGACACCTGAAAACTGTTCCCCAGTTTGCCTGGGGCCAGCAGCAAGGGCTCGTCCGCGAGGTGTACTACGAGGGCGAACCTTTTCAGGGAAAGCCGACGAGGGTATTTGGCTACTATTCCTGTCCCGAGAATGCCAAAGGACCGCTGCCGGCCATGGTTCTCGTTCATGGCGGCGGTGGGACCGCGTATGCCGAGTGGGCCGAACTCTGGGCAAAACGAGGTTATGCGGCCCTGGCCATGGATCTGGCTGGTTGCGGTCCCGAACAGAAGCGGCTTGCGGATGGAGGTCCGGACCAGGGCCATCCAGAGAAATTCCACGACTTCACCGCGGAAACGGTCGATAGCATGTGGACTTACCACGCCGTGGCAGCCGTCGTCCGCGGCCATTCCCTACTGGCCTCCATGAAGGAGGTGGATCCGGCTCGGATCGGTATCACCGGAATCAGTTGGGGCGGCTATCTCACGTGCATCGTGGCCGGGGTCGACGACCGGCTCAAAGTGGCGGTGCCCGTCTATGGCTGCGGCTTTCTCCAGGACAACAGCGCCTGGCTCGGCGAGTTCGCGAAGATGACGCCGGAGATGCGTGCCCGTTGGGTGGAATTCTGGGACCCGTCTCGCTACCTGCCCGGCGTGTCTTGCCCGATCCTGTTCGTGAATGGAACTAACGATTTCGCCTACCCGCTCGACAGCTATCAGAAGAGCTATCGAGCCGTGCCCGGGCCGATCGACCTGCGGATCGAAGTGGCCATGAAACACAGCCACGTCCACGGCTGGGAACCGAAGGAAATCGGACTTTACGTCGACAGCATCCTGACGGGCGGGGCCCCCTTGCCGCGTTTGGGCCCGATCACGGTGGAAGGGAATCGCGCCCAATGCCAGATTGTCAACAAGGTGACTCTTGCCGGGGCCCAACTCCACTGCACGACCGATACGGGACCCTGGCAGGAGCGGAAGTGGCAGGCCGTTGAAACGCTGGTGGCGGGCGACACGATCCACGCCGATCTCCCCCCCTCGCGTCCGATTGTCGTCTACTTCTCAGCGACCGACGATCGCGGCGCTATGACGAGCGCTCAGCACGTTGAGCTTTCGCAGTGAGCCGACCGTCTGACCCGCGACAGCCGCTTGGGTTTGCTTCGCTATCATTCTTCGTCTTGAGAAGAGTCGACCGTGGATCACGATATGCAGGCTGAAGCCTGTACTCCAACCAAGAGTCACTAATTGCCATGAAAGTCATTCATGTCCTTGGCACCGGGTGCCAGCGCTGCTCGCAGCTCAAGGAAAACGTCCGTGCGGCCATCGCCGCGCTGGGTGGTCAGTACGAGATTATCGAGGTCCGCGACATCGAAGAGATTCTCGATTTCGGTGTGATGACCACCCCGGCCCTGGTGGTGGACGGCGAGCCGAAGATTCAAGGAAAAGTCGCCTCGGTCGAGGAGATCGTGGCAATCCTGAGGTTGACCTGAATACTGGGAGAACGAAGAATGAGCGACCATGTAACACGACGCGGGTTCATCGGGGCAGCGGCTGTGGCGGCTGGCGGTATCACACTGACCGGTGCCGAAGCGGCGCAAGCGGCCGAACCGGCCAAGAAGGTCAAGATCCTCGCGATCAACTGCAGCAGGCAGGCGGGTAAGAACACGGCCGGTGCCCTGCAGATCGCCCTGGATGCGGCCAAGGCGGTCTCTCCCGATACGATCGAGACCGAGTTGATCGAGCTGGCAGGGAAGAACCTGCATGCCGAACTGGCGGCCGGGATTGAGCTGGCGGCGGGGCAGGTCGACGACTTCCTGCCGATCGCCGAGAAGATCCGCGATCCCAACCTGGCGGGAATGATCATCGGTACGCCGGTGTATTTTTCCAGTATGTCGTCCCCGTGCAAGGACTTCATCGAACGGCTGATTATGTTCTACAAGCCCGATTATGCCCTGACCGACGTAGTGGCCGGAGTGTTGGCCACGGGGGGAGCCCGTCACGGTGGCCAGGAAATGGCCATCACCTCGGTTCAGGCCGCACTCCATTGCCATCACATGATCGTGGTGGGCGCCGGAGGCAAGACCAGCCGCTTCGGGGCCTGCATCTGGGCCGGCGCCGAAGGGGGTGTGGAGGAAGCCACAAATCGAACGGTCGCCGAAGACCTGGGACGGCGGGTGGCGGAAGTGGCAATCGCATTGCACTGACTCACCCCGACGCAAGGCAAGCTCTGACATGCTTGGATCGAAGGCCTGTTATCACCGTAACCCACACCTGTGCCGACGGGCCTTCTGTCCAACCCTTTGCGGAAGATCGTGACCTCCAAATGCCCTCGGCCGCGATCTGGGCCTGGCTCCTGTGCCACTTTCCGGAGCGGCTGCCGATGCGTAGGATAACGGCACCGGCTGCTGCGTCTAGCTTTTGAGCCACGTACTTCGGACAATCCTGAGCCGTTCTCATAAAGAGTCGCGACCAACGAGAGCAGACCGATTGGCAGCTCGCTGGCGGCCCTCCGGAGCCATTCCCGATGACCACCGAACCGACATCCGAAATCCTTGCCGGTCAGCGAAAGATCGCGTCGCGTCTGCAGATCGACCGGATTGTGCGGCACGTGTTCCTCTGCTGCGACCAGACCAAGCCCAATTGCTGCGACAAGGACCGATCGCTCGAAGCCTGGACGTTTCTGAAACAACGTCTGGAAGAACTGGGACTGACCGGCGCAGGCGGCGTCTATCGTACGAAGGCAAACTGCCTCCGTATTTGCCAGGGCGGACCGATCGCGGTGGTCTATCCGGAAGGGACCTGGTACAGTCATTGCGATCCCCCAGTACTCGAGCGAATCATCCAGGAGCATCTGATCGGCGGCCGGATCGTCGAGGAGTACCTGATTATTCAGCATCCGCTCGGGTGATCGCCGACGGCAGGCACCGTCCTGCGAAGCCAGGCTTCTCACGCTGAATTCACTCAAAGGGTTAGCTCACGCCGGTCGATTCAGGGCCCCGGCTCGTTCACCTGGTTGCCAGGCACGTTGTCTATCGATCGGAGGGTTACCGGTCCCAGGAGTCCGGACGGCAGCGGCGGCGTTTCGGCGACGAGGGCCATAATGTTGGTTTGCGTACGCCGCTGCCCAGCGGGCAGTTGCAGGTCGCCGATCACTCGGTTCGACCACTGATTGGCCACGCGGACTTCCAGGACATTTTCGCCCGGCTTCAAGGCCTCGGTCACGTCGACCTGGAATGGCGGCGCCCAGACGATGCCGACGGACTTGCCGTTGAGCCGGATCTCGGCCATTTCCAGGACGTTGCCCAGATCGAGGCAGGTCCGCCCCTTGGGCGCAGCGACCATTGCGGGCGGCGCATCGAAACGTTTTTCATAGCGGGCGATTCCCGAGTAGAACTTGATGCCGGGATCAGCATTCTGCGACCAGTCCGAGAGCGTTTCGAACACGACCGACTCTGGACCGCCCCATCGTGAATCGAACTTCGCCGTCCAGGGCCCGGCAAGCTCGACCGTTTCCCCGGTCACCGGGAAATTCGATTTTGCGTTGCCCTGCAAGTCCTCCGAAATCGGTGTGCGAAACACGACGAAGACGGAGCCGTTGGGGGCGAACTCGAGCGGCAGCGTCGTCCGCCCGTCGTTCTGGGCAAAAGCCACCGCCGTCCGCCGCGAACCGTCCATAGGATTCCACAGTTCCGGCTGCAATCCGGCGACACGAAAGGTACAGTCAGCCGCAAGGGGTTCTTCCGTCTGGTGGGCAACGAAATAAAACTCGCCGTCGGGAATCGCGAAGTGGATCCACTCCATCTGGGCAGCCTGACCTCCGTTGTGGGTAAAATCGGCTATCACGCCGAGTTTGCGGAGCACCTCCGGCGGCGCAACACCCTCGATCGCATGCTGCGGCCGGCCGGCATCCCACGTCTCATCGGCCAGACGGGCGAATTCCGCTGCAGCCTGGACACCCCCAACAAGACTGACGGCTCGCTCCGGCTTGGGACCGATGACCGTGGCCCCGGCAGACACCAGCTCGTGGACCTTTTTCAGCGCTGCAAGCGACAGCACTCGATGATCCGGGAGCACGAGCACACGATAACGCATCCCCGTGGGAATTGTCAGTCGCCCCTCGATGCAGCTCATCTGGAGGAGGATCTCTTCGCTCAGAATGTCGTAGTCGTAGTCGGGCAGCACACGGGCGGGATCATCCGCCTTGCGACGGGCGATATTGGGCACGTGGTCGCCGTAGTAATAGGCCACGTCGGCCACGAACTGCCCCTGCTGGGCCATCGAGTGGCAGCGATTCAGGTAGCCGATAAATGCCCCGGCCATGGGCCACCAGGTACAGTTGGGATTGAAATGGGTGCCGGCAAAATACTCCTGGCCCGGCAGTCCCATTTCGGCCGGCGAGCAGGTGAACGTGTGGATGAAAGTCAGATTCAGGCCGTCACAGATCTCGTGGTCGAAGCTCGGCTTGAGATGCTGCCAGAACGAGTCTTGCCAATGAGGGCCGATCGAGGTGAACCCCTCAGCGCCGACCAGCCGGATGCCGTAGGTGTGTGCGGCCGAGGCGGCCTGCTTGACGAAGAACCGGTTCTCGGGCAGCGGACGATGGGGCGACGGGCGCCAGAACTCGCTCATCGCCAGGTCGCTGTGGCCGTAGTTCTTCAGCCCGTCGAGCGGACCGGCGTGGGGTCCCGCCGATTCCGGCATGATTCCCAAGTTGAACTCGGCGGCCAGTTCTCCGAACACACGGTAGTGATGTTCGGCCACCGAGTGGGCAATCGCCTTGCGGAAATCGGCCAGGAAGGCGTTGCTGGCCGGGCGGTTTTCGACGATCTTGCCCGCCAGCACAGGCAGCCACGGCAGGGGATCGTAGCCGAGATACTCCTGGAAGTCCTTCTCAAAACTGGGCGACCAGTTCATGCCCCCGCATTCCCAACTATCCGTTTCCAGGTACTTGAGAGTCTTGCCGCAATAGGGGCGGACGAGTTCGAGCATAGGCCGAACGTGGCGGTCCCAGTAGGCCTGGAACACCGGCTGGCTCATGTAGTCGAGCACGGAACCCTGCCACTGGCCGCTGGAGGTGGAGACCTGCGAATTGGTGGGCGTGTAGCCGAATCGCAGGATGGTCCACGTACCGCCGGGGACCTCCCAGTCGAGTCTGCCATCCCGGCCGAGGTGCTCGGACAGATTGACCACATCGGCCACCGCTGCGTCTTCTTCGCCGTCCGTGGCAGGGATATCCAGCAGCAACGGGCGGCAGTCGGGCGCAGAGCCTCCAAGTTCGCGGAACATCGATTTCGCGTTCAAATCGCGAATAGAGCTGGCCATCGACTGCGGCTTGTGGGGACGACCGGCCGCATCGAGCAGCGCCAGTTCGCAAACCTGGACATTCCGCGGCGTGTCGGGGAAACGAGGGTCGTAGGAATCGGTGATCTCCAGGCGAAACTGCCGCGACTGGACCGGATCGAACGCGAAGGTCAGCGCCTTCCCATTCTCGACAGAAAACTCTTCCGCAAGGGCCTGGAGACTCTTTCCATCCTTCAAGCCGAGCAGACGGCAGCGTTTCGGTCCATAATCCATTCTGCCCAGAATCCGCACTGCGGCGACAATGGCCGGTTCGTGGAATGTTGCCGCGAGCCATTCCGCCTTGTTCTTGGCGGGGCCCTCGCCCGGCTTTCCCCCCTGCGACACCCAATAGGTCGACTCATCCCCGTCGACAGCCGCCATGGCCGAACGCGATTCCTGGTCACCGCTGGAACTAAGGATAAAGGTCGGCGTCGCCTCCTTCTCAGCCGATTCCTTGACGCGAATTGCCAGCACGGCGATGTCCCGGTAGTAGTCAAATCGGCTCGGTGGCTGCGGGAGCGGCTGCGTCAGACGGCCGGGCGAACTCACGGTCAGTTCCGACCAGGTGACCTGTTTGGCCATTTCTTCCGGTGTGATGTCGGGGCCGCCAAGGTTCCAGCCGCTTTGAATGGCCAGGCACAACTCGAGGCCCAGTCGATCGGCCTCCTTGACGGCGTGGACCATCAGCTCCCGCCAGGGGGTGGAACCGAACATCGGGCCCGCCGGCACCATTTGATTGCCCCGTTGACCGGACCCGTCCGCATCGATCAGCAATCCGCCCCCCATCCCCTGGGCGCGCATCGCCTCCAGATCCCGCGTGATCGCATCCTTGGTGACATTTCCGTTGAGCCACCACCAGAAGCACCGGGTTCGGGCCTCAATCGGCGGATTGTTCCATCCGGCTTCGAGCGACTTGTCCTGGCAGCGGGCAGGTGACTGCCAGACGGCCAGGACGAGCAAGGCAGGAACGACGAGGCGTGTCATGGTCCGATCCGTTCAATGGGGAGGGTCTTGTTGTGACCGCGTGGGTCAGGTTATGTCTGCCCAATCTACTGACCCGAGCAGGCAATTTCCATGCAGGTCAGGCTTAGTGAATGAGCCGGACCATGTCGCCAGACACAACCGGCCAAGCCTGATCCACGATTCCCTTCGGGGCCTCACTCCTTCGGCCGCTGGCCAGCTTCACGGGCTCGGCGCTCGTTCTCTTCCATTTCTTTGATGGTCACCGAGCTGTCCTGCGAGTGGCGGAGTTCCTTCTTGCGGTCGCTGGCCGAAGCGGGCACGATCTGCTTGACGACGATGTCGTCGAATTCAACCACGCCCGCACCGAGATAGGAGTAGAGCATGACGCGGCCCCATCGCGGCGTGTACTTTGTGTGTTTCGGCGTGAAATCCTGGGTATGGGTATGCCACTCGTTCTTTGCCCCCTTGAGGTTC
>CAYSCH010000028.1:0-876 GCA_964429355.1 uncultured Planctomycetaceae bacterium | reverse complement strand
AACTGGGGAATGTATTCCGGCTCTCCTGACTGCCCCAGGTGGTCACGCGCAGGGCTCATCGCGTTTGCCGGCTTGTAGTCGCCCCCCATTTCTTCGCCGCACTTGATGAATACCTTGACGGCCGGTCCGTTGGTTCGATAGCGGCACTGGAAGCGATACTTCGCGCCTTCTTCGACGGGGAACGGCTTACTGTAATACATCACTCCGAAGCCGTCACCAACGCTGGCGTCGAACGCGAAGCGAATCACGCGGTTGCCGGTCTTGCCGGATTCGGTGGTCCACTGGACGAGGTTGCCGAGGGGCTGACGCTCCTGGCCACCGCGATCGTCCCAGCCGTTGGGCACGCCGCGTGTGCCGGTTTCGAAGTCGCCGTTCTCGACCAGGCTGGGATTGTCGAGCCAATTCTGTTCGGCGAACGGATCGACGGCGGCCGGGCCGCCGGGCTCGCGCCCGTAGAGCTTGTCGAGCATTTCGGCAACGTAGAGGTGGGGAATCTCGCTCACCGTCTTGGTCCGCACATTGATCTTCTCATAGAGCATTGTTGGCTCAAGCCCCTCGGAAAAATCGGCGCATTTGATAGTCAGATCGTAGACGTCCCACTCCTGACCAGTCACGCGCTCGCAGCTTCCCCAGATGGCGATCTGGGCATCGAACAGATCGCGGAGCACCCGTCGAATCTCCTGCAGCGGCGTATCGGGTGTGATCTTCACATCCCGCTGGGCACAGAGGTCACGAATATCGATCGCGTCGGGCACGGCAAACGTTCCCTGCTTCTGGATCTTCGTGACGATCATGTCGCCGATCTTGCCGCCGTAGCGTCCTTCGTCAAATTCCGAGACGAAATCAAAGGGAATGACGACCTTCTGATGGTTGTAG
>CAYSCH010000027.1:41010-43369 GCA_964429355.1 uncultured Planctomycetaceae bacterium | reverse complement strand
TGCCCGAGCAATGCGTGAAGACCTGCACCTACAAGGTCTGCAAGATGGTGCCCGAAGTGTGCGAGAAGGAAATCTGCTACCGCGTCTGCCGGATGGTTGCCGAGAAGTGCGTCAAGCAGGTTCCCTACACGGTCTGCAAGCCAGTCCAGTACACCAAGACGGTGAACTGTGTCCGGATGGTTCCGAAGCAGGTTCCATACACCGTTACCCGCTGCGTGCCCCGCGTGGTATGCAAGCAGGTTCCGGTGAAGGTTTGCTGCCCGGTTCCGGTGTGCTGCGATCCTTGCAGCAACGGCTGTGAAGCTGGATGCGGCTGCGACGCCGCGATTTCGGCCGAGCCCGCCGTGGAAGAAGCGGCCCCGACGCCTGCTCCCGCCCCGGCCCCGGAGAAGAAGGCCTAAGGCCTGACAATCGACCTCCCCTCCCTCGCCAGATGCGAGTGACGGGCCTGGTTCAGATACGATGCGGCGGCTTCATCCTCAGGATGGGCCGCCGCTTTTTGTTTTCTTGGCGCGGTCCGGTATTCGGTTGGAGGCGGCGGATCGGGGCAACCGGTTCGAACACGCCCCCAGAAACCTGCACAGTCCACCACGTCCTTGGTGCCTGGCGGGGAGGTCGACCATCCGGCTCACTCATGCGACCGTTCAGGTACGATCAAGCGGCCGGCTTCTTTGCCCCGTACAAACAGGGGTTGAGGGTCGGATCATTGTACATCTTCATCTGACGATAGACTTTGAGCCGCGCGCGGCCGGCAACCAGGTCTTCGAACAGGAGCTCAAGGGAGTGTGACAAGTCGGCATACTGCTGCTGACACATCCGCAGTTTTGTCCGCACTTTTTCGCGATGGGTCTCATCCACATCGTCGCGATCGATCTGCTCCTGCATGTGGAACATCCGCAGGGACATGATCGACAGGCGGTCGACCACGCTGCCCGGCGTTTCCGTGTGCTGGCGAGCATCGGGCGCCGGCCGCCTCCCGGCATCAGCCAACATCGCGATAAGACAATCGTCGATTCTTTCAATCAAATCATTGCGACGCTGGTTGTGGCCGTCGATCGCCCTCTTCACTTCGGCGATCTCGGCGCTGCCCGCCTCCGGGTTTCTGGCCATATCCTCCTGGTGCCACAACCGGAAATTCTGCTCGTGCTCCAGACAGATCAGTTCGAGGAATCCCTCGTAAGGTATGTCGATCTCTTGCTGGTGCCAGCGTCGAACCGTGGTACGATGAAGTCCGGTGATCGTCGAAACGTCGAACATCAGGCCATCTCCCCTTTTTCATGAGGCGTCTGTCGCAAAGCACAGGCTCCGTTCGGCGTCGGCCCAGACGGCCCGTAGCGCGTTGCGACCGGGTTTGACCCATGGGCGAGGGTGAGATGGTAGCCCTTTTGCCCAGGAGAGGCAACATGAGATTTCCTGGTCGAATCCTCCTGTTTCTGGGCGGGCTGAGCCTGCTTCTGATCGTGGTCTTGGGGTTGGGAGAGCGGCGGATGCCGACCGGCCCCGACGGCGGGGGAGTAGATCGTTACCATGAAAACGACGCCCGGTTGCCGGCCGAATTCCAGGTCGCCACGTTCAACATCCACGGCTGCAAGGGGCGCGACGGGCAGCAAGACGCAGTTCGTGTCGCAGAATGTCTTGACGGTGTTCAGATTGTGGGCCTCAACGAAGTCCACGGCTCACCTTGGTCAGATCCGCAGGATCAGGCCTCGCAACTGGCCGATCTCTGCGGGCTACCGGACGAGAGCCTTGTCTTCGCGCCTGCGGAAACGCAATGGTTTGGAATCGAGCGGTTTGGAAACGGCCTGATCACCCGCGGCCGCCTGCTGGGCTGGCAACGCATCCCCCTTCCTCGACGGTACGATCGAAGCTGCCGGAATATGCTTCTGGCGCGAATCAACGGGCCAGACGGGGAACTCACGGTGCTCATCACCCACGTGGCTCGATCCGACCAGCGGGAACGGAAGACTCAGCTTGAAGCCGTGCTCAAGCTGTTCGGGTCGCTGGAGCCGCCCGCCATTCTGCTGGGAGACCTTAATACCCCGCCCGGCGATCCACAAGTGGATCGTTTTCTCACCGAATCGGGTGCCGTGGACGCCATCAGGGCAGGGGGAGTTGAAGAAAACGATCGCGTCGACTGGATCCTCATCCGCGGCCTCAAGTGCCTGGGTTCGCAGCGGTTGGACAACGGAGCATCGGACCATCCGTGTTTCACAGCCCGTTTGAACTGTTTAGATCGGGATCAACCTCGAGACCGAACGCATGGGGATTGGGATGGTTCCTCGGCCCGCGACGCGAGTAGAATGAAACCATGAGTTCCAAGAAATCCAAGGGCCGTATCCAACCAGCCGCTCTGCCGAGT